>JAHIHG010000075.1 GCA_018898425.1 Nanobdellota archaeon | reverse complement strand
ATTCTCAAAATATTTACAACTAAAAAAGAACCAAAAGCAAAACAAATCATCTTAATTCTTTTTTTGAGATTTATTTTGGGAATAGAGAGATTTAAAATAAACAATAAATAATAAGCAGAACCTGCAACACATGCATTAATCATCTGTATTAAAAAATGATTTTTTAAAACAATTACATCGCCTATAACTGAAGTTTGAAAAAATATTTTAAGTAAAAAAGCAGTTAAATAAATAGTTATTGGAGAAAAAATAAAATAAAAAATCCAGAGTCCTGAAAATGAAATTAAGATTAAAATAATATACCTTGCTGCAATATCAAATAATTCTTTTTGTGATTTTTTCATAATTAATGAAGTAGAAATGTATTTAAATAATTTAGGTTTGGTGAAATAATGAACAAAAAGAGTTTGATAATCATTTTAATAATTTTATTAGGAATTGTAAGTTTGTATTTTGATTCTGAAATATCAAAAGGAATTTCTTTAATAAGAAATAATTTTCTTAATGAAGTGTTTTTGGGCATAACTTTTATCAGTTCTGAGCTAATAATTTTCTTTTTTTTAACAAGCTTATTTTTAATAAAAGATCATAAAAGAAAATATCTTCTTCCTTTATGGGTTTCATTAGGCTTATCTGTAATTATTAGTTTTATATTGAAGATTTCTATTCAAAGATTGAGGCCTTTTCAGCAAGAAATGGTTTCTATTCTTCCAATACTTGAAAAAGCCAGCCATCTTATATGGAATTTTTCTTTTCCATCATTTCAGGCAATGCTTGTTTTTTGCGCAATCCCAGTTATATCAAAAGAGTTTCCCAAATTCAAGTATATCTGGATTATTTTTGCAGGATTAGTTGCATTATCAAGAGTTTATTTTGGACTGCATTTTTTAAGTGATGTGATTGCAGGAAGTTTAATAGGATATTTAATAGGAGCATTTGTAATTAATAGAAAAGCTTTGCAAGAATTTAGTTTTAAGAAGAAATAATTATTTGTTTAAATTATAATCACAAATCAAATCTTTTATTACTTTTTTAAAAATAGGTTCATCTTTAAATGATGCTTGTTCAACCTTATTGATAAAAGTCAGAACTTCTCTTTTAGTAGCATTAAATCTCCCCTCACTTTCATGAGAATTATTGCTTTGATAAATCTTAAGAATATGATACAATGTTAATGCCTCATCTAATTCTATGCTAGAATAAATTTTGTTATCACTCATTTTATTGTTTTGCTACTCTTACTGCCACAACTATGATTATAATAACAAGAATTATATTAAGTATTCCAATTCCCCATAAATAAAGATTATCTTTGGCAATAATTCCTCCTGTCATAAAATTTCTTGATGAGCCTTCAATCATAACTGAAACAGGCTGTTTTACAATCAAACTATTTCCAGACATTAATTCTATGTCAAAAGTTTTTTCTCCTGAAACATCTTTATTCACGTTTAATGTGATTAGCACTTCTTCTGAGCCTGATTTTGCAACAAGAATTACTTTAGGTTCAACAACTGGCGAAGTTGCCCAGTCAGCATATCCTGCAACATTTACACTATAAGTAGCAAAATCATTCCCAAGATTAGTGATAACTGCCTTAATTATTAATTCTTCTCCAGCTTTGCCTCCTGACTGTAAATTAGCAGAAACAATTGCATTATTTGTTATAGTTGAATCTGAAATTGATACACACCCTCCCTCTACTTTTAATTCTAATTCAAATTTTGATTCCTCATCATCATAATCATTTTCATAAATATCATCATTGTCATTATATACTTCAAATAAAAGATTATATGATTTTTCTTTTGCATTTTCTGGAATTTTTATCACTGCATTAAGTTTTTCTTTGTCAAAAGCATCTATATCCCCAATTTTAATTTTTTCATTAATCCCTAATTCTGAATTATAAATTTTAACATAAACATCATCCTGATCATCTTCTCCAATATTCCAGACATCAGCTGTAATCTGAACATCTGAATCACAAGAAACTGGTTCTGGAAATTCAGTATTGTCCAAAACTACAAAATCATTTTCAATTATTATATCAATAGATTGTGAATCACTTATACATGTATCATCTCCGTCATAAGTTCCTCCGTCAATCTCACCTGTAGCTTTAGCATAAAATATGAAATTTCCATCAGTTAATTCATCAATATCATCTATTTGAAATGTTATAATTATTGTTTTATCATCTCCATCTTTAAGATTAAAATCAGATTCAGTATCATCTATAACCCATTCTCCGGTGTCTGAATTGTATAATCCCCATTCAATTTCAATATTATCCACATCTTCATCTCCTTCATTTCTCACTTCTATTTCCACTTCTATTTCGCTTAATGGAAACCATTCTTCATCATCTCCAAACTTAGTTCCAGAAATACCTTTATTATCAATACTCTCTATGCTAATTTCTAAATCTCCATCATTATCAAATGAACAATAATTAGCAGAAGTTGTAATAGTTCCTGTAGCACTAACTCCAGTAGCTGAAGCATTAATTGTTACTGTGCTTGTTCCAAAGTTTAAATCATCTAAATCATCAGCAGCTATAGTTGCAGTAATAGCACTTGATGTAGCTCCAGCAGCTAAAGATGAAATTGTTGAAGAAGATAATGTAACATCAAAGTCTCCTGAAGCAGTTAATGTAATGCCTGTTAAAGGTACATTTCCGTTATTTGTAACAGTGAAAGTGGTTGAAGTTGCTCCTGAAGCGATTGTTGCAGAAGAAACTGAAAGAGAAGATGAAGCAGTGATTGGAACAGAAAAAGCAAGTGATTCATCAGTTAAAGTAGCAGTATTTCCCACATTAATATTACCTGTAATAGTTCCTGTTTGATATGCATTAAAAGAAATTGTGGCAGTAATTGTTTCTGTTGTAGGATTTGTAGTATTACCTACAGCAATATTAAAATCATCAAAAGAAAAAGCTAAACTTGCCTGTGAAGATGTAAAATTAGATAAATCCCAGTATAGCACTCCCGCAATTCCTTCATTTGTTAAATTAAAAACTATATCAAATGAACCAGCATCATGGGAAATATTTTGCGGACTTGATACTAAACTAATTCCATTAAGAGCTACTGCACTAATAAAACTTGCAAATAAAACTAATAAAAGAACACCTGCAAATAATAAACTCAAATTTTTGGATTTCATTTGTAATCATTTTCGAGTTACGATGGTTTATAAGGTTTTCTATTGTGGATTATATAAATTAAAAAAGATAAATAAAAACAATTATTATGAATGAATTATATTGTGAAGTCAGGGTTATAAAATTATATGTATTAATATATTAATGTAGTATCCAGATATTAATAATTATTTAAACTAAATTAATTTTATTTGTAATGCTTAAGATATTAAAGATAGTGATAAATATTGGCTATAAAATATAATTGGGATTATTTGAAATTAAATAAAAAACTATTCTTCCCCGCGTCTTAATCTTATAAGCTCTTTTTCATCTTCTATTAGCTTTTTTTTAACTTGTTCTATTTTTTCTTTATTTTTTATTTTTGCAGATTCTTTGGATTCTTTTATTTTCTTTATTTCTTCCTGAGCTTCTTTAATTTTTTGTTCTGCTTCTTGTATTCGCTCGTCATCATTTTCTATTTGTTCCTGTCTTTCAGCATTTAATTCGCTTAATTTTTTAATTCTAATTTCTTTTCCAGGTGCTTTTAACCTGGTTCTTATTATTAATAATGCAGCAAATCCAATTAAAAGAATAATTATTCCAAACCCATAATAAACTCCTTTTTTTAAGGAAAATTTGCCCCCTTCAAAAATTGCATAGCCAAATAATTTCGAATCTTGTTTTTCTTCTACCAAATCCTCAGTAACTACAGAATCATTCATCATTTCCAAAGTTTCATTTTCTTCTAATGCTTCTAATGTTTCATTGGTTTCATTTATTTCAAGGGTTTTATTTGGAGTTGCTATAAATTCGAACCAGTCTGGAGCTAATTCAATATAAACACTTTCTCCAACATTATAATTTTCTGTAAATTTCTCCCATATCAACTTATTACCATCTTTTTTTATAAAAACAATTAATCCAAATTTAGATCCATCAGATGAATAAATAAAAGAAACATCCCCATATTCATCTGAATTGTTTTTAAAACTCTGCAAAACAGAAGAATCTGTGGCTGATTTTAAAATAGTTATCTGAACTTCATGATTAGGTATGGTCTTAACTTTTATTTCAGTATTAATAGCACTGATAGCTTGCAGTAATAAAATAATTACTATTAAACTAAAAAATAATCTTTTCACCATTTTTATAAATCAATTTTTTAAAATTTATAAATGTTTATATGCAAATTTGTAACCTTAAAAAAGAATTCAAAAGGTTTATATATTTTAAAGCTTATAAAAAAATATAAAATGGGGATTAAATCTCAGGAAAATTCTTTTGGAGCATGGGCATTTTTAATAGGAGTTCTTTTAGCTATTATAATTGCACTGATAAAATCCTTTTCAATTGATGCTTTTGTAAAATTTAATCAATTATTTTATATTCTTCTTGTTGCAATGGGCATCACAATTGGGTCTATTAATGTAAGAACAAAGGACATAAACACATTTCTTCTTGCAGGAACAGTTTTAGTAATTGTGAGTAAATTTGGTTTAGAAGGTGTAATTGACAGGCTGGGAGGTTCTTTGCTTGGCATTACTAAAATAGGAATTATTGGACAAGAAGTATTTGGAGCATTATTAGTTTTATTTATCCCAGCAGTTATAATTGTAGCGCTAAAATCAGTATTCTCTATTACTAAGATTTAATTTTATTTTAAGATAAAATAGTTTTTAATATTTAACTAAAATTTTTACATAAATATAATCTAAAAATAAATGTGAAAGAAGTCCAATTCCTAAAAATAAAACTGGTCTAAACAATAGCATTAAAAGAGCAATTATTAATAACATTTTCCATTGTTTATGTAAAAAATGAGTTATAAAGGGGTTTCTTTTTGGATGATAAATAGGTTTGGAAAATAAATGATCCAAATCAATAAGATTAACTGAAAAAAGCAGAATTAAGTCAAATAAATTAGTGGGCATTAATTTTCCCAGCAAAAGATAAATTATAATGTCAAAAGCAAAATGAACAAAAGTTATCATTTAATTTTATCCATATTAATAATAGAGTTATCATTTAAATCCATTCTTCTGCATGCTGTATTTATCCATGAATCTATTTCAAAATTTTCAAACTCATTGATGTTAATATTATTGCACAAAAACAAATAAGAATTCTTATTTTTTATTGTTTTTTTCAAATCCATGGCTTTTTTCAAGTTTTGCTGTCCAGGTTTTGTAGAGATTAATATTCCAATTTTATTTGAATTAAGAAATTTAACATAAGATGCTTTTTGTTTTTGCTCAAATATTTCTATTTCTTTTTTTGAAATTTGTGTGAGATAATTATTTTCTAAAACATAAACAGGAAGTTTGGTTTCAAAAGCAAGAGAAACTGCATGAAATTTTCCAGAACTTATTAACAAAATTGCTTTTGTAGATTTTGAAAAAACAGGATGACTACATCCTAAAACCTGGACAAATTTTGTTATTTTGTGGTTTTTTGACAGTATTTTTTTAATTTCTTTGGCAATCTCCTGATACTGGATAGAATAAGCAATAGCAATATTTTTTGGAAGTTTGTTAGAAATAGAATTTATCTTAGATTTATCTATTTCAGAGTTTATTTTAGCATGAATAAATAAAGTTTTCATAATATGAAAAAGAATATAGAAGTTTTAAAGTTTTAGTTAAAGTGAATCATATAAAGATTCTACTTTTTCCTCTTTTCTACTTGGAATTAGTCCAAAAAGTCTTTTACTAGGATAGGATTTTTGATATAAATTTTCTAAAAAAGAAATTTTCTTTCCATCTGAGCCAGGAATAATAAAAAAAGGTCTAAGAATTGTATTGTTTTCATCTTGGATTCTTAGTTTTGCTAATAGAGAATATCTAGACTCAGCATTCCTGATAGATTTTCTTAATTCAGGCTCTTGTATTAATATTTTTAAGAGAGCATCTGAACTATAAACTTTTGTTTTTTTCATTAAATATAATTTTAAATTATCTAAGGGGGATAAAGGGGCTTGTGCAGAGATATTTTCATTTAAAAATAACTTTCTAAAAGATAATGAATATAATCTTCCTGATTCTTCTAAATAAGTTTTATAATCAGAATTGTCAGGTAATGCCTGAAAAAAGTTATTTGGATTAGAAAGTGGAGTTGATAAAAAATTCTTAATTAATCTAGACCTTTCAGAATCCCTAATCCTCAAACCTCCTGGGCGGTTGCTTATTCCATCTATTAAATCGACTAAATCCCCTAAAAATAAATAATTTCCTTTATCCATTTTATAAAATTACAATATTAAGGTTTATATAAATAATTGTAGTAGAATTAATCTTGTAAAACCTTAGTAATCATCAAATCTGCTTTTGGTTTCTTTTGTTTTTGCAGGTTCTTTATGGATTTTTGCAAAAGAAGGGGTTACAATAACAATATTTTCTCCAAAACCAGCAATGCTTCCTTCAAGGGCATCTGTTGTTTTCTTAATTTTTGAAATTGCTCTTTTTAATTCAATTGAATCTTTTTGCCTAAGTAGTTTTATATCAATTACAGCAATAGTATATCCTTCCCTCAATGAATTCAAGATTTCATTAACTTCTTCATATTGTTTTAATGCGAATAATTTCACAAGAACTTTATTTTGTTTCTCTTCTTTTCCTAAATCAATCTCTATATATTCCTCTCCTGAATCTTCCCCGGAAATGGAACTTGAAAATGCTTTTTTTATTTTATCGAAAACCATAATCAAATTACATATGATATATTTATAAAGATTTCGCAAATTTTTTGTATATGTTTGATATAATTTAGTTTAATTATGCAAATAGGCTTAAATGTCAATTAAAGAGATAAATAAAGATATTTTGATTTAGAAAATAGAGTTAAATTTGAAAATAATAGAAAGAGATTAGAATAATATAATTTTGGGGGTTTGAAGAAGAGATAATGCTAGTTTTTGGGACTAATTATATAACTATTTTTTCATTGATTTCATAATTTCATCTCTTAAACTAGTTAATTTTTCTGATAATGAATTCTCTTGTTTTTCAATTGTTGTTGTTCTTAAATTAATGATTTTTTCTTTTTCTGCAAGTTCTTTTTGCATCTTGCCCTTATCTGATTTAATCATTAATTGCCCGACAATCTTAAAAACCTCTTCTCCAGAGTTTTCAAGTTCTTTTAATGCAGCCTGGGTTTCAGACAATTCCATTTGAAAAGCTTGTTTTTGCATTAATAAATTTTGAAGATTTTGCTCTAAAAATTGGATTTCTTGTATTTTTGAATCAGAATTTTTCATTTAATCAGATTTTATTGTTTTTACTTTTGTTCTTGGTTTAAAAAAAATCTTGCTTCCGCAAAATGGACAAACAAATCTTTTTTCAAGAATTTTGTTTGTTATCTTTTTTCCACATTTAAAACATTTATAGTTTGTCATTTAAAAGACACCTGCGGTTTCTTTTAGAAGCTTCCCTTTCAGCACTGAAAGGCGATTTCTAACTGCCTCCTCTGAAATCGCATGAATTAATCCTCCTTGTCTGTTTTTTTGAATTTTCATTTTTATTTTTTAATCTAAATAATAGGTATTTGATGCGAATTTTTTATCGCATTTTGAACATTTCCATATTCCTTTTGAAAGTCTTTTTGCTTTTAATTGTTTGCAAAAAGGACATTTTTGCTTTACTCTTTGCTTTGTTTCTACTTTAACTAATTTGTCCTTGGCTCTTTTGCCATATCTTGCTCCAAATCTTCCTGCTGATTTTGTTTTTTTTGATTTTGTAGTCATCTTAGTATTAGGTTAATAAATTTGGTTTTTAAAGTTTTGTAAAATGGGGCTACCAAGATTTGAACTTGGGTCGTCAGGTCCCAAACCTGAAAGGCTACCAGGCTACCCCATAGCCCCATATCTAAATTTTAAAGGTTTTACCTCCTTAATAAATTTTGCTACTTGAGCTTTTCTATAAAGACACCAATTGTTTTTATTAGCCTTTGCAAAAGAATAATCCAAAAAATTAGTCATTTCCTTAAAATCTCCCAATAACTGAAGATTAAAATATGCAGTAAAACTAGATAAAATTTCAAATAAATTTAAATTATAAATAATCTATTTCTTTATTTTTCTTCACTCAAAAAAACATACATCAAAAATCTGATATGAAACCTTAAATTCTTTCAGGACACTTAATATCCTGTCTCTGTGATTCAGGGGAATTTTAATTGTGTTTTCAGCAAATTTTTCTCCTCCAAAAGTTTCTACAATTCCCTTTTGCTTATAGGTTTTCTTTGCTTTTTTCATTTCATAACCAAAAAGTTTTCTTGTAAGTTTCATTTTTATTTTTAAATTCTTACCTGACTTATATTTAATTAGACAGTAATTCTTTTTTTTATCTATAAAACTTTTTTTCCCATAAAGAACCAGATGATTTCCCTCTATTTCTTTTTTTAGCTCTTTATATTTATTTTTTCCCATATCGTCCACAAAAATGCTAAAACTTGGTTTTTCTTCCTGCCTTAATTCAAACTCATTTAAAATATTTTTAATTTTAATTTCTAATTTTTTTATATTTTTTTCCTGCTTATTTGAAGGCACAATAAACAAATCAATGTCACTTTCTTTATCCTGCATTCCAGAAACAAATGAGCCAAATAAAATAATTTCTTCTATCTCTTCTTCTTTGATTTTCTCAAAGATAAAATTCACAAAACAATAAATATATGTAATTTTAATGATTTGCATTTTCAATTTCCTGTTTTAATTCATTTAAATTTTCCAAAGCTTTTTTAACAATTTCTATATTTTCAGCTTTTCCGTAGCATAATTTATTTCTAAACTCTTCTTGTTTTATCATTAATTCAATTATTTTATTTTTATTCTTAAATTCAAAATCAAATACAGAGTTTGCCCTTTTCACAGAAGCAAAAAATCTGTGATTCATATTAAATCCTAAATTAATCAGATTCTTTTTATGAAGAAAAATAGCAAAAAGATTAGAGGATAATTCTGATGCAGAAAAACCAATTACTTCTTGCCTTTCAAGTAAAATGCTCCTGTTTATTTTTTCATTAATATCTTCTTGTAATTCTTTGACTTTTCTTTCATGCTCCTGGATTGATGTCATATAATCAGAATAGTTTTATTATTTATAAAGTTTTCTGTTAAAGATAACAGAAATTATGTTAAGGTTAATATAAAATATGTTAAGAATAACAGAATTATTTTGATTTAACAAAATTATTTCTTTTTAGTTTTTGGCAGTTCTTTTTTCTCTTCTTTTGCTTTGTCCTCTACTTTTTCTTCTGGTTTTACTTCTTTAGCTTGTTCTTTCTCTTCTTTTTCTTTTTCTTCTAGCTTCATTAATTTATCCTGCTTGTCTTTTACTTCTGCAAAATATTTTTCTAATTCTGCTTTTTTTTCAGCAGAAACTTCTGTCTTTTCTTCTTTAATTTCCTTGTCATATTTTCCTTCATCAATATCTTGCTCAATTTCAGCAGCAGGCTTGTTTTCAACTAAAACTCCCAGGCTCACGCAACTTCCAACAACTGTTTTTACTGCTGATTTTAAATCCTTGCAAAGCATGTTTTGTAATTTTGTTTTTGCTACTAAAATAATTTGTTCTATTGATGCATTTGCTATTTTTGATTTAATTTGCATTCCTGAACCTTTTGCAATGCCTAATTCTTTTTTTAGCAATTCAGAAACAGGAGGTGAAAAAACCATAATCTCAAAATCTTTTGTAGAAGGGTTTACATCTAATTCAACAGGAACTTTCAATCCATCAAAATTTTTTGTTGCTTCATTTACTTTTTGAATAACCTGGTTAATATTAATTCCTGCTGGTCCTAATTTTTGACTTAAAGCAGGACCTGGTTTCATGCTTCCACCCTCGACTAAAAGTTTAATTCTCATTTTTATTTTTCTTCAAAATATTTATTTAATTTCTTGCTAAAGTTTGTATTTATTTTACTAAACTCTTGGATTATATTTTTAAAAGATTTTGAGAGAAGTGAAACTTTTTCTGAATAATCTCTAGAAATTGCCCCAGCATCATCAGAAAGATTTAAATGAATAATTTCGTCATAGCAATCCTTATGTAACTCTGTTGCTAAATAATCCACTTCTATGCAAATATTCTCAGATTTATTTAAAATCTCATATAATCTTGATTTTTCTTTATTCATCTTCTTCCTCCTCATATTCTTCACGCCTTATAACTTTAACATTATCTAATTTAACTGTAACAGGCAATGGCACTACTGCTCCTAATAAACTTACAACAACTTCTTCTTTTTGCTTGTCTATTCTTATAACTTTTGCTTTTTCCTTCTTAAAAGGTTCTGCAATCATTTCAACAATATCTCCTTCTTTAATAGTAATTGTAGTTGCAGAGGGTTCAACCATATTTTTTATTTCTTCATAACCAATTGTTTTTCCAATAATTCCTTTTACATAAGGAAGATTAAAAACAGCTTCTTCTGCAGAATCTCTATTTTCTGCTTCTAAAAGAACATACCCCCTTAAACCATGAGGTCTTGAAACAGAAAAAACATCTAAATTTTTCTTTTTAATTCTGTCAGAGATCATATCTACTGCTCTTTCTTCTTTGTTTGTTGTAACTTTTATTATAAATATCACTTTTTGCTCCAACTATCCTTTAACTCTTAATTATTAAAGAATAATAATATAATAGAAAAATTAAGGTTTATAAATTTATTGCCAAGTGCAGTTGATTGAACCCCCACACAAATTTCAACCACTAGAATCTCTTAACTGAAAACTATTATAACTAATAAATCTAAAAAATTTCATTTCCGAAACACCAAATAATTAAGTTCATCTAAAATCATTAAGAAAAACAGATTTCCATCTAGCTAAACTTTCACAAAAAGATAAGTATCCTATGTAAAAATAGCCCCCATTTGTCTTTTAAACTGAACGGCTGTAATAATGGGTCGCCAAATAAAATCCAATTTTTTCACTCTTGCTTTGATAATCGAGGTTAATGAATCTTTTTTGAATTTTTCTCGAGGCTGTTTTTTATCTTCATCATGAAAAAGAAAATTTACTAATGTCCACAAATCTTGAATTATCATTGATACTTGCATCAGCATGTACCTTATTGTCGCCTTTATCGATGATGTCAATGGATTAAAAATATTATCAACTCTATAGTTTGTTTCAATTCCCCATCGGTATCTGTAAGCACTTATTAGATTATAATAATTCTCCATCGATAAATTGTATATGTTTGTTATAAAAAAATATATTTCATTATTTTCATGAAGGGCTATAAGCTTAACTTTCTCTTGGTATTCTATTGATCTATTTTCAGAAAAAGTATAATCCATCACAATGATATCGTATTTATCTTTTCTTGGTTTTGATTGCCTTTTTATTGATTCTTTAATTTCTTTTAGTTTGTCATTTTTTGTTATTGGCGAGCAGAATTTGTGCCTCAAATTATTGATGATTCTGGAATATATTCCATTACCAAAACCTCTGTCAAAAAACAGAAGTTTAATAGAAACAATTTTCTCGATCTCTTTTATCATTTCTTCAACTTTTCTCTTAACTGATGTCAGCGACGAGATAGGTATGCATAATAAGTTGAACCTTACTCCTTCTTCAACAAGAGAAGCAGTAAGATAATGAATTCCTTGATTTGTTCCACTTTTATTTTTGCATCCTTTTGCCATACAAAGTTTCTTATTTCCATAAAATGGTTTTATTGTAATATCTATAGCGACTATAAAGCCTTTGTTTGAAAACTTATTTTTCTTGAGAATTTTAAACATTATTTCTCTAAAAATTTTACTAATCTCTAGACTATCGTCTCTATCTAATTGGTTGAGAATTCGCATAGTATAAGAATGAGAATAAAGTTTTTTTGATTCTCTATATTCTTTGATTACTGAATTTATTGATCCATTCTCTATTAGATTAGCCATAATTACTGGAAAGAATAATTTCTTTAGTTGGCTTCGCGAATTATCGAAATATAAATAAATCAACCCTAGATGAAGTTTATATATTAATTTCAGCGTATTTGCATTTTCCTTTCTCAATTTACGACTATATTTAACTGATAAATTTCTAATACTTTCTTTGGAAACTTTTGTTGGTCTGAGTTTAAATTTCATTTTTACACCTCTTTTTACTGAATATCTATTACGTAATAGTAATTACGTAATATTTATAAACCTTTGGGTTTTTATAAATATATGAAAGCCAAACTTGTCACATATACAAATAGAAAATTAAGTGGTTCTCAACGATCTTTAATATCTAAAAATTTATTCGGATATCTTGATAAATCGAATAAGGGCAAATATGTCTATGAAAGAAAAGGATTGTTAAATAAATATAAAAATATCAAAGTATCAAATAATACTTTTATTATTGAACTAAAGGGTTGGAAAAAAATTAGGGATTTTCTTAATAAAAGAAAAGTAAAGAT
>JAHIHG010000074.1 GCA_018898425.1 Nanobdellota archaeon | reverse complement strand
TTTTGGATTGAAACATTTTACAAAATCATCTAAATCTTCTTCTTTTAAGGGATTTTCTTTTAATGTGAAATGTTTGTTTGTTCTTAAATCATAAATCCATATTTTAGAAGTTTGAGACTGTTTTGATGCTTCTCTTTTATCAAAAAATAAAACATTAGCTTTTACCCCCTGAGCATAAAATATTCCTGTAGGCAATCTTAATATTGTATGTAAATCACAAGTCTCCATTAGTTTTTTTCTTATAATTTCTCCTGCACCTCCTTCAAACAAGACATTATCTGGAAGAACAATTGCTGCTTTTCTATTTATTTTTAATATACTTTTTACATGCTGCAAAAAATTTAACTGCTTATTACTTGTTTGTGTCCAGAAATCATCTCTCACAATTGTTAAAGTTTGTTTAGAAGTTTTTCCTTCCTCTGTTACAATTGTTTCAGAAGATTTTTTACCAAAAGGAGGATTTGTTAAAACCATATCATAAACTGCTCCTGGATTTTTCTTTAAAGAATCCTCAAGACTAATTGGGCTTTGTTCACCATTTATTCCATGTAGATATAAATTCATCACACAAAGTCTTGCAACCATTGGAACAATATCATTTCCTGAAAAAGTATCATGTTTTAATTCTTTTTGTTGATCTCTGTCTAATTTATAATTGTCTCTAATAAAATTATATGCAGAAAGTAAAAAACCTCCTGTTCCAGAAGCAGGATCATGGATCTTCATTCCAGGTTCTGGTTTCATCACATTAACAATTGCGTTAATTAAAGGTCTTGGAGTAAAATATTGCCCTGCTCCACCTTTAACATCTGCAGCATTTTTTTCCAAAAGTCCTTCATAAGCATCACCTTTAATATCTGCGTCTAAATTTAACCAATTTTCTTTGTTTATTAAATCAACAATTAACTTTCTTAATTTGGCAGGATCCTGTATTCTATTTTGGGCTTTTCTAAATATAACTCCAATAATTCCTGTTTCTTTTCCTAATTCATTCAACAATTCAATATAATTTGTTTCTAATTCTGGACCTTCTTTATCTAAAAGAGATTGCCAGTTATATTTTTTAGGAATATCACTTTTTTTATTATAAGGGGTTTTTTTCCTTTCATCATCCATCTTCAAAAATAAAAGATATGTTAACTGTTCCACATAATCTCCATAAGAAAGTCCATCATCTCTAAGTACATTGCAATAGTTCCATAATTTACTTACGAGTTGTTGTGATGATGTCATTTTTTATTTTTCCACTTTATTGGGCAAGAAGTAAAATCTTCTTTTGTTAACTTAAAATAATTTGAACAACAATCTATCAATTCATTTGACAAAGAGAATTTTGATTTTCTTTCTCTATCAAAATAAGTATACAAAATTACTTCTATACTATTTCTTTTTCTTACATCTTTAATAGAGGGGCAAAAGTCCGTATCAGAAGAAACCAAGATTATTTTTTTAATATCTGGAAAATCATCTTTAATATGCCCCATATCAATAGTTAGTAGATTGTCGACTTCTTTCTGATGATATTCAAATTCACCTTCTTCATTTTTTAATCTTTGACATCTTCCTTCCCTAATAGTTATATCTTTATTTTTTGAAAGTGCGTTTACAAATTTATCATGTCCTTTTTTTCTATTTGCTTCATCTTCTGTAGGAGCATCTGATTGAAATGGTGGACAGGTATAATAAAACAAATGTTTACAGAATAAACCTTGTTTTTTGGCAAGTCTTTTTGCAAACTCAAACTTGTCAAATTTTAATCTTTTTCCATCACCAAAATGTTCTACCAATTCTTTTAATAATCCTTCATCAACAAAAACTAATGTCTCTTCCATAATTACAAATTCTCCCTCAAGTTTAAATAATTTCCTAGAAAAAAGTCATCTGGCGACCCCGTAAGATCACCAGGGAATATTCTAATTTTACTAGTAAAATTATATTTATAAATGTTTATATTTATTGGTATTAATTTATATTTATTTATTTTTGATTTTAGGTTTGTGTCTAGCATTTTTAATATTTTGATATATGAGTAAATTTATTTAACTCCTCTTCTTTTAATTTATGTATATCTATAAATATATCAGCTACCCTTTTTATTTCCTCTGCTGTTACACTTTCATCTCCAAAAACAATAATTTGTTTTCCCATATTTTTCGCATTAATTACTGATTCTAATAAATCAATATCTCCGGAAAGTAATATAGCAAGATCATAAACATCTTTATGAGCAAAATCAACTAAATCAACTGCTAATTGAACATCAACACCTTTTTGAAATATTTTAGTATCAGAATAACTGAACTGTAATGGTTTTGCTTTAATTTCGAAAAAATAATAATTTTTAGCTATTTTAAAAAAATTTTCTTGTTTTTCTTGTTCTTTTTTACATCTTTTTATAATAGGTTGAATAACATCTGTTTCTTCTGGCTTTCTTTCTAAATATCTCTCAATTTTCTTAATAAGTGAATCTGTATATTGCCCTGTATAAAAATACGTTCTTACATGAGAAAGATTACAATTTTTATATTGAATATTATTTTTTAAATAATTCAAAAGAAACATATTAAGCCTATTAAAATCTATAAATCTAAATTCTCCCCTTTCTTTACATAGATTTATTACTCCATTTTCAAAATTTTTAGCATCAATTAATATAAGAACTCTCATAAAAAACCTCCAAAAATAGGGAGTGGCTTACCGTCCCGCCTTTCAGCGAGACGCCTCTCCTTACCGACTATTACTAATAATTTGATTAATTCATTCTTCTTTATAAACTTTGTGTGTGGGTTTGGGAGAGTCATTTTTTAGGTTGAGAGAAGAGTTTTTATCCCTCAATTTTTCAATATATTTAATTATTTTTAACCTTATAGGCTGTGGAGGATGTAAAACCACTCCATTATAAAACCTCCTGATAGAAGGTTTAGAATTCTTTTTATTATACTTATAAAATTCTTGCAAGGTTTTCCTGAAAATATCTCCATTAGTATTTTTTACTGCGTTCCAATCACATAGAATTTCTTTTGTCCAAGCAATTGGTAATTCTATTATTGTCCCAAATATAAATAATCCAAAGATTATCAATATCAAAAATACAAGTGTGTAAATTATTGGTAAATTAAAGAATAAGAGAGTTATAATGATTTTAACATAATTAATAAAAAAATAAACAAT
>JAHIHG010000012.1 GCA_018898425.1 Nanobdellota archaeon | reverse complement strand
GAATAATATCTGAAACTTCAATTACCTGCTTTAACAATATAGGATATTTTCCTTTTTGTTTGGTTGTATTTTTTAATTTTTTCGCTGAACGTATTTGTCGCTTTGTTATTGACATGGATGATTAAAGAATTAGGAGTTTATTAAATATATGCCATACCCATAGTCTTATAAACCCAGAATTTCCCCTAATATCATTATATGTTGACAAATCCTTGAACATAATGTTGCAAAGGGTTTTGTGTTCAAGATTAATTCTTGATTTAATAATATATTAACAAAATGAAAACATTTACAGAACTAGGCTTAAGTCGTGAATTTGTGTCTTTGCTCGAAAGAGATAAGATTACAATTCCGTCAGAAATTCAGGAAAAAACAATTCCTCTAGTGCTAGCTGGAAAAGATATTATCGGTGGTTCTGCAACTGGTTCTGGAAAGACACTTGCATTTGCTTCAGGCATTGTTGAAAATCTTGAAAAAAATGGAAAAGTTCAGGCATTAATTTTAACGCCTACAAGAGAGCTTGCTGAGCAGGTTGCAGGTGCAATTGCAAAATTTTCAAAGCACAAGAGATTAAAGGTTTTGCCAATTTACGGAGGCGTGGATATCAGGAACCAGATGAGGCTTTTAAAAAATGCAGATGTTGTTGTTGGAACTCCTGGAAGAATCCTGGATCATTTGAATAGAAAAACCCTTAATTTAAGCGATGTTAATTTTCTTGTTTTAGATGAAGGAGACAGAATGCTGGATATGGGCTTTCAGGTTGATGTTGAAAAAATATTAAACAAATGTCCGGTAAAAAGACAGACAATACTTTTTTCAGCCACAATATCTATGGGGATTGACCATTTGACTAAAAAATATACCACACAAGCAATAGAAGTTTCTGTTGAGGCGCATGTGGATGCTTCAAAATTAAAACAAATTTATTATGATGTTCCAGATGGCTCGAAGTTTTCTTTGTTTGTTCATTTGCTGAAAGAAGAAGAAATTAAGTTAATCATGGTTTTTTGCGCTACTAGAAGAAATGTTGATTTTGTAACTAATAATCTGAATAATTTTAATATTAATGCAAAAGCAATTCATGGAGGAATGAATCAGAGCAAAAGAAACAAGGTTTTGCATGAGTTTAACAGTGAGGGCGGGGTGAATGTTTTAGTATGCACTGATGTTGCTGCAAGAGGGCTTGATATCAAGGAAGTTAGCCATGTTTATAATTATGATTTGCCAAAAATAAGTGAAGATTATATTCATAGAATTGGCAGAACTGCAAGGGCTGGAAAAGACGGAATTGCAGTCAATGTTTTATGCAGCAGGGATTATGAAAATTTTAGCAATATTTTGAAAGATAAAAAATTAAAAATTGATGAAGTCAAGGTTCCACAATTTGAGAGAGTAAGAATGATTGTTGATTCTCCAAATAGAAGCAGTGGTTTTGGCTCTTCGCGTGGAAGAGGTTTTGGCAGAGAACAAAATAACAGGCATAGAACTAATTCCAGTGGAAGAAATCAGGGAAGAAAAGATAGTGAAAGAGGCAATAGTCATAATAGATTAAGCTCTCATGGGGGAGATAATAAAAGAAGAAGTTTTGGAGGAGGAAGTGGAAGAAGCAATAGCTATAGCAGGTCAGGCACTAATAGAGGAGATAATAATAAAAGAAGTTTTAGTAGAGGACCAAGCAGAAATGCAAGGCAAAGCAGTGGCAGAAGCAATGGCGGAAGAAGCAGTAGTCAGGGATATAGGGGAAGAAGATAATTTTTGATTTAATTCTTATTTTTATTTTGATTGAATATTATTTTTAATTTTTGAATGGTTTTTTAATATAAAGTCTGGCACGAATTTATTTTCAAGATAAAACTTTTGAAGTTTATTTGGTAATAAATAAAATTGGTCAATTACTTTTCTACAATTTTGACTACCACAACTACAATTCATTGTCCAGACATCTTCGTCAAAGTTATTTTTTAATTCTTCTTTATCCTCCCACATAGTTGTAGAATAGTCATAAGTAATTTCTTCTTCTTTTAATATATCTTTTAATGTAATAAGTTCATTTTTACCTCTAATGAAAGAATTAGGATTGCAAGAATGATTAACACAACGATTTAATTCCATCATCCTCATGTACATATTGTTATCAATTTGTAATAAATCTCCATTATTTTGAGTTCCTTTTTTTATTCTTTTTATTGCTTCATTGATATTCATTTCTCTTCCCTCCATAAAACATATTCTTTCACCCATTTTAATAAGTCTTGTTGAGAAAACACCTATTCCAGAAATAAGGGATTTTTTCATTGTAATTGGATAATCTATCATATTAAACTAACTAAAATTTATATTAAAAATTTATTGTTTGTTAATTTTAGAGTATGTTTTGCATTTTATATTTTATTACACAATTTGTTTAAAAAGAATTATCTATTTTTGAATATGATTTTTATTTATTCAAACAACCTCAACATTTATCTTGCCAAGCTCTTTTTTTAATACACTCATTAGTTCTTGCTGATTTGCTTTTAATTTTTCCTCTCTTTTGTTTTCTTTAAATTCTTCTATTTTTAAATTATCAATCTCAAGGTTAATCTCTTTTATTTTGAGATATGTTTCATGAGTTTCATCTTTTTGCAGGTTTTGTTCATGATTTGCTGTTTCTTGCATTTTGGTTTTGATTTGATTTATTTTTTCCAAAATTATGTTATTATTTAATTGTGCTTCGTCTAGCAATTCAATTATTGCTTTTCCATTGTCTTTTTCAAAATTTATCTGAAAATTTTCCTTATGCTCCTTAACTATTCTCATTTGTCCAGGATTTATGTGAAAGAAATTAGTCAGAGCCTTGAAATCAAGAATCTGCTTTAATTCTAAAATATTTTTTTTTAACTCTTCTCTGAGTGACTTGATTTTTTCCTGCTTAGCCAGGTTTTCCAGATAAGCATGACTGGTTTTGATTTTTTCTAAATTCTGCTTTAGAATTTTATTTTCTTTTTCTTTTTCATTTAGTTTTTCATTTAAATTTGATTTTTTTTCATTAATTTCTTTTAAAGTTTTGCTGATTTGATTAAGCATATTTAATTTTTCATTAATTATTAAAAAGTGTTTAAAAGAAGTTATAACTGATTTATTCTCGTCAAAGATTTTTAATAGTTCTTTGGAAAAAACTTTCAGGCTTTCTTTTATGCTTGCCATTTCTTTTCCAATTAAAATTGTGGCTCTTTCATAATTCTTAAATGTCTTTTTATCAAACTCAAAAAAAATCTTATTTATTTTATCAATAAATTTCTCTAGCTTTGATTCTTGCAGATTATTTAATTTTGCAATTAATTCTTCCACAGATTCTATATATTTTTCCCTGCTATCAGCCACAATATTTTTAATTCTGTCCTGCTCTTTTTTCGCATTAATATCAAAATCCTCTAAAATTATTATTTTTTCTTTAAGCTCTTCGACAAGATGTTTAATTTTGGCTTCAACTTTAAAAATAATTTCTTTTTCTTTAAATTTCTTTTTCTCTGTTTTATTTTCAATCCAGCTCTGAATTTCAGAAAAATCCAGCTTTTTTATAACAATTTCTTTAACCTTGTTTTTCTTGGTTATTTTTTTAAAAAAATCAAATATGTTCATAATATTTTCTTAGAACTCCTATTATATAAAATTACTTATGAACTGGGTGTTGAATAGAAATAAGGGTTTTTTTATAATTTTTGTTCTTTCTTTTTCTTAGAATCATTAAGTATACCTTTTTTGCTTTTTTTGCATCCTTGTAGCCTTCTAGTCATTGATCTATGAACATGTTTTTTTAATCTTTTTCTTGCCATGATTTATTAGAAGAATTTATGTTTATAAAGTTTAGGTTATCGACATATAACTGGAAATAATGCCCAGATTGTTAAAAAAAGACCTAGATTTTTCCTCAATTATGCTAAATTAAGCTAGAATTCAAAGATTTCTACTGGGGCAATCTTGGTTTCTTCAATATGCTCTTTGATTAAATCCAAAAATAAATATCCAAAATCTTTTAGTTTTTGTTC
>JAHIHG010000073.1 GCA_018898425.1 Nanobdellota archaeon | reverse complement strand
TATTATTTCTGATAGTTTTATTAGGGCAATATCAGGAATTATTGATATTAATGGGAGTGCAAGTGTGTCTTGGACAATTACCCAGACCGACTTGGATGTAGCATTTGAAAGTTTAAATGAAGGAGATAATTTAGAGGATTTTTATTTTAAAGTAAATGATGTAACAAGTGGGGGTTTGAATATTACAGTTATTGATTGTGCTGAGGTAAATTTTTGCAGAGATTATTCAAACCAAGTAGCATGCGAATTAGATGGCTGTTTAGTTGGAGAAAAGAGTGTCCAGGAAAATACTGATGATGAAAAAGTGGTTTGTGGTACAGGATATGATTGTTATTGTGCATGGGATAATGGGGTGTGTGCTCCTGCCTGGAGTGCATTTGCTGAATTTTGCGGTAATGGGATTATAAATACTGGTGAAACTTGTGATGGAACTGAATGGGGCACAATTACTGAATGTGCTGATTTTGATTATTTTACTGAAGATGAAGGAACTTTGTCTTGTGATCCTGATTATTGTTTTTTTGATACCTCACTTTGTACTGGGGGCAATGGTATTGGTCCTTGCGGAGATGAAGTTATTAATATTGGAGAAACCTGTGATGGAAATCCATCAGAAGGAGGGGATTGGGGCCCCATAACTGGATGTCAAGATTTTGATGATTTTGCAGGAGGAACATTATATTGTAATAGTAATTGTCATTTTGATACTTCTCTTTGCACAGGGGGCGTTAATACCGGGGGTGTTTCAGTAATCGGAAGTTGTATTTTTAATGAAAATACTGATGATACTTGTGATGATGGTTTTTTAACATATTCTTGGTTAGCAAGTTTTAATTGGAATTTTTTAAATAATTTTGCTACTAATCCTGATGAGGATGATTATATTTTTGATGATGGAGGTTGGCATTATGACCCTGAAAGAGTTTCTGATAAGTGTGCAGATGGAAGTAATACTATTCCCTGTCCTGCTCAGATTCAGCTTCCATTTTTTACCTTACAGTCTTTTTTAGCATCCCTCATAATTCTTGCTGCAATATATTTTGCATGGAATTTAAAAAATAAGAAATTAAAAATTAAAAAAATAAAACAAATAAAAAAGAAGAAATAATTTTAATTTATTCCTGAGTCTAATCTTCTTTTTATTACAAATAAAACATTTATAAATTATCTTTAATTAAAAAGATAAAATGAGGTTGAAAAATTTAGCAATAATCTATTGTTTGATTTTGGTTTCAGTATTTGTTTCCGCTGATTTTGAAATTGGAAATTTATCTCACTCAATTAATACAGCTTATGCTTCATCAGACAATATTCAAGGATGGATAAATATTAGTCTGATTGATGCTCCTTCAAATATTCTTTTTAAAGATTCTTTTGATAATTCTATAAGTTTGATTAATTTGCTTA
The DNA here is from genome assembly GCA_018898425.1 of Nanobdellota archaeon. Lineage (GTDB taxonomy): Archaea > Nanobdellota > Nanobdellia > Pacearchaeales > GW2011-AR1 > JAHIHG01. The sequence continues at coordinate 5,062 of JAHIHG010000073.1, read as the reverse complement.
ATAAAAATAATCTGGCATTGTATTCTTGCAATCCATTTGATTGTGAAGAAGGATACTCTGCTGTTAATGGGGCATTAGTAAAAACTTTTAATTTAGGTGCAAAAGAATCTAAAATCTTGGGATTTAAATTTACAGGAAATATTGTCTCAATAAATTCCATAGAGTTTAATATTCAGAGTAATGCTGCGGATTCATGTTATAATCAATTAAAAATTGATTTTTTTGATGATGGAACAATTATCTTTGGAAATAATAAATCTTCTAGTTTATCCTGCGGATTTTTAAAAAATTATGGTTGTTTTGATGAGAGCCAGGCAACAACAACTGGTTTAATTGGAATTAATCCTTATTGTCAAAGAATACATTTATCTGAATCCCCTGGTTTTAAATTAGGTGCATGGGTACAAAACCCAAAAAATTTAATAATGATTTTGTATGACAAATATGGAAATTCTATTAATGGGGTACATTGCAATCTGCCCAATCAAACTGGCGAATTAGAGGTTTCATGCGATATAAATTATCTAATTACAGAACCAGATGATTATTATGTTTGCATTTATTCTGAAAACAATAGCGGAACTTCTAAAATAAGGGGATATTCTAGTGGGGAGGGGTGCGGATTTCAGGGATACCCGGTTCAGGCAGAAAACACTGCTTATCAAATTTTTGCTGAAGGAAAAAGATTTGCCAATTTTGGAACATTAAAAATTTCTAATTTGTTAGAAAATGGAAATGCTCTTGGAAATCTGGCAAAAGATTATATCTGGGATAATTATAAGACTTTGGATTGTTCTGAAACAGATTGCATTATTCCAGTCAAATTTACATCAGAGGTAAACCAATTTATAACTTTAAGCAATCTTTCAATCATATATGATTTAGTTGGATTTAGTGGAACTGAAGAGCATAATTTTTATGAATTAAATGAAATTTCAGCATTAATAAATTCAAATTATCAAAAATTATCCTTAAATGAGGCTGGATTTGTTCTTCCAGAAAATTATGGAAATTTTACATTTGAATTATTGCTGGATAATCAACAGCTTTTTTCAGAAAAAATTGAAATTGGAAGCATCCCAGTAATTAAATCAATTATTCCAACAACAACTGCTTCTGCTTTTCCCACATTATTTCAGGCATTAGTTGACAATTCCAATGCTATAAAAAAATATACATGGGATTTTGGAGACAATAACATAAAAATAACACAGACAAATGAAGTAATGCATTCTTATAATTCTACAGGTAAATATCAATTAAAATTAACTATAGATGATTTAAATCAGCGAAGTTTTTCTAAATCTTTTAACATCACTGTAAGAACACCTGAAGAAGAAATAAATAAAACTTTAAATGAAAAATTAAATAATTTAATTAATTTAAATTCGCAAATCGAAAAATTTTCTAGTTTTTATCAAGAGAGTATTAATGCAGTTTTAAATTTAAAAGAGATTGAAGACAAAATAAAAAAGATACAGAGAGATTATGAAACTGCCAGTTCTGAGGCAGAATATAATCAAATAATTACTGAATTATTGGAATTTCCAGTACCAACATCAATTTTTATAAGTAAATATGCAGATTTAATTTCATTTTATTCGGTTAAGGACAATATTGCTATGAATTTGCTTGAAGAAATAACATCAAGAGGATATGATAAAGAAAATTTAAACGCATATTATGATTCAATTCTTTTATGGAATCAGAATAATATAGATGCAAAAATTAATTTTGCGGAGATTTCTATAAAAAATGATTATGGTGAAAATTCTGTTGTAAAAATTTTTGAAATAGAAATAGATAAAAAAAATGCTATTGAGTATGATTCTTATTTTTTCATCAAAAAATTAAAAAATATGTTTTTTGAAAAAGGATTAACTGTTGAAGAATCATTGGGATATTTTTATATAAAATTAAAACCAAACAAAGAAACAATTAGTTTTTATACCACTGAAAATGTCGGGTTTAGTAACTTGCCTGCTTTTATTGCTCCAGGATTAGACAAACTGGTAATAAGTGTAAATGAGACTCCATCAGAAGATAATAAAATTTCAAAATGGTCTATTTTTATTTTAATTATGTTTTTCTTGATAATTGTGGGAGTTATCATATATTTAATTTTACAAGAATGGTATAAAAAGAAATATGAAAATCATTTATTTAAAAACAGAAATAATTTGTATAATTTAATTACTTATATAGCAAATTCAAAAAACAAAGGGCTTGGGGAAAATGACATTATTGCAAATTTGAAAAAAGCAAAATGGAATTCTGAGCAAATAACATATGTAATGAGAAAATATTCTGGCAAACGAACAGGAATGATGGAATTTCCAATTCAAAAAATTTTAGACAAGTTTAGGAAAAAACAAAATAATGCAATTAACTCCAAAAATAATTTGCAAAGAATTCAGAATACATTTAATGTTTCTAAAACCAAACCAGGGTTTAAACCAGGATTTCATAAATAATTGTTTTCAATTGACAGAAAATTTATAAACATATAAGTTAGATTGATTATATGGTAATTAAGATTTTTAAGAATTTTTTCAAAAGAATTTTTTCAAATATCTTCAAGAATAAAAAAGATGTAAAATTAGGATTTTATGGTCCCCCAAATGCTGGGAAAACAAGTCTTGCAAATAGAGTTTGCAAGGATTTTACTGGTGAAGAAATCGGAAGTGTGAGTAAAATTCCTCATGAAACAAGAAGTGTTCAGTTCAAGGAAAAAGTAGAAATAATCTTCAAGGGGAAAAAAATGACTTTTAAAATGATTGATACTCCTGGAATTGCCACTAAAATTGATTATGAAGATTTTTTAAAATATAAAGTAAAGAAAAAACAAGCCAAACAAAGAGCAAAAGAAGCAACACAAGGAGTAATCGAAAGCATAAAATGGCTTGATGATATGGATATTGTGGTTATTGTCCTGGATGCTTCTGAAAACCCTTATAATCAGGTAAATATAACAATAATTGGAAATTTAGTGGCAAGAAAAATACCTGTTTTAATTGTTGCAAATAAAATAGATTTAAAAAAAGCAGATATAAAAAAGATTGAATCAGCATTTCCAGAATATGATGTTGTCGGAATAAGTGCAAAGCACGGGCATAATTTAGAGGAATTTTATGAATCAATTTTTAAATTATCTAAAAATATTTGAGTAAAAGTTAAAAAGCATACTTCATAATATATATCAGAGAACAATGGTAAAAAAAAGAGGAAAGAAAAAAGATTTGGGCAAAATAAAAGGTTTTACAATTCAATTTTTGCCTTATTCTGAAATAAGAGAATTGGGAAGCAATGAAAGAATAAGAAAAATACTTGGAATTGTTTTGGGCAATAATATTTTAATTTTACAGGGAAGATTAAGAGTAGAAGAAGAAACAAGACTTATTGGAGATACCATGGCTATGATAGATTATGTAAAAGATTTTAAGGGAATTGAACTTGCTGTTATTACAGGAAATGGAAAAGAAGGAGTTTTGGGAAAAATAAAAACAGGAATTGTAAACAAGCTTTCTGGAGGAGATTTGAGTGCTATAACAATAATTGGTCCTGCAACAATTGTAAAAGAGATTAAAAGAAATCCAAAGAAAATTGAATTATTGCTGAATAAGTGAATTTTGTAGAAAAGTTTGAATTAAATATCTTGATTGTAAATTAAAAACATTTTTAAATCAACAACTCCCAAAAAATTGATGCTTCAAAATCAAGATATTTTTATTTTCGGTGCATCAGGTAATGTTGGAAGCGAATTAACAAAACAAATAATTAAATTTGATCATCATAGAAAGATAACTGGAGTTGCCTCGAGTAATTATGTCATTTATAATGCAAAAGGACTTAAAGAATTAGAACTTAAAAAATTTTTAGAAAAACCTTCCGGAGATTCTTATCAAACACATAAAGAAATTTTAAAGAATATAAGAGCTGAACAAATAAATCCTACATTCTTTGTTGATGTGACTTCTTCTGAAAATATTTATCAAACCCATCTTCAAATTGTGGAAGATCATTTTTTTGGAGGGATGGTTACTGCAAATAAAAATCCTTTAGTCATAGATTTAGAGATATTTAGAAAATTAACTTCTAATCCAAACAAATATGGTTTTCAATGTTCTGTTATGGCTGGTGCAGGAGCACTTGCTGAAATAAAAAGATCTTCTGAATTAAGTGACCCAGTTACTAGTATAGAAGGTTGTTTCTCAGGGACATTAGCTTTTATAATTTATAAAATGCGAAAAGGAACTCTTTTTTCAGAAGCATTTAGTGAAGCCTGCAAATTAGGATATACTGAATCAGATCCAAGATTAGATTTAAGCGGTTTGGATGTTGCAAAAAAATTATTAATATTAGTCAGGCAAAACAGGCATGAGGTTAATTTAGATGATATTTTACTTGAACCTTTTCTCCCAAAAGAAGCATTTGCTCAAAAAAGTCTTTCAACATTTCTCTCGCAAATTCCTAATTATAATTCTCATTTTTCTGATTTAATTGCGAAAGCTCAAAAAAATGGAAATACCCTTCAATATATTGCAAGGTTTTTTTCTGGAGATAAAAGAATTTTAAACAAAGAGGAATGCTCCAGGGGACCCCCAATCTCAATTCCAATTACCTTAGATGTAAAATTAAGAGAAATTTCGCAAAATGATTTACTTGGAAATCTCAAATACGCTTTAAATGGATGTGAAATAAAAACTAATATAAGATATCCAGATTTTTTTACAATTACTGCTCCAGGAGCAGGATTGCCTGTAACTGCGGGAAATATAAGGGATGATCTTAATAAATTAAGAATTAAGACATTAAGTAATCATTTCAATTTTTGAAAAAAGATTAATTCTTTATAAAATATCCTAAAATCCTTCTGCAAGTTGTTGCTGAATAAATAATTCTCTAACTTGCAGAATAGTAAAGGCTATGTGTAATTATTACTCCATAAATTTTGGTTTAATTTTCCATTCATGTTCTGCCCTATTAAGAACATTAATATTGTGATTAATCCATCTTAAAGTTTCTTCATTTACCCTCGCTGAATCTAATTTAGAATAAACTT
>JAHIHG010000072.1 GCA_018898425.1 Nanobdellota archaeon | reverse complement strand
CAAAGCACTAGCTCCGATTGCAGAAATTTTTCTAAAATTAAATTTCATTTTTTTATTTTTTAACCTCCTTTCAACTGTATAAAATATGTTGTCTATGACAACCCTCATCTTAATGGCTATAGGGTTGAACCATTAATATGAATATTACAAATCCGTTAATTTCATCTTTTATTAACGAACCCTGTTATTATCCCCTATTAGAACCACCTTTTCAGGCGTAGTAATGAAAATTCAATTTTCTTTAAAAAGCTTACTGTCTGATTTTAGTACATATATACAAAAAACCTAATTTTATAAGGTTTTATTTATAAACCTTATGTTGTTACTTGATTATTAATACACTCCCCATATTCACTCAAACAAAACATTTATTAACATCTAGTTATTAATAATAATATATATTTTATTTTAACATATAAGTACAATATATATGTTAAAGATATATATTTTAAAAAATACCCTATTTAATAAAAACAGGAAAATACTACATAAAATAATCTAAAAATGCCTAAAACAAAAACAAGAGAAATAACAATAACAGAATCAAAAGGAGCTTTTTCTTTATTCAAAAAATCTCAAACATCAAAAAAAGATTATGATTTTTCTGGAATGCTGGCTTTAAGACAGCTTTTAAGCAATGAAAAAGCAAGAATTCTCCACACAATAAAAACACAAAAACCCCAATCAATTTATGATTTAGCCAAAAAATTAAATAGGGGATTTAAATCAGTAAATGATGATATTAAGCTTTTAGAGAGATTTGGGTTTATTGAATTAATTGAAGAAAAAACTAAAAACAGGATAAGACACAGGCCTGAAATAGTTGTGGATATTATGACAATTCATATAAAAATATAATTTTTAAACAATCTATAAAATCCTATTGTTTTAATTACAGTTTCCAATTAATAAAGGTATTTTTAATTTAACTTTAAATCTATTGATATTAAATCTTCTAAAATCATTTAATTTACTAATATTTGTGGTTTGTGTGCCATAATTTTATATATAACAAAAGAACTATACTCTAATTGAAAGTGTAATTCCCAAAATAATCCTTAGTATAAAATCACTTTTACTAGTAATATGCTGTAAAAATTATTTCAAATAAATTTCCACTTCTGCTAAAATCCTGAAATCCCCCTTTATAATTATTAGTCATATTTCCTTGTGCAATAGAATAAATTGTGTTATTTCCTGCAGTAATCTTTAAATTATATCCTTTTACAGGCCTGTCTCCTTCAATTTGCCAGCTTTGTTTTAAAATTCCATCTAAAGTTGAATTAAGCACATCACAACTATCTTTTTCTCCTAAACATCTTTGATTCTCATAACAGGCAAAAATTAGGTTTTTTACTGGAAGAAATTCCAGATTGCTTTCGCAATCACTTGTATATTGCAAAAAAGACTGAATAAAGCTCTCAATTTCATAACTTTCTATAATTTCTTTTTGCGGGGCTCTTAAATAAAAACCCAAAAAAATAAGCAAGATAACAGCCACTATTATAATGATTAAAGCAAACCCCACTATCTCTTCCTGCGAGCGTTTGCACGAGACAAACTGATTCCAATTATTACGAGTGGAAGCAGGAGTAGAGCGTTTGCACGAGCTAAGATGATTAAGGTAATTACGAGTGGAAGTGGGAGTAGATTTTTTCTTTTTTATCCTTTTATTTTTCATTGTAACTTAACATTATTTTAGCTATTTCACATTTATCATAGGTTTCTATCCCAGTAGTTTCTTTCCTGCATAAAGAGACAAAATTTGATAATTCATATCCAGTAACTTCTTCTGAATGTGTTCTAAATACATTGCAATTTGGATAATTTTGAATGCTGCATATTACTTCTCCTTTTGTTTCAGGGTAAATTCGCCTTATTTCAATATTAGAAACTCCCCAAAAATTCTGATATTTGTCTATGCTTTGTTTTAATACTATAACCTTGTCAAAATCTATGCAATTAATTTTACTTCCTCCAAAAACATTTCCGCATGAAAATTCCGGAGAATTTGCTATTTTTGAAACTAACAACATTGCATTTTTTTCTTCAAGTTCTGTGGCAGTTGATTTTAATTCTGTAAATCTTATTATTAGAAACAACATTGCAACTAAAATAAAAAAAAGTGTTATAGCTACAAGCATGAATGTCATTTGCTGGATTTTTAATTGGGCTTTTTTCTTTATCATTTTACCATAATTTACACGCTGCCAAATCATTTTTATTTTTAATATCATTTGTTATATCATAAATTCTTTCTAAACTAATAGAGCTATCAAAATTACTTGCCAGATTTTTTAATTCTAATAAATTTAAATTACTTGAGCATTCAGTTCTTTGAGATAAAAATGTTGATTTATCTCTGTATAATGATGTAAGCACACTCACTCTTTGCATTAATCTTTTTAACTGACATTCATATAATTCTTTATTTGAAAAAATAGCAGCATACATAAGGGCATCTTCTTCAAAATACATTTTTTCATTATTTTTTTCAACATATTTGAGATTATAATTTACGTTTATCTCACACTCTGCTCCTCCAAAACATACCATAATCAACTCTTCTGGTTTTACACAATCACCAACTATTATGTTTTGCTGTTTTAATGCTAAAAGTTCTTCTTTAATTTCTTCAGGAGCATTTGCAAAACAGTATTTTTTTAATGATGAAGTTATGTAAATTAAATCAGATACTTTGAATGGGAACTCAAAAGGTTTTGAAAAAAGATAAAATTCCCTGCCCTCAACAGGATTGTCTGAGAAAATATATTTGTTTTCAAAATAAACATTAATATCAGTGTCTGTCCATTCTTTAAAGCTTTTTTGCGATATTCTGATTATCTGATTTCCAAAATTGCCCTTGTTATTACATTCACTATAAATTCTTGTTTCAACAGGCATTAACAATGAATTTACTTTGCCTGTTTCAAAACTGGTTTCAAGAGGATTTAATAATATGCCTATTTCTTTTCCAACTTTTGCACTCTGGGCTGTTTGCTCTGTCTGGATTATTTTAGTTGCCATGAAAATAGCAAGAAATAAGATAAAAATGCCGGCAATAATTGCAAAAAGCCATGCAAATGAGATTTGTAAATAACCTTTTTTAAACATTTTTAAATTCCTTTAAATATTTTTTAATTAGTATTTCAATCATATCTTTTATTTCTTTAATATTTTCTTTAGCTTCTTCTCTTGAAATCTCTTTCCCATAATAATTTATAGAATTTCTTATTTTCCTAAATCTATCAAATTTAATTGAAAGTAAATCTTCTTTTTTTTCTTTTAAAAAATATGTAAAGGCTTCATGAGAATATATTTTATATCCTTCAATTACTGAAAAAGCCTCTAATACACTTCTCAAAACATCATAATAATTACTCATTAATTTTCTAGAAGAGTTTTTATTTACTTTCAAACTATCTAAAAAAGTTAAATCTTCTTTTGCATTTTTAAGCAGGGATTTTGTTAATGCTTTATCTTTAAAAGATACTCTTACAAGACCTTTTTCTATAAAATCTTTGAATATCATTTAAATAACTCCCAAAATCCATAGATAACATTGCCATTAACCCAATTATTTAATAATTCTTTATTCTTTTTTTTCATATTCTCAATTTCTTTTTTTGAGTGCATAAACAATTGGATTTTTTGCCCTATTTTTTTCTCAAATTTGTCTAACATAACTTCTTTTCTTGAAGAAGTGATAATAAGTAAATCTATGTCGCTTATCAAGGTATTTTCTGCTTTAGCAAAACTTCCAAATAAAATTATTGCTTCTGGATAATTAAATTTTTTTACAAGATAATCAATAAGTCCAGAATTATGCAATTGATTTAAATTATAATTTAGTTTTGATAATTTGAATTTTTCATTTTTTAAATTAGCTTTAAATAATAAGTGATTTAATCTTTTTTCTGATTTTAAAATTCCTTTTTCCTCCAGTTCTTTTAAATTTTTTGAGATTGTTGTGGGGGATTTTTTTAATAGTTTTGAAATTTGCCTTACATGAAATTCTTTTTCAGGTTCTTTAATAAAAATTTCTAAAATATTGTCCATTTTAATTTACAACTGTTTAATATTATGAACACTTGTCCATTTTTAAAGGTTTCTTTCAACAAAAGATTAACATTTTATTCACTAACAAAAACCAAGGCATCTCCAAAACTTTTTTGAAGAGTAATTTTTAATTTTCCTTTTTTGTTTTCAAAACAAAAAGGATTTTCTGCTTCAGTTATTTTTTGAATATCTATATGTCTTATTTCCATTGAATCAAGTGCTCCAAAATCATAAGGGTAAAAAACTATGTTTTGATTTTCATATATTTGTTTTAATTCTGTTGAAAAATCTTTGTTTGTTCTTATTTCAGATGAATAATCAACAAGACAAACATATTCTATTTTATTTGGCAAGACATATTCTACTTCTTGCGAGCCCTGTGAGCCTGTCCATAATTTGTCAATATCTGACTGCAAATTATCCACAAACTGCCCTACTTGCGCAACTCTTTGTATTTCAAGAAATTTTTGTATTGCATAAAATGCAAAACTAATAAATATGACTATTAATATAATTGAGAATATCATTCCAAAAGATAATTCTACCTGCCCTTGAGTTTTTTCACACCTTTTTTTCATATCTAAATTAGAAAAAATAAGTTTATAAGTTTTCACTCCTCTTCACTTTCATAACACTATTTGTAAACTCTTTTCCCATGGTCAAATTTTAGTAAAATAAGTTCATCTTTATTAATAGCATAAATAAGTCTGAATGGCTTAATATAAATAGTTCTTTCACCCCTCATATATTTTAATGGCTTTCCTATAAAAGGGTTTTCTAAAATTTTAGTAATTTGCATTTTTAATTTTTTCAATAAAAAATTATCAAGGCGTTTGGTTTGTTTTATGAATGTTGGTGAGCGAGTTATCTTTTTTATCATTTCACCAGGCATTCATTTCTTTAAGAAATTTTTCTTTTTGAAGAGTTACCCCTTTCCCTTCATCAATATTTTTCCATATTTTATTTAGCTCTTTAACTTCTTTTTCCTCTTTTTTATCAAGTCCTTTAATTTTTTTAAGAACGATCAAATCATTTTGGCGTATTATTGTAAAAGAGGTTCCAATTTCAATTCCAGACCTTATGTTTTCAGGAATTACTATCTGACCTTTTGTGCTTAATTTAGTTGTTTCCATTATGTTAAATGTAAGATTATCTTACTTATAAATATTTTGTTTTTATTCACTATCCCAATCCGCTTCATAAACTTAAAATATTATTCATATTAATTCATCAAACCATCTTACCCCTACATCTTATTTTTACTTTGTAGGGGGAAAGATTTAAATACTATTACATCTAATATGAATCATGGTTTATATTCATGTTAAAAAAATTGGAAATCAAAAATATTATACTTTGAGAATGTCTGTAAGAAAAGGAAATAAGGTCATTACTAAGGATTTATGCAACCTGGGAAATGATTTATTAAAAATAAATTTGAATAACTTGGAAAAAAAATACAAAGATAAAATAAGAAAATCCTATCGAACTCTGAAAAATTTTTTAGAAAAAAATATTTATTTAGATAAAATTAAACATTTAAAGTTAAAACAGGACATTTATTTAACTAAAAATGAACAATTAGATATAAAAGCGATTCTTCATCATTATAAATCTAAATTCTTAAAACAAGATAAATTAACCCAGAAAGAAATTTTTGAAAGTTTTTTAATTAATTTTGCAGTAAACAGCACATCAATAGAAGGAAATACCATAACCTTAAAACAAGCTTATGATTTGTTCAAAGAGAATATTTTGCCCAAAAACAGAACACTAAGGGAAGTTTATGATTTAACAAATACAAAGGATGTTCTTGAATTTCTCAGAAAGGAAAAGCCAAAAGTTAATGAAAGATTAATTATTAAAATTCATGACATGCTTTTAGAAAATATTGATGAAAGAAAAGGTTTTAGAAATCATGAGATTAGGATTTTTGGGCAACCCTTTAATCCATCTCCAGTCAAATATCTTAAATCTGATATCAGTATTTTATTAAATTGGTATGAAGAAAATAAAAATAAACTATCCTCTTTAGTTTTAGCAACATTATTCCTTCATAAATTTGAGAAGATTCATCCATTTTCAGATGGAAATGGAAGAACAGGGAGAGTTTTAATGAATCATATTCTTTATTTATCAGGCTATCCTCCTGTTATAATCT
>JAHIHG010000071.1 GCA_018898425.1 Nanobdellota archaeon | reverse complement strand
TAATAAAACTATCAGAAATAATAGCATTTTCTTCATATATTTGAAAAACAACAGATGTTCCTTCAGAAAGCCCTGAATTTTTCAAATTTAAAAGCACAGTAGTATAACCTAATTTTGCATTTGTCTGGCTTATAAAATTTCCTAAATCATCGCTCCAATAAATTAACTGCTCTCTTGTGCACTCCCCATCAACATAAGTATAGCCTGAAGTGCAAACTCCTGCACAGCAAATTTTTACAAGATAATTAACATCACCAAATGCCCCTATATGTGCATTATTATAATCTGACAAAGAAATAAGTCCCATTTCTCCTGCATCAGAACTGCACTCTTCTATCGTGCTTCTGCATTCAAAATTACCATAACAAACATCATTTGCATATAAGGAAGTGTCTGCATCAGGAACTTCTGCATGAGCATTAGTTGCAGCAGAAAGCGAAATTATTTTATTTGCGCCTGTGCATTCATGGCTTCTTTGAAAATCACAGCATAAAAAATAATCATAATTTGTCTGACTCCATAACTCTCCATGGGAATTTATAGAATCTGCTAATTTCATTATTGTATTGTCAGGACTGCAAGAAGTTTCAATGCTGCAGGTTTCTGCAGAAACAAATACTGAAACTAAAATCAAACAATAGATTATTGCTAAATTTTTCAACCTCATTTTACCTTTTTAATTAAAGGTAATTTATAAATGTTTTATTTGTAATAAAAAGATAAATTATTCATTCTAAACAAAATTATTTTTAATTTCAAGAATCATTTTCTTATTATAATCTCAATTACTAAAACTTCTTATTTTCAAAGGGGCTTTGGCATTTAATCACTTGACTAAATCTTGTATATTCTCTATTGCATCTGCAACATTTCTTCCTCTCTTGGTAAGTCTTATCAATTTTATTCGCCCCTTTTTTTCAAACTCAACCAATTTCAAAATTTCCAATGTTTGCAGAATCTTTACTGCATGGCTATAAGTGCAATCCACTTCCTTAGCCAGTACACTGCCATACCTCATCCGTATATTCTTTTTTAAAGATACCAGCATTAAAGCGGGTTTTCTTCTAAAAAAGATGTCAAAATTATCTTTCATTTTATGTGCAGTTTAATGTATATATCCAGATAGTGCCTTGCTTTTAAATGTTTCTGAAAGCATGCTTTACAAATATTTATTAATTAAAATAACCTTTAAATTTCATGAGAAAAGAAAAAAAATCTAAAAAAAAAGAGAAAAGAAAAAAAACAAGGATACTGGCAATAGGAGATATTCATGGGGATAAAGGGTTGGTAAAAAGACTGGCTGAAAAAGCAAAAAAAGAAAAAATAGATTTAGTAATTTTAACAGGAGATTTAACTTTTGCAGAAAAATCTACAAAAGATTTAATTGGTCCGTTTATAAAAGCAAAAAAACAAGTTTTATTAATTCACGGAAATCATGAATCTTTGGCAACAGCTGATTTTTTAGCAGAAATGTACCCTCCAACTAAAAATTTACATGGATATGCCTTTAAAAAAAATGGATTGGGAATTTTTGGTGCAGGAGGCGCAGATATGGGAGTTTATATGATTCAGGATTCTGAAATTTTTAACATATTAAAGCAAGGGCATGAAAGAATTAAAAATTCAAAGAAAAAGATAATGGTCACACATATGCACCCAAAAGGAAGCAAAGCTGAATTTACAGGATTTCCTGGAAGTGCAGGAATAAGAAAAGCAATTAAAAAATTTAAACCAGATATTGCTATTTGCTCCCACATACATGAAGCTTCGGGTATAGAAGAAAAAATAGGAAAAACAAGAGTAATAAATGTCAGCAAAAAAGAAAACATTTTTGAAGTATAAAAACGAAACATAATAAAAGATGGTGAAAGAAAATTCAATAAATCAATTAGTGAAAAAAGTATCACAACAAAAAAAGATAATATCTGAACTTAATTCTGTTTCAAAAATTTTAGAAAAAACAACAAATCCTGATGAAAAAATATTAATTAAGTCGCATATAGCTTCACTAAAAAAACAGGCAAAAATAACAGGCAGAAAAATTTCTGAGACACTAAAAAATATCAATCTTGTAAAACCCCTTCCAATCCAGGAAAAAGTGATTTTAAAAGAAAAGGAAAAAATTTTAGAGCCTGAAAAAATTGCAAAAAAATCTTTTATTAAAAAACTGGAAAAATTAAAACTTTCAGAACTGGAAAAAAAGTATTTAAAAAGACGCGGAAAAGAAAAAGAAGAGGGAAAAAAAGAAGAGGAAAAGAAAATAAAAAAGCCAGATGCATATGTTAAAGCAGCTAATCAATTTTTTTTTAATTATTCAAAAACTCTTTCTACAAAACCCATGTTTAAAACACTCAAAAAAGATATAGTAAAAGCAAACCTCCAGTTTGTTTTATCAAATTACATTGCAGTTATTCTTTTTACAACCCTAATATCTGTATTTGTCGGGATGGCTTTGTTTTTATTTTTTTTATTTTTTAATTTTGGTGCAACACTCCCAATTATTACTTTTGCAAATGAAGATCTTTTAATAAGATTTTTAAAAGTTTTCTGGATTTTGTTTGCAGTTCCAATCACAACATTTTTTATAATGTTTTTTTACCCTTCTATGGAAAAAAAATCAATTGAAAACAGAATAGATCATGAACTTCCATTTGCAGTAATCCATATGTCTTCGATTTCAAGTTCAATGATTGAACCAAGCAAGATTTTTGGAATAATTATCTTAACAAAAGAATACCCATATATTGGAAAAGAGTTCACCAAAATAATAAATGAAATTAATGTTTATGGATATGATTTAATTAGTGCATTAAGAAATAGTGCAGATAATAGCCCGAGTCAAAAACTTGCAGCATTGTTTAATGGACTTGCAACTACAATAACCTCTGGAGGAAATTTACCTGAGTTTTTTGACAAAAGAGCGCAAACCCTTCTTTTTGATTACAGACTTGAAAGAGAAAAATACACAAAATCTGCTGAAACTTTCATGGATATTTATATTAGCGTGGTGATTGCTGCTCCAATGATTTTAATGCTTTTGCTGATGATGATGAAAATAAGCGGACTTGGAATTGCAATGAGCACTACTATGATATCTTTAATGATGGTTTTGGGAGTTTCAGTGATAAATGTTATCTTTTTAACATTCCTGCACCTAAAACAACCAAGTGAATAAAATGGAAATAAATAAATTACAATGGGTTGGAATTGGTTTAGCATTAATAGCAATTATTTTCTCATTATTCCTTATTGGTACAGAATTTTTCTTTTTTGCAATAGGCATAGGAATTTTGGTTGGAATATTTCCTTTTGTTTTATCTGCAATTCAAAAAACACAAAGAGATAATGAAAAAGAAATAATGTTTTTGGAATTTGCCAGAAATCTTGTTGAAAGTGTAAAAACAGGAACTCCAATAAGCAAAAGCATAATTAATATTAAAGAAAAATCATACGGGGTTTTAAGTGAAAATATTCAAAAACTGGCAAACCAGATTTCATTAGGAATTCCATTGAATCAAGCTCTTCAGACATTTGCAAAAGATGTGGAAAATAAAACAATTTCAAGAGCACTCACATTAATTGGACAGGCAGAAAAAGAGGGCGGGAATATTGGCGAGATTCTTGAATCTGTTGCCGGAGCAGTAAATATGGCAGATAAATTAAAAAAAGAAAGAAAAGCAGCTATTTCAGCCCTGACTGCCCAGGGATATATTATTTTCTTTGTATTTATGGTGATTATCCTTGTGCTTCAATTCAGGATACTTCCAATGATTTCTGGAATTGCAGATGTGGGCACAATAAGTGAAATGGGATTGACCTCGAGTGGAGGTGGAGGAATAGACCAGGAAACATTATCTTTTTCATTTTTGTATCTGCTTTTAATTCAGGGATTTTTTAGCGGATTAATAGTTGGAAAACTTTCAGAAGGAAATGTCAAGGCAGGAATAAAACACTCATTTATTTTAATGTTTTCAGCCTTTTTAATAGCCACAGTAGCAAATTTATTTTTTGGATAAAATAGATTTAAGAAAAAAAATATTAAAATTAAAAACCAAATAAAATGTTATTAAAGAAAAACCAGCAAAAAGTTGCTCAGCAATATTCAGAGAATTATAATTTAACAGAATTAAATTTAATCAAGGACAGCAATTCTTCCTTGTTAAAACAATGAACAAAAAAGCATCACATGTTGGAATAATCTTATCTTTTGCTATATTCATAACTTTTTTGGCTTTTTTATATTCAATAACAGAGCCAGCATTTCAGACACAAAAAAATCAAAAAATTCTTTTAAGTTATCTTCAAAAAGAATTAATCGATCAATCTTCATTAAACATTAATTCTTCTAGTGTAAAAATAATAGTGGAAGAAACAAATAATTGCATCAGATTAAAAGATTTACTTGATGATATTGGAATGGGTTTAAAAGTTATTGTGAAAAATACATCAGAATTTATTTCAGAATCATATAAAGTAAATAATGATCTTGTAATAAACAGAGTAAGTGCTCAGGAAGATTTCTTTAAAATATACAGCTCAGAAGAATTTAAAGAATTAGATAACAATATAATAAATCCCTGTGCAAACTTAAAAAGAAATGATAATGATTATTCAATTGGATTAACAAAAAAAGAAGTTTATATTTTTGACACAGAGTTAATTAATCTGATAAACAAGTATGAAAATGATTATCTTGCATTTAAAAATGAATTAAAAATTCCTGAAGGCAATGATTTTGCATTTAGTTTTAAATTAAGCAATGGGACAATCATTTCTACCAGTGAAAAAGATGTTACTACAAGTATTTATGCTGAAGAGGTTCCAATCCAGTATATGGATAAAAATGCAAAAATTAATTACGGATTTCTTACTGTTAAAATATGGTAAAACTAATAAATGGGAAAATCTTTTAAAAAAATGGATAAAAGAGCGTGGGTAAAAATTGTAGAAGCATTTGTGGCAATTATGTTTATTGCTATGATTTTATTAGTCCTGGTGAATAAAGGGGGTTTTAAAAGAAATGATAATGCTGAGAGAATTTATGAAATAGAACTTTCAATTTTAAGAGAAATTCAGACTAATACAGAATTAAGGGCAGATGTTTTGGCAGTAGAATCTACTCCAGTGATGTGGGATGATCCTGATTTTCCATTAAGCATTAAAAATAAAATACTTTCAAGACTTCCGAATTATCTGGATTGTGAGGCAAAAATATGCGCCTTAAATGAAACCTGCAGTTTAGAAAAAGCTATTAAACAAGATATTTATGCCCAGGCAATTGCAATTACTGTGAATGTTGGTACAGACCCATTTAATCCGAGGCAATTAAGATTATTTTGCTGGACTGGACTTGCTCCTGAGCCAGAATATCCAGAAGGAACAACTTGTAAGGAAATTGGTGGAGATATTTGTGAAATAGATGAGATTTGTCCAGGAGTATTTTTTAGTGCTACTGATACAGATATTTGCTGTAATCAAACTTGTGAAGAAGAATTAGAAACTTGTGAGGAATTATCAGGAGATATTTGTATTGGAACTGAGATTTGTACTGGAATTATTTTATTAGAATCTTCTGATGAAAATTGTTGCAATCAAACTTGTGAATTGCCTCAAGCAGCAATATTAACTTTAGTTTTTAGTGAGACAATTTATGAATTAAAAAATAATGTAAATATAGAAGGAATAATTTATCCAAAAGTTCATTATTATAATCATACAAGAACTTTTACAGAATCAAATGGTGTGGGAGTTAATTTAACACAAGGGCAATTGTGTTATACTTCATTAGGAACTTGTGATTCATCAACATTAGTGCCACCATATAGAATTGATGGGGGAGAGATAGTTTTACAAGAAAATAAACAATTTTGGACTGCATCTAATTCAGATGTATTTAATTTATCATATTGGGGTGAAGATGATAATGAATATAGCATTAGTATAAGTCAGTATATGTGTGTTAATGAAGCAAGTTTTACTGAAAATTGTGTTGTTTAAAAAATATTAATAAAAAATTAAATATCCCCGCCAGCAGCTGGGGGAAGTTCTTCTTCTTCTGCTGGAGGAGTTGTTGTAGTAGTTGAAGAAGAACTGCTTCCACCACCTCCGCCTGAACTTCCAACTGCAATTCCTGCTCCAATTTCCATTAAAGCAGTTCCCATTGTTCTCCAGAAGTTTGCTTGAAAAGGATTATTAACTCTATAATTGCTTCCAAATAATTTTGCAGTTCCATTTATTGCAGAAGCAAAAATCCCGTAAATAGGGGCAGCAATAGAACCTTCTTTTGTGATTGTTGAATATCCAGGAAGCCATCTTGTTGTTCCATCTGTTTTAGTATTATAAGCATGCAAAGGAGTTGTCATTCCATGTCCAAGTTCTTTTAATGGTTTTGTAAACCAGTTACCATCATATTGTTCAAAATAAGGCTGAGAAGATGATTCTGAATTAAAAGCAGGTACTTGAGTTAATCCTGCTATTTGTGATTCAAGGGTTTGATTTCTTTGATTATATTTTGTGTTTTTTCCTTCACCAAAAAAAGGAATAGGAATAGAAAACATTGCACCAACTTTTGCTTCATCTCTGTCTCTGTTAATTATAAGGTTTAATCCTTCTGCACTAGCATAAGAAGGTAAAGACATAATGCTTGCAGCCATTAAACCTGCAACATATTTTGTGATTTTTTTAGTTTGTGCCATTGTTATTGTCATTTGTTAATGACT
Source organism: Nanobdellota archaeon (assembly GCA_018898425.1). Classification (GTDB taxonomy): domain Archaea; phylum Nanobdellota; class Nanobdellia; order Pacearchaeales; family GW2011-AR1; genus JAHIHG01. The sequence goes on along the minus strand of JAHIHG010000071.1, from coordinate 13,081 downwards.
TCACTTTATAAAGATTGTTGTATTAAAGGATATAAATAAAAGTATGCAATTAAATGCTTTTTATAAAAAGTCGGCAAGACTGTGAGCATTAAATTCAAAAGAAAAAAACTTTTTTCCAAATTAATTAAAAAAATAGTTTTATAATGCAACATCCCAAACCCGCATATTAAATTTTATCATTTGATTAAATTCAAGTAGTAACAAAATATATATTCTCTTATACCAAAATGCTTTTAAATAGTGTTACTTCTGAATAATTATTACAAAACAAATTATAACATTAAAAAATGGCTTTAAAAAAAAATAAAACATATCCAGCAATCACAGCAATTTTATTAATTGCAATGATTGTTATTGTTTCGTTACTTGTTTTTCTGTGGTTTAGTGGCAATTATTTAATTAAGGCGGATAAAAAAAATGGATTGTTGCTTGGATTAAGTGTAACAGATGCTAGTGAAGGAAAAATTATAAGGACTTATTCTCCAGAAGAGGAATCTTTAATAAAATACCAGAGCATTAGTTTTGCAAAAGATAAAGAAAATGAAGATGCAGAAGAGGAAATAACCTGTGAGGATGATTCTGATTGTGATGATTCAATTATATATACTTTAGATACATGTGTACTTTCAGGAACTGCTGATTCTTATTGCACTCATGAAGAAATAAATTGTTCTGAAAATTCTGACTGTGGTATTGATGGGTTTATAGATAGTGTTTTTTGCACTAGTAATGATATTTGGCAAAATTATAAAACTTTTACATGCGAGGATTCAGGAACAGCAAGTTATTGTGCACAAACAACAACTCCAATATTAGTTACTGATTGCAGTGATACATGTGCAGACGGGGCTTGCATTTCAATAACATGTGATGATGATTCTGATTGTGATGACTCGCTTATATATACTTTAGATGAATGTGTTCTTCCAGGAACTGCTGATTCTTATTGCACTCATGATAACCAGCGAGCTGTTTTAACTTTAATATTCAGTGATTTGGTATATGAATTAAAAACAAATGTCTTGATAAATGGATTAATTTACCCAGAAGTTCATTATTATAATCACACAAGAACTTTTACAGAATATAATAATGTTGGAATTACACTGACATCTGGACAGTTATGCTATGAAGAAGTAGGGACTTGTGATTCAGCATCTGTGAATTATAGAATTGACGCAGATAGTGAATTAGTAAGAGAAAACCAAAACTTCTGGACAACAGAAGATTCAGAAACATTTACCCTAACATACTGGGGTGTTGATGATGCAGGTTATGATATTGTGATAAGCCAGAATATTTGTGTTAATGAAGCAAGTTTTACTGCAAATTGTGTTGCTTAATTAAATTTTAAATTTATTAGAATTCTTAAAAAAAACTGCTAGTATTTAGAAAATCAAACTAAAATACAAATAAACTCTTTTTGCCAAATATATTTAAATAAACACTCATTAATTAGAAAATGTATAAAGAACAACTTAAAAAAATATCCGATAATATTTATGAATTGCCTAAATCTGGAAAAATGTTGGTTCCATGTAGGATATTTTTTTCTCCAAAATTATTTAAAGCATTAGAAGAAAACGCTTTAAAACAAATAGCAAATGTGGCTATGCTTCCAGGCATACAAAAATATTCTTTAGGCATGAGTGATATGCATGTCGGTTATGGTTTTCCAATAGGAGGAGTTGCTGCTTTTGACATTGACAAAGGAGTTGTTTCTCCAGGAGGAGTTGGATTTGACATTAATTGCTCAATAAGATTATTAAGGACAAATCTTACAAAAAAAGATATTTTAAAAAATCAGGACAAGGTTATTGATGCTCTTTACAGAAAAATTCCTGCAGGTGTTGGAAAAGGAAGCAAGTTTCAGATAACTAAAACAGAATTAAAAAAACTTCTAGAGCAAGGGGCAAGATATATGGTAGAAAAAGGCTATGGAAACAAAGAAGATTATCTGCACATGGAGGAGGAGGGTTGCATAAAAGGCGGTAATGCAGAAAAAGTTTCTGAAAAAGCAATTAAAAGAGGGTTGGGACAGCTTGGAACTTTAGGTGCGGGAAATCATTTTCTGGAAATTCAGTATGTTGATGAAATCTTTGATGAAAAAATAGCAAAGGCATTTGGATTAGAAAAAAATCAAGTCACAATAATGATTCATTGCGGTTCAAGAGGATTGGGGCATCAGGTTGCTTCTGATTATATTGAAAAAATGGGAAAACAATACGGGTTTAAATCTCTTCCAGATATTGAATTAACTCATGCTCCAATAAAAAGTGAATTAGGCAGGGATTATCTTGCTGCAATGGCTTGTGCTGCTAATTTTGCTTTTGCCAACAAGCAATTAATTACACACTGGATAAGAGAAGAATTAAAAGATATTTTTCCAAAAATAAAAATTGATGTTGTTTATGATGTATGCCATAATATTGCAAAATTTGAAGAGCACATGATTGATGGAGAAAAGAAAATAGTTTGCATACACAGAAAAGGCGCTACAAGGAGTTTTGGCCCAGGAAGAAAAGAAATTCCTGTTGCCTACAGAAAAGTTGGGCAGCCTGTTTTAATTCCTGGAAGCATGGGAACAGCAAGCTATGTTCTGGTTGGAACAAAAAAATCAGAGGAATTAACTTTTGGAAGCACTGTTCACGGAGCAGGCAGAGTAAAAAGCAGAAGCCAGGCATTAAGGGAATTTAGAGGAGAAAAAGTAAAACAGGAACTTAAAGAAAAAGGAATTAAAATTCGTTCAAAAAGTTTCAAGTGTCTTGCAGAAGAAGCTCCTGATGTTTACAAAGACATTGATGAGGTAGTAAAAGTTGTTGATGAAATAGGAATAAGCAAAAAAGTTGCAAGATTAAAACCCCTGGCTGTTGTTAAAGGATAATTTTATTCACGAATATTAAAAATTCTATAAGTTTTTAAATAATTAATTTCTAATCTTCTCATAAGGCTTTGTAGCTTCCCAAGGGATGACCTGCTTTTTGCAGGCCTCAGTCTGGTTAGAGCACACGACTCTGTTGTGTTGTTATTTATCATACAAAAGATTAATGAAGAATTCTATAAGTTTTTAAATAATTAATTTCTAATCTTCTCATAAGGCTTTGTAGCTCAGTCTGGTTAGAGCACGTGACTCTTATGCACAACTTCTGTTGTACGTTTTTCACGACATGTCGCAAAGAAATCACGGTGTCGGGGGTTCAAATCCCTCCAAGGCCATGGATTTTCACCCCGAGGGGTTTCCCAAAAGGGATGACTTCAATTTTGTTGAGCCTCAAATCCCTCCAAGGCCATGGATTCTCCCCAAGGGATACCTAGGATGGCACGAGAACCTGCAAGCAGGTGACCCCCCTTCAACTTTGTTGAGCCTTCCACAAATGGATGACCTCTACGAGGCCTCAAATCCCTCCAAGGCCATTTTTCCACATTATTTTAAACAATATTTATTCAATTAAAACAACATCATATCATCCATTGTTTCATTAATTAGTTTTTCTATTTTATTTTTATTATAAACAACATCTGAATAATTCTTAATAAGATTGTTTATCCTTTTCAAGGATAGTTCTTTTATTTTTTCCTTATCTTTTTTATTCCAATTAAATTCCTGAGCTTTTTCAAAAGCATCTGCAGTATATTCAACAACCTCGTTTTTTAAGTAATTTTTAGATTCTGGCTTATTTGTATGCTCAATTAAGAATTTATGCAAAACAACATTTCCAATACATTTGCCTAATGATTTAATAACACTATTTTTTCCCATTTTGATTTTTCTAACTGCTTCAAAACTGATTTCAATAATTTCTTTAAATGCAACAAGGCTATTTCTTTTTCTATCTTTGACTCTTTATTTAATTTTAATTTTTCAACTAAATTCATCCCAATTTCTTCATTGAGACATTTAATTAATTTTTTATTATCTATTATTTTATTTAAAGTTAAAATTATTAAAATTAAATTTCTTAATGCCTTGTATATTTCTAAACCATCATATTCATCATTCTCCAAGATACTATAATCTGTTTTCATTCTCAAATCTAATTTAGAAATTTCAAGCTTATTGGGTAATTTTAAATTTCCATAAATTGTCTTTCTGTCCTTTAATTGATAAATCAAAGATATATTTGTAGAATAAGAATTTTGAAATGTTTTTTCATCATATATACTTAAATCTAAGTTTGGAATATGTTTTTTTACTTGTTTTTTAATCTCTAAAATTTTCTTATACTTTTCACCTGATTTTTTCCAAAATCTTTTTTTAACAATGACTAAAATATCTATGTCCCTATAATTTTTGTAACTATTGTATATTGTTGAACCATATATTGTGATTGAAGCAATGTTCTTAATATTTTTAAGGAGAATTCCTTTTATTCTTTTTTCAATTGAGAGAGCTTTTGGATTATATTCTAATTTTTCAAGTAAAGTTTTGGCATCTATTAAATTGATTTCTTTAAGTTTTGGCCTTACAAATTTGCTCAGATAATTTGAGTCTTGCTGAGTTAATTGCATGTTTTTCAATTTTTTATCTATGACTTCCATTTCCCTTCTTGTTAATAATAAATTTTTTTGTATCATTTAATAACTATACATATTAAGTCATATATAAACATTCCCATTTTATAATCTTAAGATAATTATTTTAATGTGAAACTTTTTTTCCAAATTCCTCTTTGACTTGTTTTCCATATTATTTCTCAGAATTCTTTTTTTCTAATTCAGCCCAAAGTTCATTTCTTTCTAAATTAGCATAAAAATGACTTTTGCCCTCTGTTCTTAATTTCCAATATAAGATATTTCCCTTAACAGTGTTAATTCTTCTTGCAACTTTGGGCAATGCTCTTTTAGCAACAGATTTTGCCTGAGGCTTGGATTTTGGATTGTTCAATCTCTCTTCTTCTTCTTTTTGCCATTTCAAGACTTCTGGCATTTCTTCCTTAGCTTCTTTATATCTCTCTTTAATTTCTTCTGTTGTTAAAGGGGGAAATTTAATTCCTTTCATAACTAGATAAAGAAATTATCTTTTAAATATCTATTGAAATTTAAACCCCATGTAATTAAAAAAATTTACTTCTCGCAAAGGTTCATAATTTATAGAGCATAGTTAATAAACAAGTTAAAGTAATGACTAAATTAAACTCTCAGAGATTTTTCATTAATAATTAAATATAAATAAACGAGCAAAGCGAGTTTTTAATATAAATTCTAACATTAAAACCCAATTAATTATCTATAATCTCTCCAAGTATGTTCACATTTTATACACTTGAAAAATTTTGTTTCTGCTTCATCTCCTGCACGAGTTTGTATAGTCCAGAAATAAGCTTTATTGTGATTGCATTTCTTGCATTTTTCTGAAACTATTGGCTTTATTTCTGAATCTTTTGTAGAAATCACTGCAATTTCTTTTTTGTCTTCAATTTTTTCAGAGGTGGTGATTTTTATTTTATCTTTTGCAGAATAATTACATCTTGGACAACCATCATTTTTTCGTTTATGGATAAGAACTGCTCCACATTTTGGACAAAATTGCATCTTATTTTTTACTTAAATCACTTTAAAAACTTTTCTTTAATAATTTGGCTTACAAAAACCTTTATTTGACTCTTTTTGAACATGCTCGTAAAAAATTAATTTTCCCCACCCCATATATGGAGCAAGCTTAAACACTGCCTTGCCAACTATTTGTTCTGGCTTTATTTCTTTTTCCAAGGGCAATTGAGCATTATTGTGATCTCCTATTGTAGAATACACAAACCCATTATCTTTTTCCTCGATATTTACCACCCTGTGAATTACTGGATTAGTCTGCTCTGCATTAAAAATAATCACATCTCCTATTTTAATTTTTTCTGGCTTTACTCCTATTATAAATAAAATATCTCCTTTATTAAAACCATTTTTAAATTTAAAATCCTCAAACTCCTGCTGTGTTATTTCATATTCTAAGTATTTTGAAGAACTCTGCTCCCACCATAAATCATAATCAGATAATAAATTTCCTTTATGATACATGCTGCATGATTCAACAATTGCCAATGGAAGCTGTGTTCCTGTAATAAGGCTTAGACCTGGAAAAAATATAAATTTAATAACCACAAACAAGAAAATAATTGAGATTAACCAGCCTTTAAAACTATCATCTTTCCAGACAATAAACCAAAACTTTTCCCATGCTCTTTTTAGATTCATATGCAAAACAAAGGTTTTGTATTTTTAAAATGTTTGGTGTTATTTTTAAAAACTCTTTTAAAATATAATAATAATTATAAACCTGTTTTTGATTTTAAACTCATGGAAATACAAATAGAAAAGTTAGATATAAACAAAATTTTATCAGAAAAATTGCCTCAATTTAAAATTTTTGAATTTTTTAATTTGCAAACCACAATAGATTATTGCAATCTGCATCAAACAACAAGAGATGAATCATATAGAATAACAGCCTTAGATAATTTTAGAAATTATAACCAAATAATTAAAGTGTATAATTCATTTTTACCACAAATTGCCAAGGAATTTTATCCAGTAATTGTTAAAAAATTTGGATTAAATAAAACTAAACCTAATGATGAAAATGAAAAAAAATTTAACAATTATTTGAAAAAAATATTAAACAAATCTAAAAATACCGCTAATGTTGAAGAGATAAATCAGTGGAGAGAATATTGTCTAAATTGTAGATTTCCTGACGATAAAGCTTGCAAAAAATCAAGAGAAAAATTAATTAATTTTCAAAAAAATACTAGAACAAACCTGGAAGATATTTTTAATGATTCTATAAAAATGGTTAAAATCTTAATTGAGAATCCTTATTTATTTTAAATGTTTTATGCACAAAAATTACCAAAACATTTAAATAGTGTATATTCTGTGTGTATACTAAAGGTATACACATTTATTTTTGTACACCTCTTTTCAACCCTCTTTAAGCCGCTATTACGCGGCTTATTATATTCAATAAAACAAAAATGACAGACATATTTGACAACACAATTTTATGCAATAAATGCAATACAAAAATGAAAAAAGCAAAAATTGTGAAAGATAATTTTCTTTTTAGGGCAATGATTTGTCCAAAATGCAGTTCAAAAATAATTCATCCTGTAGACGAGCAGGAATATAGTAGATTTATAAATCTAAAAAATAAAGAATTTAGAGTAAAGATGAGACTTGTAGGAAACAGTTATGCTGTTTCAATCCCAAAAGAAATTGTTTTGTTCATGAGAGAACAGGAAAAAATAATGGATGACATGGTAAAGCTTTGTTTTGAAGATATTGGGAAAGTAAGTTTAAATTTTAAGGAATTAGGAAAATGAATGAAAAACAAATTAAATTAAAAGTTGTTGAAGCATTGCAAGATGATGTTCATAAAGGAATTGCGAGAATAGACAGCGAAATGATGAGAGAACTGGATGTGAGGCGGGGAGACGTAATTTTTATTAAAGGCAATCGTGAAACAGTTGCAATTGTTGACAGGGCATATCCTGCTGATGTTGGAGAGGGAATTATAAGAATTGATGGTATTTTAAGAAAAAATACAAAAGCAGGAATTGGAGATTTGATTATTGTTTCAAAAGCAGATATTAAAGATGCAAAAAAAATCATAATTGCTCCTGCACAAAAAGGAATAATGGTGCAAGGAGATTCTGAAGGTTTAAAAAGAAGTTTGCTTGGAAGAACTCTTATTAAAGGAGACTTGCTTGTATTAAGTGGCGGTCAAAGAAGAAGAGATTTAATGTCAGATGATTTTGGGGAAATGAATGATGTTTTTGGAAATTTAAATGATATTTTAGGAGGAATGGGTTTTGGAAATCTTGGGGGTGCTGTGTCACAAATAAAATTCTTAGTTGTCTCAACAAATCCAAGCAAAGCAATTAGAATCACTGAAAATACAGAGGTTTGTTTAAATCCAAAAGCAGTTGAGATGGATGATGAATCTATTCCTGAAATTAATTATGAAGATATTGGGGGACTTTCAGAAGCAATTAAAAAAATAAGAGAAATGGTTGAGATTCCAATTAAACGCCCTGAAATTTTTCAAAGACTGGGTATAGAACCACCAAAAGGTGTTTTGCTTCACGGACCTCCTGGAACAGGTAAAACACTTTTAGCAAAAGCAGTTGCATCTGAAACAGAAGCAAATTTTATTCTGTTAAACGGACCAGAAATAATGTCAAAGTTTTATGGTGAATCTGAGAAAAAAATAAGAAATATTTTTGAAGAAGCAGAAAAAACAGCACCATGTATTATTTTTATTGATGAACTTGATGCAATTGCTCCTAAAAGAGAAGACGTTGTAGGAGAAGTTGAAAGAAGAGTTGTTTCCCAAATTCTGACAATGATGGATGGCTTGAAATCACGAGGAAAAGTTATTGTTATTGGTGCAACAAACAGGGTTAATGCAATTGACCCGGCATTAAGGCGTCCTGGAAGATTTGACAGAGAACTTGAAATAAATGTTCCGGATAAAGAGGGAAGATTGCAAATCTTACAGATTCACACAAGAGGCATGCCTTTAACTAAAAATGTTAAATTAAAAGAATTAGCAGCACTAACTCATGGTTTTGTTGGAGCAGATATTGAATCACTCACAAAAGAAGCTGCTATGAATGTTTTAAGAAAATATCTTCCTGAAATGAAACTAGAAGGAGATGAGCAAATTCCCCCGGAGATTTTGGAAAAACTTGTTATCAGGCAAAATGATTTTATTGATGCATTAAAAATTGTAAGGCCTTCTGCAATGAGAGAGGTTTTAGTTGAAACACCAAATATTAGCTGGGAAGATGTTGGAGGATTAGATAATATTAAACGGGATTTAAAAGAAGCTGTAGAATGGCCAATGAAATTTCCAGACAGTTTTAAGAGAATGGGAATAAGACCTTCAAGAGGTATTTTACTTTATGGCCCGCCAGGAACAGGCAAAACACTTTTAGCAAAAGCAGTTGCAAAAGAATCAGAAGCAAACTTCATACAGGTAAAAGGGCCTTCATTATTAAGCATGTGGGTAGGAAAATCAGAAGAAGGAATGAGGAAAGTTTTTGAAAGAGCAAGACAGGTAGCTCCTTGTATTATTTTCTTTGATGAAATAGACTCATTAGCTGGAAAAAGAGGAATAGACACTGGAAGCAAAGTTACTGAAAGAGTTTTAAACCAGATGCTTGCTGAAATGGATGGGTTGGAAGATTTGCATAATGTTCTTGTTATTGGCGCAACAAACCGTCCAGACATGCTGGATACAGGATTATTAAGACCCGGAAGATTTGACAAAATTTTACTAGTTAATGCTCCTGAAGAAAAAGGCAGGAAAAAAATCCTGGAAATACACACAAAAAAAATGCCAATTGGAGAAAATAAAAAAATATTTAATGAAAAAGAAAAAGATAAATTCTTAAATGAGATTGCAAAAAAAACAATGGGGCAAACAGGAGCAGATCTTGAATCTCTGGCAAGAGAAGCTGCAATGCTTGCTTTAAGAGAAGATATAGATGCAAAAATAGTAACTAAAAAACATTTTGAAGAAGCACTTGATAAAATCAAGCCAAGTGTGACAAAATCCACAATTGATACTTACAACAAAATAGAAGATAATTATTTAAAATCTGCAAAAGCAGCTGTTCCTATGGGGAATAGTTATCTGGGATAATAAAATGAATTTTTTTGATGATGATAATACGGGCATAGGTAATTTTTTAAATGAGGTTATGGGAAGGGGATCATTTTCTGAATATGATAATGAGACTCCTAAAAAAGTGAATGAAAATTTAAATTTAATTAATGTAAAAGAAAAGAGTTATTTTGTTTTTGATCTTTCTATAGAAGACCACATTGAAGTTGAAATTGTGGATCAAATAGTTAGAAATAATTATGGTGAAAAAGTTGCTACGGGAAAAAAAGTTTTAAGAATAAAAAATTTAAATGAGATTCTTCGGGAATTGCTTATTCCCAAATCTCTTAAGATTAAGAATTTTGAATGGACATTTAATAATGGGATATTGGAGGTTTCTTTTAAAAAATGAAAGAAGATAAAAAAAATAAAGAAATTTTTTTAGAAGTAACAGGGGCTAATAGAAAATATGTGGGACAAATTCTAATAACTCTTTCAAGTAATGATATGGAAAGATTAGGCATTGTTTCAGGAGAAATAGTTCAATTATCTGGAGAAAAAAAATTATGTTTTAGAGTTATAAGGGTTGGGGAAGAATTTTCTGGAAAAATTGGTCTTGATGGAGTTATAAGATCTACTCTTGGAGTTTCAGTTGGTGAAAAAATATTAGTTTCTAAAATTGAAAAAATCCCAAAATTAAAATCAATAACATTATCTGTTTTAGAACATGATGAGTTTAACAAAGAGCAATTAAGAACTTTTAACTCACAATTAAAAGCTGGGGAAAAGTTCAAGCAATTATTGAGCAATGCTCCCCTAGGATTAGGTCAGAAAATTTCTATTTTAACAAATGTAGGAAATTTAATTTATATTGTTTCAAAATGTTCTCCAAAAAATATTTCTTTTGGATTAGTTGGAGTAGAAACAAAAATAGATTTATCAGAAGAGATTGGGGAAAGTTCTGGTACAAATGTTTATTATGAAGATATTGGAGGATTAAAAGAAGAAATAGAAAAAATTAGAGAGATGATTGAATTTCCAATGAAACATCCAGATATTTTTCAAAGATTGGGAATTAGTGCTCCAAAAGGAGTTTTATTAACAGGCCCTCCTGGAACAGGAAAAACACTTTTAGCAAAAGCTGTTGCTACAGAAACTGATGCAAATTTTATCTCAATTGCTGGACCTGAAATCATGTCTAAATATCATGGGGGTTCAGAAGAAAATTTAAGAAAAAAATTTGAAGATGCAGAAAAAAATTCTCCAACTATCATTTTTATTGATGAAGTTGATGCAATTGCCCCAAAGCGAGGTGAAACTCACGACCAGGCTGAAAAAAGAGTTGTTGCACAATTACTAACTTCAATGGATGGTCTAAAAGGGAGGGGGAAAGTGGTTGTTATGGCTGCTACAAATAGACCTGATGATCTTGATGAAGCATTAAGGCGTCCGGGAAGATTTGACAGGGAACTGAGAATTAATCCTCCAACTGATGAAGGTCGTCGTGAAATTTTACAAATTCATACAAGAAATATGCCAATTGAAAATAAAGAAGCTGTTTTAGATGAATTTTCTAAAAAAACAATTGGTTATACTGGAGCTGATTTAGAAGTTTTATGCAAAGAAGCTGCTTTAAAATCTGTTAAACCATTTTATAGTGAATTAATTACTTTGGGAGAGGAAAATGATTCAAAAGATAATCATAATCAAGAAATAAGAAAGCAAGAATTATTAGACAAAATAAAAATTACTCGTGAGCATTTTATCCATGCTATGAAAATTGTAGAACCTTCTGCAATGAGAGAGGTTTTAATCAAAAAACCCCATGTAAAATGGACTGATATTGGGGGATTAGATTATGCAAAAGAAAAACTAAGAGAATTAGTAGAACTTCCTTTAATCAGGCCTGACTTGTATACAATGGCAGGAATAAAACCTTCAAAAGGAATTTTATTAACCGGGCCTCCGGGAACAGGAAAAACTTTATTAGTAAAAGCAGTTGCAAATGAAGCAAATGCAAATTTTATTTCTGTAAAAGGGCCAGAATTAGTCAGCAAGTGGGTTGGGGAATCTGAAAAACATGTCAGGGAGATATTTAAAAAAGCAAGACAGGTAGCTCCTTGTATTATTTTCTTTGATGAATTTGATAGCATTTCAAAAATGAGAGGCATTTCAATGTCTGACTCAACAGAAAAAATTGTTAATCAGCTTTTAACAGAGTTAGATGGCATTGAAGAACTGGAAAAAGTAATGGTTATTGCAGCGACAAATAGAAGAGATTTAATTGACCCTGCATTATTAAGACCAGGACGAATTGATTCAATTGTTGAACTTGAAATTCCTGATGAAAAAACAAGAATAGAAATATTCAAGGTTCATACAAAAAACATGCCTCTGGAAAAAAATGTGAATATTAATGATTATATTAAAAAAACAAATAACTGGACAGGAGCAGATATTGAGGCAGTTTGCAGAAATGCGGGAATAAATGCCATTAAAAAAGTTTATCAGTCAGCAAAAAAAGAAAAACTGACAATAACTCAGGCAGATTTTGATAAGGCATTAAAAGAAGTTGCAAAACAGATAGGAATTTCAATTGAAGATGAGCAAACAGATGTTGATGAAAAAAGTGAAGAAAAAAAAGATGTAATAAAAAAGATAAATAAAAGGAAAAAATAAAATGAGTGTAAATAATAAAGCAAAAGAGCAAAAATCAATTTTATTAGCAGATGATAATGCAAACATAAGATATCTTTTTTATGAATTTATGAAAATTTCTTTTCCAGAATACAATGTTGAAACTTTTGAAGATGGAATTGCACTTAAAGGAAGATTAGAAAAAAATATTGACGATATTAAAATAATTATTACAGATAATCGAATGCCCCCTGGAAATACTGGGAGTGAGATAATTAAAGATTATGCTAAACAAATTCCGATGATACTAGTTTATGGTGGAGAAAAATATATTGGGGAGAAAGCAATAGAAAATGGTGCTGTTGGTTATTTGTTAAAACCAATCTATCTTCAAAAATTAGCAGAAATTGTCAAAAGAGTGTTATCACCCTGAAAAAGATAAAATATCAGTAAAATATAAAGTACAATGAAAAATATAAATAATAAAGCAAAACTAAAAATAACTGACAAAAATCTTGCTGTGGAATTAATGAAACATATTCAATATCCTTGCGAAGTTGAAGTGAATGGAAAGATAGAAAACATAAGAACTTTCTATTTAAATGAAGCAAGGAGAGTTTTGCCTTCTCTAAATAATTCTTATCAAAAAACAGCTCTTCAGCTATTAGTGAATCATTATATTGAAATAGATAAAATAAGGTATGACATCCTCCGCACCTTAAAAGGTGCGGTTTCCATGAAGTAAGCTCAAATAAATTTAGTATTGTGATGAGTTGATTGATTTTTTACATATTCCTTAACAACATCCAGTTGAACAAAACCCACACTTGAAGCGAATTT
>JAHIHG010000070.1 GCA_018898425.1 Nanobdellota archaeon | reverse complement strand
TCATTTTGTTTTAATTAAATATTTTAAAATAGCTATGCTTTTTTTTGGATTTTTTAATAAATTTGCATATTTGACTACCATCGAAGGTTTTTTAAGAATTTGGAGTATTTGCAGAAAAATCATTTGCGTATAAAATTTCTTTCTTTCTGCAATTAAATAATTTATATCAAAATCTTTGGTTTTTATTACTAAACTATCTTCTCCCCCAAATTCTGAAGGATTGTGCCCTTTTGCCAGATATTTTTTTTCTTTGCATACTTCATACATTTTTGTCCCAATAAGAGGCATAGAAATTGTGATTAATGAATCTGCATAATATTTTTTCTTTAGCATTTTGGCAAAATTAAGAGTATTTTGGATATTTCTCTTTTTTTCTTCTGGAAAACCAATTATAAAAAAACCTGTAAGGGGTATTTCTAATTCTTTGCAATTTTTTGCAGTTTCTATAACTTTTTTTAATTCAAGATTTTTTCCTACAATATTATTTAAAATAAACTGGTCTCCTGATTCTATTCCTATTTTAAGGGAACTGCAGCCTGTTTTTTTCATTTTTTTTAATAAATTAAAATTTAATCTGTCTGCTCTCACTCCATTTGGAGTGTCCCATGTAATCTTTATTTTATTTTTTTCAATACCTTCTAATATTTGTTCAATTCTTTTTTCATGCAAAACTAAATTATCATCTTCAAAACTAATATGATTAATTTTAAAATTATCTACAAGATATTTTATATGTTTTATGACATATTCACTGGAATGAGCACGCCAAAGCCTTCCCATATGCCCGTGAATTGAGCAAAAAATGCAATTATATGGGCAACCTCTTGAAGTTATCATTGAGATTTGTCTTTTATTTTTTGTGCCAATTGTTATCCTTCCTTCACCTTTTTCAATTATTGCAAAATAATTTTCCATATTAATTAAATGATATGCTGGCAAGGGTAATTCATCAAGATTAGTGATATACTTAATAGGATTTATAATTTCTTTTTTATTTTTTTTATAGGCTAAATTATTTATTTTTCCTTTTTCCTTTTTGTTTAGCTTATCTATAAGTTCATTTAGGGCAAATTCACCTTCACCCATGATTACATAATCTATATTTTCTTCTTTTAAGAAGTCTTTTGGTCTGCAAGATGCATGAGGTCCTCCAACTACTGTAATTATTTTTTTATTTACTTTTTTAGCAATTTTTGCCACTTCTATTGCATTTTTAATTTGAGAACTAAAATGATTAGAAATTCCTACTATTTTAGGATTTGTTTTCTCTATTTCTTTTTTTATCCTTTCCCAAGAAGCTCCAATTCTAACTTGTTTATCCCCTAACTTTGTTATTTCTAATTTATTTTTGTAAGTTATTGAATCAAATACCTTTACATTTTTGCCTTTTTTTTCCAAAAATGCTGCAATGTATAAAATTCCAAGAGGTAATCCAAGAACTGTTAAATCATTTATTTCTTTATTTTCCGGAGGATTAATAAATAAAACATCTATTTCTTTTTGTTCAAACATTTTTTATTAATTACCTCAATATGAGAAATTACTAATTTCTATTAAATTTAATTTTATTAACTTATAATTCTCTGAATAGCGCTGAGTAACTCTTTGCTGTTTTTTCTTTAATAACATTTTATTTTATTATTTTCATTCATTTTCTCACATCTTTTTTACTAATTTCCCTATTTTTAACTATTGTTGTTTTGAAGATTATTCCTAACTAATGTTTTTAAACTTAAGAAAATTTTAATTAATTATGGATGAGAAAAACACTGAAGAGCATGTAAATAAAAATCTTAAATTAATTGTTAAATCATCTTTTATTGTGTTTATTGGGCTTTTTTTATCCAAAATTCTTGCATATGTTTATAGAATAATAATTGCAAGATATTTTGGTCCAGAGGTTTATGGTTTGTTTTCTCTTGCAATAATGGTTTTGGGCTGGTTTGTTGCAATTTCTTCATTAGGCCTTGCCGATGGATTAGGAAGATTTATTCCTTTGTACAGGGGGAAAAAAGAATATAATAAAATTAAATATCTTTTAAGAGTTTCAATAACAATTTTGTTGTTTTCTAGCATAATTTCAGCAACAATTTTATTTTTGTCTGCCAAATTTATTTCAATGAACTTTTTCCATAATTCTGACTTGATAATCTTTTTAAAAATTTTTAGTTTTTTAATACCTATTTTAATTTTCTCAAATCTTTTACTTTGTATTTTAAGAGCATTTGAAAAAATCGCATGGCATTCTTTTATCCTTAATATTCTCCAGAATATCATGAAACTATTAGTTCTTATTTTACTTATTTTTTTAGGTTTAAAGACTACTTCAATAATTTTTTCTTATTTTTTAGGAACTTTAATAATACTTTTAACTGCATATCTTGTTTGCAAGTATAAAATTTCAGAAATTTTTGGAAAATATAACTTAAACAAAAAGATTAAAAAAAAGACAATAACAAATTTTACTTCATATTCTTTTCCTTTATTATTTTTGAGTATATTTTCTCTTCTTTTTGCATGGATAGATTCTTTTTCAATAGGTTATCTTATGGGAGTGTTAGCTGTTGGTTTTTACAATGCTGCTATTCCTATAGCATTATTAATGGGGGTTATTCCAGAATTATTTGGGTCATTGTTTAGTCCTTTAATAATCAAAAACTTTTCTCAAAAAAACTTTAAGGTTATAAAAGAATTAAGTCAGCAAGTATCAAAATGGATATTTATCTTTAATCTGCCTTTGTTTTTAATAGTCATTCTTTTTCCAGGAGCAATTATTAACTTATTATTTGGAAGTAACTATATAATAGCAGAAAATGCATTAAGAATTTTGATTATTGGTTATTTTATTTCAAGTTTATCTTTTGTTTCAGGAAATTTGGTTGGAATGATGGGCAAATCTAAATTAATCTTGATGAATATTGTTGTTACATCAATAATTAAT
>JAHIHG010000069.1 GCA_018898425.1 Nanobdellota archaeon | reverse complement strand
CATTTACTTTATCAATTAAAGCAATGTTTCCGATACTGATACTTGTATTAGTATTCATTGTTTAGCCACCTCCTTTTTGATTCTATACAAAAGTTAGGTGGCTTTTACTTTTAAGAATTATGTGGCGAAGTCAGGTATTTAGGTATTAATCTTCCAAAACACTACTTTTCATTCAAAAAAACAATTAGTTTTCAGGCATAACAACAAAATCAACATTTCTCAGAAAAATAAATTTTTATAATTTCTGCATCTTAACATCATTACCATTTAACTGGTAAAATGTTTCTGGCTTTACAAATGCATTTTCATCGATGTTTATTTCTAAAAATGTTCCAAAATTACCGCCATTATATCTTCCCAAATTTCCAGGATTTGCGATTATTGTTCCTGATTTTTTTTCTTCGGCAATTAATGGGGAGTGTGTATGCCCACATAAAACCAGACTAGGTGTATTTTTATAAATATTAGCCAATAAAGAATACTCTCCTTTAAAATAACCGTTTCCTTCAAATCCTCTTGGACATTCATGAGTTAAGATTACTTCCGCATCCTCATAATTAGAAAAATGTGAAAAAGCTTCATCCCCGTCAAATTCTGTCATAGCATCTTCAGATAACCCTTGAGGCATTAAATTAGACCCACCATATCCAACAATTTCAATGCCATTTATATTTTTTGAACCTTTATTATGTATATTTTCCTTATGCAAGACACTATCAATGCAAGAACCATCCCAATTACCTGGAACTAAGACTATTTTTTTTTCTAAATCATTAAATCTTTCTTTAAATTCATTATATTGCAATATTTGTCTTTCTTTTATGCTTTCTTCAAATTGCAAGTATTTTTCCACATCACTTTTAACATCATAAGGAAGTTCAAGATTATCTGATTTTAAAAATTTTTTAAACTCCTTAAATGTATTAATTTTCCCGTTTGTTTGGTGATAAACTTGTTCACCAAGATTTCTCATAAGATAAAGTTTTTTCATAAAAGATTCTGTTTCTTCCTCATTTAACATGCTTCCTAATATATCCCCGCTTATTGTTAAAACATCAGCATCACTTTGTTTAACAACTTTTAATGCTTTATCAAAAGTTTCAAAATCTCCATGTATATCTGACATAGCCATTATTTTCATATTTATTCTTAATAATCCCTCTTTTTAAATATTTGCATTTGTTGTCACTTTCTAATAATAAACTATTCAATAAAAATTATATCAAAAAATTCTTAATCTAAATCACACCCAATCTTAAAAATCTTCAGAATATCCCATGTCTTTTTGGAGTTTTTTAGGAGATTTTAGAAACTTCTTTTTATTTTTTTTAAAAACTAAAATTTCAATTAAGCCTGGTTGAACTTGAATAAGATCCTTGGAGGTGATAATTCCCACAATATTATTTTCTAAAAAAACAGGAAGATGTCTCATTTCATTAGCTGCCATTAATTCCATTGCTTCTTTGATATCCTTGTCTGGAGTAATATAAATAACATCTTTGGACATAATCATGCTGACAGGAGAATTTTTTGCATCAATTTCCATGGCTAAAACCCTTCTGGCAAGGTCTTTTTCAGTAATAATTCCCACAACCTTGTCATTTTCTTTGACAATTAAACATCCAACATTCTTTCCAGCCATTTGTTTTGCACAAGAAATTAAATCATCATTCGCATTAGCAAAAACTATATCTCTTTCCATAATCTCTCCAACAGTGCATTCCATTCCCATGATTTTAATAGGTATTCAAACTTTAAATAGATTTTTATGTTGTGAAAAATCATGTTTATATCATATAAAAAAGCTCAACTATCTTAAAACCAATAAACAAGATGTAAGCCCTAAAAAATGCGAGGGACAGGGATCGAACCTGCGCAAGCACTAAGCTACTGCCTTTCTTCGCTTTCTCTGAAAGAGGAGAATGTGAAACTAAATAGTTTCGCACTTAAGGGCAGCCCGTTTGACCACTCCGGCACCCCCGCATATAAATTTGAGTAAAATCCTGCTTATAAAATTTGCTAATTCCTAATTTGCTAAGTCCTAAATAATTTCTCTCTTCTGTAGATTTCTCTTGGAGGGGTTACAAATCTTTTTTCTCTGCTAATCTCCTCAGAACTTTTACTTTTAAAAAGATAATTTGAAAATACATCTGCTATATATACTATTTTAGGGCAGCTTCTTTTTGTTTTTCCCTTAAAATTCCTCATTTTTAATCTAAAATCTATAAAATCATTTTTAAGAATAGTTTTCCAGCTTGTTTTTAAAAGTCCGTCAAAATTAAGATATATTTTTTGAGGAAGATTGCTGTTCTCTACACTTTTTAAATAATCTTCAACCAGATAAATTGCTGTAAGCTGAAGATTATAACTATTTCTAAAATAAGAATTATGCTCTAATGTTGTAAGCCTGTAATCCCTGTTAGGATTCTGCATCCAATTTATAACTTTTTTATAATTTCTTTTTTCCGGAAATTTTTGAATTAAATTATCCTCTGGGATTCTGGAAAAAATTCCTACTATTATTTCTTTTTCAACCACACCTGCATGATTTGAATCATCAAATCCAACATATAAACTTTTTTCTAATCTAGAAGGATTTTGAACTATCATAAATTAAACATAATTCCTGATTTTTAAATATTTCTCTGGAGAAGTTTATATATTTAAGTGAAATCCTGAGTGTGGGACACATTTAAGCATATAGAAGAAGAATGTTGTGCCACACGGCTCTAGCAAACAAAGCAGTATCAATTCGATCTTCTCGTTTTTGTGAGACTTTCCAACCAAACATTTTTTTATCAGAAGCAAAACCAGATT
>JAHIHG010000068.1 GCA_018898425.1 Nanobdellota archaeon | reverse complement strand
TGGCACAGCAGATACAATATATAAGAAGTTGTTAAAGGTAAAAAATTCTAAGAATTAATTATATCTGTCCCACACTCATCTCCGAATAAAAATATATAAAGCATAATTGCCATTATATAAATATGGGGTGTTTGAAGGAAAAGTTAGAGATCCTTTATGCTAAAAGTCCTTATGTTTTTAACATAACAAACTTTCCTTCAAAACTTCTCTCTCAAAATCCTTTATTTGCAAAAGGGTGACTTGACCGATTGTTCGCGAAACCCATTAAATATGATTTGTTAATTTTGATTTTTATCGTCGATAATAATAACAAAAGCTTTTTTTCCAATAAATCTTTTTGGACAATTAACCCGCCCACTTGTTCCATGACTTTTTACTTCACTATCAATATAACCTAATATTTTTTCTTTAATTATTAGATTATTTTTTTTGATTTCTATTTGTTTCATAGATGTCTATAGATATCTTATGTATTTAAACTTTTCGGAGTAATTTAAAAGTAATTAATCACATTCGGAGATACTGTCTCGATTTTAAAATATGCGAGGGACAGGATTCGAACCTGCGTAAGCACTAAGCTAATGGATTTTGAGTCCATCCTGTTTGACCACTCCAGCACCCTCGCAATTCAGGGATGTAGGAAAACTCGTTTGACCTGAAAGTTCTCCGGCAACTCCGCATAAACTTACAATTAATCATCAATATAAAAATGTTTAGAATTATTTAATTTTACTTATTTCTTTTGAAAATTCAGAAAGGTCTTTTTTTAATGTTTCAACTGATTTTTTAAAAATTTCTTCTGGTTTGAATTGTCCAAAAGATTCTACTGTGATTATTAGTTCATTTGTAGGAATGATTTTCACATAATCTTTATTTTGTTTTTTACATATTTCTATGCATAATTCACACATATCACATTTAATTATGTCTTCTTCACTTATTTTTTCTTGTTTTAATATATTTTTAGGACATATTTCAAGAATTTCTTTTGGGCAATTTTTATCAACTTTAATATCAACAAGATTTCTATAAATTAGGATTCCTGGAGAAAATTTTGAGTGCTGGCTTGCTTTTCCAGCTTTTGCTGTTGCAGTAAGTTCTAATTCCTGATCTTTTGTTAAAACAGTCAAAGGAATTTTTCCATAAACAATTTCTATGTTCCCTTTTAATTCTTCAGCATAAATAATTCCTTCTTGTTTTACTTTTAGTTTTAATTCTGCTTGTGTTTTTTCTGTTATGTTTTTTTTACTTTTTAAAGGAATAAGCCCTATTCTGTGCGCAATAGTTTCATCATAAAGAGGAGAGTCATTTTTTGCTATTTCAACTTCATCCACTGCAAGAACCAAAATTTGATTAAAATATTTCCTTATAGCATTTGCTAAACTTTCACTTGTTTCTGCTGTGAAAATTAATTGATTAGTTTTGGTGTTTATTAGTTTCATTTTAAAATATCAAAAAAAGGCTATTTAAAGTTATGGTCGCCTTCCTCTACGTCCCCCTTTCTTTTTAGGTCCTCCTCTTGGCATTCTTGTTGTGTCAAGAATATTAAGAATTTTAAATCCCTCCCTTGACAAGCTTTTTATTATTGCATTTGCTCCAGGCCCTGGTGCAGGGTTTCCTGTTTTAGCACGTATTCTTACATAAAGTGAATTAACATGCAATTCTTTTACATTTTCTGCAATTCTTTTTGCAATAAACATAGCAATTGTAGGATTTGCTTTTAATCTCCCGTGTTTTGTAACCATTCCCCCAGTTACTTTTGCAAGGGTTTTTCCACCCATATCTGTAACATGAACTATTGTGTTATTAAATGAAGTATAAATATTTAATATTGCTTCATATGTTTTACTAGGTTTAGCTTTTATTATTTGTTCTTTATTTTCATCTAAAATTTTTTCTTTGTCTGTCATATTATTCTTTAGCTTCTTCTTGTTTTTTAATTTGCTTTTTCTTTGCTTTTTTCAAAGAAATTTTATTTTCTAATTCTACTGAAACTACATATGAGGGTATATTGACAATTCTTTTATTAATAATTATTTTTTTATGAGTTATTAATTGTCTTGCAGTTTTTATTGTAGTTGCAAGTTTTTTCTTTAATACAATTGTTTGCAATCTTCTGTTTAAATAATCTTTTTTATCCAAGGCTAATACATCTGCAATAGAATTTACATTGATTCCTATTTTTTTTAATCTGTCAAATAAAGCTTTTTGTTCTTCTGGTTTAGATGAAATTAGTTTTTTTGCTTTTTCTCTTATTGATTTGATTTTAGCTTCAGCTTTCCATATCTCTTTTTTATTTTTCAATCCAAATTCTTCTTTTATCAGAGCTTCCTCTTCTATTCTTACCTTGTCAAAAGGTCTTTTTGGTTTTGAATATGTTTTATGTTTTCGTTTCATTTTGTAACTTTCTTTTTAATACCTGCTCCTTTTCTTCTGTTTGTTCTAAAATGACTCTTTGTTCTCTGCCCTCTTAAAGGAAGACCGCTCATATGCCTGAATCCCCTATAACTTTTAATTTTCTTTAATCTTTTAATATCAAATTCTTTTCTTAATTCCAAATCGGATATAACCAGGTGTTTATTCTCGCCTGTTTCAAAATCCTTTCTTCTGTTTAAAATAAATTCTGGAACTTTTGGGTTTTTTATAAACTCAGTTATTTTTTTTAATTCTTCTTCTGTTAATGAACCTATTTGTCTTTTTTTATCTATTTTTAATAATGTGCAAACAGCATTTGAAAAGCTCCAGGAAATTCCTTTTATTTTTGTAAGTCCTGAATATAGACTCATTTTTCCTTCTATATCTTTAGATAAAATTCTTACGACTTTTTCTTCATTTGTTTGTTCTGTTTTCATTTTATAAATAAATTATATCTTTCAAAAACAGTGAGTTCTTGAAAAATTCTTTTTTCAATGGCTTTTTCAGGGTCTGGAAGATTTTGAACTCTTTTTTTCATATCTTCAAAAGACTTAAATTCTTTTTCTTTTCTTTGTTTTAAAATTTCTTGCATATGTTTTTTCCCTAATCCTGGAATTAATTCTATCTGGTGGATTCTTTTATTTATTGCATCTGCTTTGTTAAAAAAATCAACAAATTCCTTTTCCCTTTCTTTAACCACTTTACTTATAAATTCTCGCAAAGTTGATTTAGCAGATTCTGTTAATTTTTCCCGTTTAAGCCTACCAAGAATATAATATATTTTTGGCCTTTTTCCTTCCCCAATATAAACTCTTTCTTCAACTTCTAATTTTTCTCCTCTACGGGGAATTAATTCTAATAATGTTAAATTTGTTTCTCCAATAGCCTGGGCTAAGGGCATCATTTTTTTCTCCAGAGGATATCCGTGGGGTAAATATTCTAAGACTATTGCATATTCTTCTTTTGCCATTTTTTTTATTTAAATTGTTTAATTGTTTCAAGTACTTTTGTTGTTTCATCTTCGTTCAAACTAATGTCTGTAAAAATTTTATTTAAATCTTCCTTGTTTTCAGGAAATAAATCAATTATTTTGACTATATGTTCGTCTTTGATTTTCATTAAGTCTAATTTTTGAATTTCTTCTCTTATTTTTTTTGCATTTTCACTTTTCATTTTTGTGAATTTTTTAATAAATGCAATTATGTCTGCATTTCTTTCCTGGTTTTTTTCAACATATTCTTTTATTTCTGCCATGCTTAATGAAGTTTCGTTTTTTATCATTTTATTTTATTTGTTTTATTTTTTTTAAATGTATTG
This sequence comes from Nanobdellota archaeon, assembly GCA_018898425.1. Classification (GTDB taxonomy): domain Archaea; phylum Nanobdellota; class Nanobdellia; order Pacearchaeales; family GW2011-AR1; genus JAHIHG01. Next base: position 15,844 of record JAHIHG010000068.1, on the reverse strand, counting down.
GATCTATTATGAATTTTTTCTCTTTTTTCTGGTCTTTAAGCTTAATAATGTATGCTTTTCCTCTTTTTTCTTCAACTAATCCTGTTCTTCCTTGAAGTCTTTTAGGAAAACTAGACGGAATAGCAGGTTCTTTTACAACTGCAACTGAATCTCCTTTTTCTAGCTTTTGAAAATACCTGCTAAATTGAATTTTGCCTTTAGTTCTAATTTTTTTCTTTACCATAATTTACTCAGAAATATACTCTTTAAAAATCTATCCTTTCCCCTCTAGAATCCTCTGAAATATTTGTTTTTCTAACAAAATTTGTATTGTGGCATAAATCTCCATTTTCTCTTGCATTCTCCATGTTTTGCACTATTGCATTAAACATCTTTTCTCCCCATACATTTTTTCCGCATTTGTCACAAAAATCAATCACACATTCACTAGAAATTTCTGCCCCGCAATAAATACATTTTTTTGTCATTTTTTCACCACTTTTTTAGGAATAAGTTTGAAAAGAAAGTTGGTTTATAAAATCTTGTATTTTATTTTCCTATTTATATAAGTAAGAAAGTAAGAATAGAAACTTTTATAAATAAGATTATCTTATATTCTTACATGGTATCAATAACTAAAATAAGTTCAAAAGGGCAAGTTGTCATTCCTAGAGAAATAAGAGAGAGATTAAAAGTAAAAGAAGGAAATTTGTTTCTTGTTATAGATCAGGATAATTCAATTTGTTTAAAGAAAATAGAAATTCCAAAAATCAAAACCTGGCAAGCAGCAACAAAACCATTTAAAAAAGCAGCCCAAAAGTCTAAATTTACAAAAGATGATTTACTTAGATTAATTCAGGAAATTAGATTAAACAAAAAATGAGAATTGTTCTTGACACAAATGTATGGCTTTCAGCTATTTTTTGGGAAGGTGAAGCAAGCAGGATAATAGAAACTTGTGAAAAAAATAATATAGAGATTATAATTACAGAAAATATCATTTTAGAAATAGTGGATGTTTTAAACAAAGAAGCAAAATTTCAGAGATTTATTAAAGAAAAAAATCAGGACATAGAAGAATTAATTAAGGTAATTTTATCAAAGACTATTTTAATACAATCAAAAACTAAGTTGAATTTAATCAAGGAAGATCCTAAAGATAATATGATTTTAGAGGCTGCCTTGGACGGAAAAGCCAATTATATTATTTCTTATGACAATCATGTTTTGAATATGATTGAATTTAGAAAAATCAAGATTTTATCTCCAGAAGATTTTTTAAAAGAATTGTGATATTCACTAAAAAAGAATTGATAGTTTAATTAATCTTAGAATTAGGGGAATTTTATGATTCAATCCTAAAAATAAATTAATCTTACAGAAATTTTATATAATCTAATACTCTTTTTATATTAATGATAAAATATATACTTTTTGATTTAGGAAATGTAATTATTGAACATGTATTGGAAGGCAAAAGGTCTTATAACTATGATGGACGCATTTTTTCAGGGGAAAAAATTGAATCAATATATTCTTTAATTGAGTATGAAGAATTTTCTAAAGGGAATTTAACTGAAGCTGAGTTTGTAGGTAAATTTTTGAAAAATTGCGATTTAGATTTAACAATAACAGAATTTATGAAAATTTATGAAAACGATATAAAATTCATTAAAGGAATGAAAGTTTTATTAAAGAATCTTTATTCAAATTATTCCTTGGTTCTTTTAACAAATGAGGGGAAAGAATGGGCTGATAGAAAGATAAATCACCTGAATCTTAGAACTTTATTTAAGAAGATAATCATTTCCGCTGATTTACATGAATTAAAACCTGCAAGAGATTTTTATCTGAAAACATTAAATATCTTAAATGCAAAACCAGAAGAATGTTTATTTATTGATGATAAAGAAAAAAATTGCAAAGCAGCAAAACTTTTAGGAATTAATACAATACAGTTTATTGGTTTAAAAAGATTGAAAGAAGAATTAAAATCTTTCTCAATTATACTAGATTAATATAAAATTCAAGTTGAATCAATTTTTATTTTTTTATTTATTTTGCAAATTCACTAACAAAAGAATTTAAGACAGCTCCTATATCATCAAAATATTTATATATTCAATTTTATTTATGGGATATTCGCCGAAGAACCATGACAGTCCTGAAGATATTGCTATGCAAAAAGAAATTATAAGCAGGGCTAATTATTCTGCATCTATTTTAGGAATGAGTTTTATTTATCGCGGGGGTGGTAAGTTTCTCAATATTCGGTCACCAAAAGAAGCTCCAAGAAAACCAAATGCTAAAAGCATAGATGATGCTTGTTAATTATCACTTTTTCTCAATCTTTATTACTCATCCCCCTATGTTGCAATTCTTGTTTCCATATGGATTAATAAATTATGTGGGAATAAAAACCTTTCTTTTTAGGATTTTTATAAATTTTTGCATAAGGTTTTTTTTATTCATACCTTAAATAATTAACAAGTTAGTTCATTACATTACTATTCGTAACGTAAAGCATCTGCAACATTTGTCTTGCTTGCTTGAAATGCAGGCAGTGTTCCAGACACAGCTCCAATTAAAAATCCAAAAACTATGCAACCAATAATTAAAAATAAAGGCGTGGCTGCTTGTAATAAAGTTGTATTATATAAATTTATTATTGTGTATTCAATTATTTTGCTTACCCCAATTCCTAATATAACCCCGATAACTCCTCCAACAACACCTAGTAATCCAGACTCAATTAAAAAAATCCAGAGAATATCTTTATCTTGTGCTCCAATGGCTTTCATAATTCCAATTTCTTTTGTTCTTTCAATTACAGAAGTATACATTGTATTAGCAATTCCTATTGCCCCAACTAAAAGAGATATTGCTGCAATGCCTGCTAAAAAAACAGTAATTATAATTAAAATATTTTGAAAACTTTCAAGAAGATCTTCTGGTGTTAAAATATCAAAATCCTGGGTTTTTTCAGTTAATCCCCTTGATTTTAAAAGCATTTTTTCTGTTCTCTCAGCAACTTCTAAAATATTTTCTCCTTCTTCAATCTGAATCATGATAAAATCAACTTTTTCCGGAATATCAAATAATTCTCTAAAACTATTCATTTCCATCATTAGTGCTCTGTCATCATCCGGATTTCCTATTAAGCTCATTATTCCCTGAACCTTGCAATCTTGTCCATTAATTGTGATTTTATCTCCTATATTTACCTGTTTTGTAAACACCGGGCCTGTTTTAAATAAATTACCAATTACCAGGGAATTTTTATCATCTTTTTTTAGGCTTCTTCCATCTTCTATTTCAAATGAGCCTATTTCAAAATAAATATCTTGATGTTCTGCAGGAATACCCCAGATAAGAAAATACCTTGTTTGTTCTTTGTATTCAACTTTGGCATTTCCTGCAGTAAAATAAGAATAATCTTTGACACCTCTTATTTTTGAAATTTTTTCTACATCTTTTTCTGTTAAAATTACTGCTTCAATACTTCCTGGAGCACCCATAAATCCTGTTTTAGGCTGGATAAAAAATTTATCTGTTCCAAGTGTTTTAAATTGCTCTTTAACAGCTTCTTGCAATCCTAATGAAAGGCTAATCAAAATAAATATTGTTGCAATCGAAATAAAAATTCCAAGCATAGTAAGCCAGCTACGCAAACCTCTTTTTCTGAGATTTCTCACAGCAAGTATAAAATAATCATTTATCATTTGTTTCCTCTAATCGCGTCAACAACATTTAATTTAGAAGCTTGTAAGGCAGGCAAAATTCCAGATAAGATTCCTATAACAAAAGAAAATAAAATAGAACCAGTTAAAAGAATATAATCTGCTCTTACTATAAATAAATCACTTCTTAATGCTTGATTTGCAATTTGTGAAACTCCTATTGCTCCTCCTAATCCTATTAATGCTCCAATAATTCCTCCAACTAATCCCAGTAATCCAGATTCAATTAAAAAAATCCAGAGAATATCAGAATTTTTTGCTCCAATAGCTTTCATAATTCCAATTTCCTTATTTCTTTCAACAACAGAAGTATACATTGTATTTGCAATTCCTACTCCTCCAACAATTAATGAAATCATTGCAATCCCAATAACAATTGCATTAATAATATTCAAAATATTATTTACTGACTCTAATATTTTCAAGGGAGTTTCCACACTAAAACTTTCTTCACCTTGCTTTTCATCTCTGTCATCACGCAATTTTTTTTCAATTTCTTTTGCAACTTCTTCAATCTTATTTTTATCTTCAACTATTACAACAATCAAATCATATTCTTCTTTAATTTCTAAGAGTTCTTCTAAGTCATCATTAAGCATAAGAATAGCATTATTCATCATCATATTACTCGATTTATCTAAAATTCCTGCAATTTCAAATTTTTGTCCATTAATCAAAAAACTTTTTCCCACTAAAATTTCTTTTTCAAATTTATCTGTTTCAAGAAAATAATTTCCAAGTAATATCTTTCCATTATCTTTTGAATCCAAGAACTCACCTTTTTCAGGTTCAACATTGAAAGATTCATAAATTATTTTTATTAATTCTTCTTCATCAGGAATATCAGCCACATATCCAAAGTCAGAAATTTCATTATATTCCATATTTACAACTCTTATAACTCTTGTAATTGTTTTATCAATTCCTCTTATATTTTTTATTATGTCTAAATCATTTTTGTTTAGTTTTTCTATAACAGTGCTTCCAGGAGGTCCAAAGCCTGTGCCTTTATTTTGAATAGTTAGTGTATCCACAGACAATCCTCCAAATTGCCCTGTTATTGCTGCTTGCAAGCCTGCTCCTAGCGAAATTAAAGCAACAACAGCTGCAATGCCAATAAAAATTCCAAGAATAGTTAACCAGCTTCTCAGCCCTCTTTTTCTAAGGTTTTGAAAAGCAAGAGAGAAAAAATCTTTTATCACAGGATTTACCCCCTGTTATTTCTTTTCTTTTTTCTGAATTTAGAGATTTTTCTAAATATAATCCAGAGAATTATAGCCACTATAACAACCCCTATGTAAAATTGAGTTTTACTTTCTTGAATAAGTCCAAGTTCAAGAGCTTGTTCTTTTGAATAAATTTTAAGAGGTTTTTCTATTGTCATTAATTGTTCTTTATTGTCAAAATCTTTAAAATCAATTTTTGCAGAAAGTTTTGGTTCTGCACTTCTAAATACAACATCAAAACTCACTGTATCTGAATCATCTGCATTTATTGTTCCAAGATAAGCACTTTCTTGTGAAAGCAATTCAAATCCTTGTGGAAATATTTCAACATTAACTGCCTTTAAATTTCCAACACCTTTATTTATAACTTCTAATGATATTCTTCCTTTTTCACCTATAATGCCTTGTTCTGTAGTTTCCCCTCTTGCTTCAACTGCAAAATCAATTTCTGTTTTAGCAGAAACTCTTATCCCAAAATTACCAGATTTTTCATAAGTTTCATTCTCATCTTCAGCATTTGTAAAAGTGATAATATAAGGAAGATTATAATCTCCTGGAATTATGTCTGTAGAGGTTTTTATAGTAAATGTAATTGATTCATCTTCATCTTCTTCAATTTCATCAATTTCTTTTTCAGAACTTCCTATTGTTGTAAATGGAAGATCATCAAGAACTAATTTTATTGAAACATCTTCAATATCAAAGTTTTCATTGTTTTCAACATCAATTTTGATATTTTTTTGTTCTCCAGAATAAATTGTAATATAATCTGCATCAACATTCACAGCATTTCCAGTAACTGCAAAAACAAAATTTAAAATAAACAAAGTGGATATTATGCTGAAGATTTCAAGTATTTTTTTTGATTTCATATTTTTTCCTTTTATTATTATATAATTCTTTTACACCCCATATTTATAAATATTTCCTTTGTTACTTCTAAATAATGATATCATTTTTTCAATTGCTTACCTTTATTTTTTTCCATCCTTTAGAAGTCTTTTTTTCTATATATTCAACTCTGCCATCTTTTATAAAATAAATAGTTCTTGCATTATTTTTTGCAATCTCTGGTTCATGAGTAACAATAATTATTGTTTTTCCTTTTTTATTTAATTCTTGTAAAAATTCCATGACTTTTTCACCATTTTTTGTATCAAGATTTCCTGTAGGTTCATCTGCTAAAATAACATCTGGATTATTTGCCAAAGAGCGGGCAATAGAAACTCTTTGCTGCTGTCCCCCTGAAAGCTGATTAGGATAATGATTCATTCTGTCTTTTAAATCAACTAATTCTAAGAGTTCTTTTGCTTTTTCTTCTCTTTCTTGTTTTTCTTCTCCTTGAAATAGCATTGGAAGCATAACATTTTCTTTTGCAGTGAGATTAGGAATTAAATTAAACTGCTGAAAAATAAAACCTATTTTTTTGCCTCTTATTTGAGCTAATTCTGATTCAGACAAATCTTTGATATTTTCTCCATCTAAATAAATATCTCCTTGTGTAGGATAATCAAGGCTTCCTATCAGATTCATGCCAGTGGAATTATGAATGATAATCCCATTAGCAACATAATTATTTGCTTTAGGAATAGTTATATCATAAACTATCTTTCTTTTATTAAAGTTTTTAACAGAAACAATTTTATCCCAGAAAATTTTTTTTTTAGCAAGTTCATCTAATAATTTTGTATCAATTTTTCTTTTTTTTAATTCTTTAATTATTTTGTTTAGTTTGCCAATAGAAGGGTTTATCTTTTCTTTTTCATAACTCCATAATAATTTATGGATTTTTCTAGGCAAAGAAATTCCAGATTTTTTTCTAATTTCTCTTAAGAACTTTCCACAAGGGATAACATCAATGTTTGTACCCTCTTTTTTTAATAAATGAGCATTTAATCTAATATTTTTTTTCTTTGAATTAAAACCTATTTTTTCTTTATACAATTTTAAATTTTTATGCCCCGGAATTGACAGCGAATAATATTTTCTTCTAAGTTTGTTTTTTGTATTTGAAGCATATTTTATTCTTTCTTTATACCTTGTGTGTATGCCAAATCTCAGAAATAAGATTCCTAACTGTTTAATTAGTTCGCTGCTTGCAAGAGTGATATTAATTTCTTTTTTATTTTTTGAAACATGAGAATCACAATCAAAAAGTCCTCTAATAAAAGTTGCAATTTCTTTATCTGGGCATCTAAATACAAACTCTGGAACTTTTATATTTCTGGATTTTTTGATTAAGGGAAACTCGAAGACTAAATTAAAAAAACTCCTTAAAACCTTTATATTACAGTCAATTCTCCCCTCAATAAATTTTTTACATTTTAATCCAAATATTTTATTAATTAGATATTCTACTCTTTTGTTGATCTCTTTTTCATAGTTAGTTATTTTAATCCCATATTCATCTAAATTTCCATCTCCTGCCAAATACCCATAAATTTCCATAAGTTCGCTAGATGTAAAAACAGGTATTTTCACACTATGATGGGAGGATAATGCCGTTAATTTTATTTTTTCTTCATATTCTTTTAAATCTTTTTTACATTCATTTATTATCTTTTTGAAATTATGCAAAGGAATGTTATTTTTGATTGCCCAAGAATCATATGTTCCTAAATTAAATCCAAGTTTTTTGCAAATATTTTTTCTAGATAATCTTTTTTTTAATTCTTTAATTATGTCAACAGAATTATACACTATTAACGATTTATCTTTACTTAATTTTTCAAAAGAATCTAAATATTGTGAAATTCCAACAACATTTAATTTCTCTGGTGTCGCAATAAACATCCCCCCCTTTAAATGAATTGCTCTAATTTCAGAAAAACCTTTTTCAGTTATAGTAAAGAAAGGATGTTCTTTAGTTACCTGAATCAACTTTCCACTACTCGTCTTTACTTCTAATATTTTATTTGTTGTTCTTTGATAAAAATTAGATATTTTAAAAGGTTCTATCTTTCCCTTCTTTGAAATAGAAAACACTTTTGCATGACTTTTCCCCCCAAATTCTCTGATTTTTGCTGTTGTTCCATCATCTAAAATAATTTCTGTTTCTCCAACAACACATTTCCCGCTTCCGCTTGGCCCCATTATTGCAACAAAATCCCCTTCATCAATTTTTATATTAATCAAATCAAGTGCTTTGACTATGTTTTCTCCCATTGCATAATGTTTTGCCACATTTTGCAGTTCAATTAAGTTCTTTTTCTCCATTTTATTGGGCAATATTAAAAGTATTTAATATTTTCTATATTAAAGATACATCTCCATTATATTTTGTCAGTTTATTTAATTAAAATTCCCCTAACAGAAAGTTTAAAAAGCATTTTTTACCTGTATTAATAATATAAATCAAGAGTACAAATATTACCAGGAGCTTAAAATTATAATACCAGTAAGATGTTTTAGTTGTGGAAAGCCTGTTGGGCATTTATGGGAAGAATATAAAAAGCGTGTAGCAGAAGGAGAAAAACCTAAAAAAGTTTTAGATGACCTTGAATTAGAAAGATACTGCTGCAGGGCAATATTTTTAGGACAAACAGATTTAATTGAGCTTGTAGGCAGATTTAAGAAAAGTTAATTAATTTTATATCCTTTAGAAATTAATATTTTTTTAACACTTTTATCAATATTTTCTTTGTTAATCTTTCTATTTTCAACATCTTTTTCTATTTTTGAAATTAGTCTATAAGTAGAATAAGAAGTTAATTTAAAATCTAAAATAACATTTTCACCTGCATTAATTAAATTCATATATAATTTAGATTTACCCAGAATATAAAAAAACTTTAACCCCCACATATTAATCTCATCACTAATTATTAATTGCGGATTATTTTTCAATGAATCAATAATCTCTTTAGAAACACTAGATGGCTTGCCTTTTGAATCTAAGATCCCGGTTGCTTTTTGGTGTCCAATCATAATAGCAGAAACATTATTTTCAAAACAAATTTTAAATAATCCTATATCTTGCTCTGTAATATTTTGACTATCAGGTTTTATGTGTGTGTTTTTTATCATGCCTTTTCCAGGATAATGTTTGCATGTTCCTAAGACATTTTCTTGCAATCCTTTAATATAACTAGCTAATTTTTCTTTTATCTCTTGTGTTGTTCCTGTAAAAACTCTTCCTCCATAACTATTATCTTCAAATTCTGCAACAGGAGCAAAATTTAAATTAAAACCTAATTTTTTAAGTAATTCACTTTGTTCTAATCCAATTTCATAAGCTTCTTCAGAGGTTTTAATATCTGAAAAATAAGGAAAATTATGCGGATTTTCAAAATCTTTTATAAACGGATTCCAAGAACCTTCTAAATCAGTAGAAACAAATAATTTTATTTTTGAATTTTCCTGATAACTTGCAATTTTATTTTCATAAGCTTCTTCAGAAGTTTGCCTATCTAAAAATATTCCTCCAATGTTTAAATTCGCAAATTCCAAATCCTCTTCATCCCCCCTGACAATAATCATCTGAGCAATTTTTTGTTTTAAAGTTAAAGAATCAAATTTAATTGTATTATTTTTAATAATGATATTTTCTGTATTTTGTTTTTTGATTTTATCTAAAACTAAAATGTAATTTATTAACAAATAACCTGTTAATAAAAATAAACCAATTATTATGGCAATTATATAATAATTTATTTTAATTTCCATCTAGAGACATATCCACAATTTTTACAAGTTACTGATTTTATTTTATTTTTAATTCTTATTTTTGGATTTTTATAAGAATCAAAGCATTTTTTACAAAATAATTTTCTTTTTTCTTTAAGAGAAATATTTTTGCTCATTGCAAGTTTTTTTATTTTCTTAACTTGTTTAGGAGTTTTATTTTTAATATCTTCAAAAAATTCCTTAATTTTTATTTGAATTTCTTTTTTAGGTAGTTTGGATTTCATAAACTAACCATACAAACATCTTTTATAAAAATAGTGAAAGTAAATCAACCAAGTAGGTCTCTAGGAAGATTTTCATTCCTTTTATTTTGAAAAATAAAGTGAAAGACAGCTTAATAATTTTGCGCCTTTTCGGGCACTACTATTATTAACATAGGAAGCTTGACTGCTGTGTTCGGAATGGGAACAGGTATTTCCAACCTATTATGGCTGTCTTCAATTTTTGAAGATATCTTCAATTTATAAAGCTTTTTATATGTAAAAAACTGGTATTTTTATCAAGCATGACTCAAATTTAAAGGAAGAGTCGTAAGAGAAACCTTGGTGTCTTTTACTGCGGAAGTGCCGGAGCGGTCAAACGGGATTGGTTAAGGACCAATTGGCTTAGTGCCTGCGAGGGTTCGAATCCTTTCTTCCGCATATGTTTTTTATTTGAAGCCCCGGGTTTATGTTTTGAACATAGTTCAGAATGTAACGAGGAATTTATTTCCGAAGTCGAATCCTTTCTTCCGCATTTACAAAAAACTAAAAATACTTTTTTGAATAATCAGTATCCCAAGAATTAATCCTATGGCTTGGGGAATTGCAATTATTATTGATATAAGAAAAAATAATCCGCATAAAAAATCAATCCAGCTCGCAAAATCTTTTAATAACCCTAAGCAGGATTTTGCAAGCAAAATCATTCCAAAAAAAATCATCATCTGGTTTGGAAGTGAAAATCCTGCTCCAAATAAGAGAATTAATCCTGCAATTAAATCAAATAATCCAAGTATTTTAACCAGCATATTTTTTAAATCAAATTATCCTTTAAAAATATGCGCTTGTAACTCAGCTTGGATAGAGTGTCAGGTTCCTAACCTGGAAGTCGCAGGTTCAAATCCTGCCGAGCGCATTTAAAGGGATTTGAAGCTTTAGGTTTCATTCGACGAAGCTTCGGCGGATGAGGTTGAACAGATGTGATGCCCAAATCCTGCCGAGCACGTTTTCATTAATATAAAAAAACCGTTAAAACAATATTTTTATTTTATATGTTATGTATGAGTAGTTCAATGGTTTAGAACCATTAGAAAGATTTATAATATTTAAAAATTTAATTCTAATATGGCATTGTTTTTTAAATTGGATAAAAAAGATAGAGAAAGATTATTTGTAAATATAAAAAGAAATTTCAATAAATCTTGGGATAAAATTTATCCTAGTTTTGGAGTAGGTAGAACTATGTTTTTTTATTATGTTTCAGGAAAATATCCTTTACCTGAAAAAATGTTTTATAAGATACAAAAACTTTCAGGAATTAAAATAGAATCTTATAAAAAAATATATAGAGAAAAATACCTTAAGAAAATAATCCAAAAACCTAAAATAGACTCTAATCTAGCAGAGATTTTTGGGGTTTTAAATGGTGATGGGCATATTTCTAAAAATAAATATGAAATTTCTATTGTTGGAAGTATTTATGAGGAAAATTATTATTTTTATTTAAAAAAATTATTTGAACAAAAATTTGGATTGTTGTTTAGATTATCTAGAGAAAGAACAAAAATTAAATTAAGAGGATATTCTAAAAATCTTTGTGATTTATTAATAGATGTTTATGGTTTCCCATATGGTGTTAAAATAGGGAAATTAAAAATACCCAAAATAGTTTTGAAATCTAGAAAATATGTTTACTCTTATATTAGGGGGTTATTTGATACTGATGGTACTTTTTATCTTAGGAGAAAAAAAGATCCAGTCATTGAAATAAGTAGTGCCGATCCTGTTTTTTTAGCAGAAATCCAAAATCTTTTGGGATTATTAGGGTTTAATGTAACAAAAGGAGAGAAAAAAGCAACCCTTTATAGGAAACAGGACATTATCAATTTTTTTAAATTAATCAAACCTGCAAACTCCAAACATTTAAAAAAGTATCAAAATTATCTTAAATTATACTTGCGTGGGTAGTATAGCGGCAGTATCTTTGGCTTCCAAGAGTATTTTTTGAAGAAACCAAATGACCCGGGTTCAAATCCCGGCCCGCGCATCCAATATCCTAAATTTAGCAAGTTATGTCTAGTTTCGAGCATCAATCATAATATTATCCATTTTTTCAACCCAATCTCTCATTTATTTTCTTGAGATTCCAAAGAATAATTTTTTGTAAAGTTAAGGATAGGTTTTGATCCTCTCTTTTTTTTGAGCCTTTTGTATAGCTTAAATATTCATCCAACAATCCAAATGGAATGTCAAATATCGGGATATTTCTTGATTGTAATAAATGAAACATAATTAATCTGGTTGTTCTGCTGTTTCCATCAAGAAATGGATGTATGTGCTGGAACTCGTTATGAAAATAAACTGCAAAATTTAAAATTTTCTTAAGAGATAATTTTTCTTTTTTAACAAATTTAACATAATCTTCAAATAAAACATCTAACTCTTTTTTAATGTTCTTTGCATTTGTCATCTTAAAATTAGGATTACCTTTAATATAAACTTCCCCTGTTCTTATTTTTCCTGCAATGCTTGGGATATGTCTCATTGCCAACCTATGATAATTAAGAATAGCTGTAATATTCAAAACTTTTTTCTGAGAACTATCTTTAAGCATCTGTAAAATTGCATCCTGATAATTCTTTACTTCATCCACATCCAAACTTTTCAGATTACTAGGAATAACTTTATCCTGCAATATTTTAAAAGTCTCTAATAAGGTTATGGGATTTCCTTCCAATGAAAGACTATGATATATAAAAGAAATTTCAAACTCCCTTATAATCTTCCTGTATAAAGTTTCATTCTTTTTCCTTAATCTTTTAAAGATATTCAATTCTCTTTCTATTTCTTTATCATAAATATGAGAACTCTCTGTTATGACTTCATGTTTATAATCAAAATAAACAAGAAGATTGTTCAATAGAATATTATAAAAAATCTTTGCTCTCAAGGGCTTTTTCGAAATCATAAGGACCAATCCAAACCGATTCAGTATTTCTATATATTTTTTAAAAGTTCTAGGATGGACGTCCACATCTTTTGAAGTAATCTCTTCTTTTTGCAAAGCCTTACTTAAAAATGCAGCAAAGTTCTTATCAAGTAAATAATTATAACTAACATTATTTTTTAGACAATGCTGAATTACCCCATATAGAATTTCTGCTTTTCTAGTCATATCTACTTCAAAACCATATTTAGTTTTCCTAAAAAGGCCCATAGCAACCAAGCCCCTAAGTTGTTTATGTACTGCATGATAATCATCTTCAGATTTATCAAACTCCCTAACAACATCTGCCGGTTTCATGGGAGCCCTATTCTTATACACTAATTCAAAAATATCATATTTAGTTACCATAATATACATAGTCTCTTAGAGTTTAAAAAGCTTTCTATTTAGCATAAGAAGTTACAAATTCTGTAACAAATAGTGCCAAATGTATTATCTTAGCTCGTTTTCCCTCTGTTTTTCAATCTACTGAATAGGTAGCAATCCTAATTATTTTCATTCATTCATTCATCTGTCTTCGAATTTTGAAAATTGTCTTTTTATGAAAATAATAGTTAAGCCTATTTGGGAATGGCTTTTAGAGAAAACCATATAAAGGTTTTTTTTAATATTTCACATTATTAATTTTCCCCAACAAACTTTAAAAGCACAATTTATTCTATACTTTAATGCAAGAAGAAACTAAAAATAAATTCGCAGACTGGCATGATAAGAACTACAAATTATTATTTTTAATTCCCTTAACTCTTTTATTGTTTTCACTAGTTTATCTTGGAATTTTTTATTATAAAAATAATGATTTTATTTACAAAGATATTTCTCTGACAGGAGGAACTTCTGCAACAATTTCTGGAGAGATTGATATAAATAATTTAGAACAATTTCTTTCTGGAAAATTAGAAGATGTTAATACAAGAAAAATATATGATATACTGACAAGAGAGCAAAAAGCAGTAATTATTGAAACAAAATCTTCAGCAGAAGAAACAAAACAAATTTTAGAAGATTATCTTGGTTATGAGCTCAATTCTGAAAATAGCAGTTTTGAATTTACTGGTTCTGCTTTAAGTGAAAGTTTTTACAAGCAACTTTTAATTGCAATTTTATTTGCATTTATTTTTATGGCAATAGTTGTTTTTATTATTTTTAGAACATTTATTCCTTCCCTGGCAGTAATAATGTCTGTTGTGGCAGATATTATAATGACTCTTGCATTGGTAAATCTTTTAGGAATTAAAATGTCTAGTGCAGGAATTATTGCCTTTTTAATGCTTATTGGTTATTCTGTTGATACAGATATTTTGCTGACAACCAGGATTTTGAAAAGACAAGAAGGAAGTTTAAATGAGAGAATTTTCAAAGCATTTCAAACAGGAATGACAATGACTCTCACATCTCTTTTGGCAATTGTTTTTGCTTTCATTGTTGTAAAATCTTTTTCAGTTGTTTTAAGCCAGATATTTTTAATACTTTCAATTGGGTTATGTTTTGATATTATTAATACCTGGGTAACTAATGTTTCAATACTTAAATGGTATGTCAAGGAAAAATGAAAAAATTAAGCTGGAAAATATGGTTATTATTAATTATCTTAGTTTTATCTCTTTTGTCTATATTTGACATGCCCCCAACATTTTTAAAAAAAGGAGTTGTGATTACAAGTATTGATGCAAATTCAACAGCATTTGAACAAGGATTAAGGCAAGGGCAAATAATCAATTTTATTGATGGAAATAAAATTAACACAATAGATGATTTTTCAAATACATTAAAAGATAAATTTAAATCAAATGAGAGTGTAAAAACTATTATCCAGACAAATAAGGTTGAAGTTATTTTATTCTCAAAACAAGCGCCAGAAATAACTGTTTCTGGAATTCAAAAAACAAATATTAAAACAGGTTTGGATTTGGCTGGAGGTTCAAGAGCATTAATCCAGGCACAAGGAGAAAAACTTTCTGCAGCACAAATAAATGATTTAGTTGATGTAATAAGCAATAGATTAAATGTTTATGGAATAGCAGACATGAATATTCGTCCTGTTTCTGACATGACTGGAAATCATTTTATTTTAATTGAAATTGCCGGAGCAACCCCAAAAGACATAGAAGAATTAATTTCCAAGCAAGGAAAGTTTGAGGCAAAAATAGGAAATGAAACAGTATTTATTGGAGGAGAAGAGGATATATCCTCTGTTTGCAGAAATGATGCAACTTGCGCTGGAATAGAAGGTTGCTATGATTCAGAAAATGGGGCTTTTTGCAATTTTAGATTTGTGATTTATTTAAGTGAAGATGCAGCAACAAGACATGCCGAAATAACTGATAAATTAGAAGTAAATACAACTGCCCAGGGCAAGTATCTTTCTGAAAAATTAGATTTATACTTAGATGATAATCTGGTTGACAGTCTTTTAATCGGCGAAGGATTAAAAGGAAGAGTCACAACACAAATACAGATTTCTGGTTCTGGTACAGGAAGTGACAGGGAAACAGCTTATGATGATGCAGAAAAATCAATGCACAAATTACAGACAGTTTTGATTACAGGAAGTCTTCCTTATAAACTGGAAATAGTCAAGCTAGATACAATTTCCCCTGTTCTTGGAAAAGATTTTATTAATTCAATTTTCTTAGCTGGAATAACCGCTCTTTTAGCAGTTGCAATAATTATTTTCATTAGATATAGGAAAATTAAATCCTCGCTTGCTTTATTATTTACAAGTATTTCTGAAATCATTATTATTCTTGGAATAGCTTCTTTTATTGAGTGGAATCTTGATTTGCCAAGCATTGCAGGAATCTTAGCAACAATTGGTACAGGAATTGACCAGCAGATAATTATTATGGATGAAGCAAACCAAAGCAAATTTCTTAGTATTAAACAAAGATTAAAAAGAGCTTTTACAATTATTTTAGGAGCATATTTTACTGCAGTAGTGGCTTTACTGCCTTTATTATGGGCAGGAGCAGGTTTGTTAAAAGGATTTGCAATAACAACAATAAT
>JAHIHG010000067.1 GCA_018898425.1 Nanobdellota archaeon | reverse complement strand
AATCTGGTTTTGCTTCTGATAAAAAAATGTTTGGTTGGAAAGTCTCACAAAAACGAGAAGATCGAATTGATACTGCTTTGTTTGCTAGAGCCGTGTGGCACAACATTCTTCTTCTATATGCTTAAATGTGTCCCACACTCTGTTAAATCAGAATATTTAAATACTCTGTAAGACATACCTTACTTATGATAAATATGGATATAATTAAGATAAGTTCAAAGGGTCAGATAGTAATCCCTTCTAGAATGAGGGGGGATTTGAAAGAAGGAGAAGAATTAATTATAATAAAAGATGATGAAAGAATTATCCTTAAGAAAATAGGGAAATTAACTGAAAGTATAAAAGAAGATTTAGAATTTGCTAGGAGAACTGAAGAAGCATTTCAAAGAATTGAAGCTGGAGAGTTTATAAGTGTTGACTCAGATAATCTTTTTGAGGAAATGGATAAATGGTAAAACAGGTTTTTCCAGGATACATTTTTCTTGGGAATAAAAATGCATAATGGTAGAGATTCGTTTTGATAAAAAATTTACAATTATTTTTTCTAAAGTCAAGGATAAATTATCAAGAACAAAAATAACAACGCAAATTAAAAAGATTTCTGAAAACCCTAAAGTCGGCAAGCCAATAAAATATGATAGAAAAGGAACCAGAGAATTATACATTAAACCATTTAGGTTATCTTATTTTTATCTTGCTGAAAAAAATATTGTTTATATATTAGATTTATATCATAAAAAGAGGCAATAGAATCATTAGCCATGTCTTCGAAAAATAAAATAATTAAATTTTAATCAATTAATTTATATACTTTAAAATATATCTTATGCTATTCAAAAGGAGGAAATTTAGATGAGCAAGTTTAAAAAATTTGACAAGAGAGTTAAAAAAATGGATGTGCATGATGTCCAGTTGACAAAGTTATCTGCAGCTGCTTTTACGCTGTTTATTATAACTGTCTGGCCAGCAGCAATGGCATTAGTGCACAAGATTCACTGGGCATGGTTTTTAGTTGCAGGAATAATCTTTGCAATTAGACCAATAAAAAGAGCCTGGATATAATTTGTTTTTATTTTTTTAATTATTTTTTAATTAATTCTTTGATACTATTTGGGATAATCTATTCAAATAAATATAAATTCTTAAATACTAATTATTATTAAAAAAATTATGGTTAAGTATCCAGAACCCTTGAATATTAATTTTCGAAAAGTGGAAATATATGAACATAGAGTTGATAAAGATAATTTTTCATCAATGGAAGAAGCATATCAGATTCTTACAGAACCTATGAGAAATGAATTTATTCAGAAAAGGCGTGAGGGGTTGGGAAAGAATTTGGAAAATAAAAGTTAGCCAAACTCCTTCAGTGTTTTTATCTCAAAGATTTTAAGTCTTAGCTCTTTTGCATTGTCTTTTCCTTTTGTGAAGTTCATTGCCTGAAGTTTTATCTGCTTGAAAGGCAAATCATATTTTTTTGCAAGTTTTAGGTAATCCTGAAAACTGGTGTTTGATTTGTTTTTTGTTATTCTTGCAAAAATATCTGGATTTCCTATTGCTTTTCTTCCAATCATGACATAATCAAATGTTTTTAGAAATTCTTTGCAGTTGCTTTCATCAATATTTCCTGAATAAATCACTGGCAGTTTTGTTTTTGATTTTATTTTTTCTGCAAATTTAATGTCTGGAACACCCCCATAACCCTGAGGCTGTGTTCTTGGATGAATGCAGATTCCATCACAATATTTTTCTGCAATTTTTATAATTTTAAATGTATGCTTTGATTTTCTTATTTTTATTGTCAGTGGCTTTTTTGTATTTTCTCTCATTGTTTTTAAAATTTTTTCAATTTGTTCTAATTCATTATGAAAAAACACCCCAAATCCGTGTTTTTTTGCGGTTTTTGCAGGACATCCCAAGTTAAAGTCCCATAATGAAACTTTGGAATCATATTTTTTCATAAATTCTTTTATTCCTTTTGTGCTTGTGCAAAATAATTGCAAGGCAGGCTTGTCATCTAATACAATTTCTTTGGCAGTAAGGGGATTTATCATTCCTGTATAAGTTAAACCACATCCTGATTTTTTACATAATAATCTGAATACAATGTCATTTATTTCTTCCATTGGGGCTAGAAAAATCTTATTCTTGCATGGTATTTTTCGAGTGCCTTGGTCCTCTAATTTATTTAGTTTCATTTAATATTAAACATAAATTCTTTTAAAGAAGTTTTCTATTTTATTAATTATGAGAAAACCATTAAAATTTGAACTTGGAAATCCCTACCTGAATTCTAAGGGCATAATTTATCTTTGGCCAAATCAAATATTTAAAGAAAATTTCATAAAAAGAGTTGAAGAATTAAAAACACCTCTTTTTGAAAAACTTAATGAATATTTTGTGAGCTTTAATCTATTTGATAAAAAAATTTTCCAAGACTATCTCATTCTAATAAAAAAGATTTGATTGAGTTTCAAATTGGATATAATGGAGCATACTTAACCTTAATAGATGATTTTGGATGCATGATAAATTTTCATAATTTAGATAGAGTTTCTGAGAAAATAGTTGGATTTAATATTGCTTCAGATACCTTGGAGAGTTTAAATTCAGAATTTTTAGCACCCAGAATATTAAAAACAGATGAAAATGTAGAAATTAAATACCCATTTACTGACAAAGCAAGAGAAACTCTTGATACAAAAAAATATAGAAACTGGATTCAAGGAACATTATTTCAAAAGATTGTCAATATAAGTAATATAGGTCAAATTGAAAAAATACTCTTAAAAAAAGATTCAAAATTAATCAAACTTTCTAAAGGAATTATAGAAATAAAAGATAATTATTGCCAAGGCAAAGGTTTCAAAGGATTTGATGTTTGCAGAGCAACATTTCCTATTGCAAAAATTGTTGATGCCCTATATTATGAGGATTCACAAAGATAAATTGTTAAAATAAAGAAATAATTCTAAGATATAAATCTTTATAAAAAAAACTTATTTAAAATTAAATGCATATATATAAAATAAGATTGCTGGAACAATTTTTGAATGATGATAATCCAAAACCAATGAGTGTGTTTTATTTAAATAATAGGGAAAAATTAGAATATAATAACATAAAGGTTTTGCAAAAAAAATTATCTGGGAAAAATATTAATGCGAAAGCAAGACAATCTCTGGTGCAAAAAATTAATAACAAATTCATGAATTTAATTCAACCTTTTTTTAAGGAAAATAAAATTGAAACTTCCTGGGGAAGTGCACTCTATGGCGGAGAAAAATTATTTATAATTTCTGGCAAGGTTTTTTCCCCTTTTGAAAAAATTAAATGTTTAAAAAATATTCAATACAAAAATCGTTATTTGTTTAATTTATCAAAAGATGAATTAATCTGCGAATCTTCAATATTGTCAGAAAGCAGGCTTTCAATAAACGATCCTGTTTTAAAACCAATTAATGATTTAACTATGCATTTAATAAGTGAACTACATCAAAAAAATTATAAAATTATTTATACTCAGTTTAATGGGGAAGAAATTTATTTTGCTCCTGTTTATTCATTAGGCAATTTATTCAATATAATTCAATATGGGCTTGGTAAAATTGGAGAAGAAAATATAAAGGGTTTAACAAGATTAACTTATATTATTAATAAAGAAATTGAAAGAAAAAAAATCCCCAAACTTAAAAATACTCCTGTTTTAGACTTTACTATAAATGCACTTGAAGAGACATATGAAAGAGAATTCTCTAAAATTTTAACCTTGAGCAAATTAATGGCTCCAAAATTAAAAATTGTTAATTAACTTTTCTAATAAGTTTCCAGCATTTTAATTAAGATAAAAGAAAAAGAAATAGGTTAAAAATTTAACAAAATTTGTAAATAAAATTATTTACGAAGTATAGCCATTACTGCTCCAACAAGGGTTGTTATCACTACTATCCATCCGATGGTTGCTGCAATTATCATTCCAGCACTAGTAGTTCCTCCAAGCCATCCTGGTAGTCTTAAAATTCCTTGAATCATTGCATTACCTACAACTAAAGATACAACAACTCCAGTAATCCATGCAAGAAAACTTAAAACATTTCCCCTAGATTCTTTTTTAGCCATTTTTTCACCTCCAATTTATTTAATTATTAATTAGATTAATGTAATTTTTCTTTAAATATGTTTTGATTTTTTAGAGTGTGGGACACATTTAAGCATATAGAAGAAGAATGTTGTGCCACACGGCTCTAGCAAACAAAGCAGTATCAATTCGATCTTCTCGTTTTTGTGAGACTTTCCAACCAAACATTTTTTTATCAGAAGCAAAACCAGATT
>JAHIHG010000011.1 GCA_018898425.1 Nanobdellota archaeon | reverse complement strand
ATAATTTTATTTGAAAGAAGTAAAAAATCCTTAAGGGATTTTGTCGAAGAGCTTTCTGAACTAAAATGGGTTTCTTGGTTAGGATTAAAAAAAATCCCAAAGAAAAGCACTTTGCATGATTGGTTAAAAATGTTTGATATGAAAGTTATAAGAAAAATTGGCAAAGTGCTTTTACAAAATAAAATTAATTTAACAGCAATTGATGGGACTGGATTTGATTCATGGCAAAGAAGCAGACATTATGAAAAAAGGATTAATGACCACAATATGCCTTATGCTAAAGTGGACTTGTTTATCGACGTGAAACAAAGAAAAATAATTGATTTTAACCTTACGATGAAAAGAGAACATGATGCCAAAATTGCTAAAAAAATATTTAGACGAAATAATTTAAAAGATATTATAATTTTGGGCGATGGAGGTTATGATGCTGAACCTCTGCATGAAATTGTCAGAAATAAAGGGGGAACCTTATATGCTCCTGTGAGAAAAAGAAATAGAAGAAGTTTAAAGCAAAAACCTAAGGGCAAATACCGACGAGAATGTGTTACGCTGCCTGATTTTATGGGGCAAAGAAGCATAATTGAATCAATAAATTATTCATTAAAGAAAAAACAGATTATAGCATTAAGTTCAAAAAAGAAGTATATGAAGCAAAGAGAATTTGGTTGGCATGTTATTTTATATAATATTAGAATGAATCTAAAAAATTCAGATTCATCTTCTCAAAAAAGTTTGAATTTTTTTATTTTTCAAATCAGAATTTATCTCTTTTCGGACAACGCCCATTTTTAATTTTGTTTAATTCTATATTAATTTTTTTGTCTAAATAATTTAAATGATGCCTGCAATAATATTCTAAATTGCTTGCAGAATTATGAGCTGAGGCATAAATGTGTAAGTATTTTTTATTTAACTTAGAAAAGCCATTTTTTATGTCAATTCCGGTTTTCATCTTCATCATTAGATTTCTTTCGTGCAATTCATGTAATAAAACAAATTTTCTTTCATTTGGATTTAAATCATCTTCAATCCAGATTTCCCCATCAGGAATAAAGGGATAAACCTTATCATGACCTCCTTCAGTAAAATCAATAAATAACCTGTCTCTAACCAATTCCCCCCTAATAATCCATACCCTTAATCCATTAATTGAATATTTTTTCCACAAGCTTTTATGAATTAATTTGAAAATTTCTTTATTTTTAAATTTCTTTTTCATTTCATTAAGAAGTATAGAACTCTTAGATCTTTCTCTTAATTCAGTTTTATCTGCAATTATCAATGCATCAATATAACTTATTCCTTTTGACATGAGTCTATGTTCTACTAATAAATGATCTATGTAAAATTTTTCTTCTCCACCACCATCATATTCCTTATCAATCCAAAACTCATTAATAGGTATGAAAGAAAATCTGTAATGTTGCCCAAAATTAGTAAATTCTTCATCAAGATTATTTCTTATATATTTGCCATTAACTATCCAAACAGTAAATTTGGAAATTTTACAATATTTTTTAAGATAAGGTTTATCCATACTCTCTTTTTTAAAATAAGGGAAATTTGGATTATAAATCTTGCGATAAAAAAGGCTACCTATATTTCTCTTTTTTCTAGATAGCACTTTTTATGATAAATCGTAAAGAATAAACCACCATATTAAATATGAAAAACTTTATCAAATTACTTCTTGTTTTTTAAAAAACAAGCTACCTAAAAAAAATAAAAATAAAAAAAATAAAAAAAATTTATTCAGAAGCCAAAAAAGCCCACCAAGATTTTTGAGTCTTGATAACTTCTCCTGTTTCAGCATTAATTTGAGCTTGAACTTGCATTTGTGTTTTAAATAATCCTAAAACTCTTGCTTGTTTTTGAGTTTTGATTTCATAAGCAGCTTTTACTTGATTACCGGTTCCAACTTCTTTAAGTTCAATTGTGCACTCGCCTTCACATTTTGCACCAAGTCTTGCTAATGCTGTTTCAGAAGCAGTGTCTGGCATAACTTTAACTTCAGCATTCATTCCATTAGAAAGCTTAACTTGAAGCTTTGTTCTGTTTTGGACTTGCTCTTGAGTCATAGCCATAGTAGTTTTTGCCTCAACATTTCCAGATTGAAGTTTTACTTCATTTCCTTCTCCTGCTTGAACTTGCATTTGCTTTCCAGCTTGGTTCATATAAGTTCCAGTCTGAACTTGAACCTGGTTCTGCAATTGACTTTCTTCACCTTGATTTTGAGTTTCAGTATTGGTTTGAGTTCCATTACCTGTTCCTTGCTGTCCAGTTGTTCCAGCACTTCCGTTAGCAGCCAAAACAAGCGACATTGCCATTAAAGAAACAAAGAGAAACAAAAATATTTTTTTCATTGTTTTTTTACCTCCTTTCATTCTTATAAATTTCATATACTTTATAAAAAAATACAATATAAAAAGGTTTGTAGTTATAGAATTGTAAATTAAACGTCGAATAAATTCCAAAAAAATATAATTATTTTTTGATATGATTTATTATATAAATCTGAATTATTTATCTTTCAAATCATTTATTTCAGCTTCTGCTTTTTCAAGAGCAAATTCTGCCTCTTCAAATTCTTTTATAGGTTTTTTTGATTTTTTAGACTCTTCCATAACAATATCTTCAGCTAGTTTAATATGTTCTTCTGCAAGTTCAATATCTTCATTTGTCATTTTTAAAATATGGTCCTAAGCAGAATCGGACTGCTGTTTCTTCGGTGTAAACGAAGTGTCTTAACCACTGGACTATAGGACCTTATTATTTAATAATAAATTAGGTACTTTTAAATTATTTGTTTTCAAATAGTCAAAACTGCTGTTTCTTCTAATCACACTTTCACTTTGTTATCTGATAATTATGATAATTAATTAGTCGAAGTGTAAATGCTCGATGTAAACGAAGTGAGGCCTCAAAGAGGTCATCCCTGTGGGATCTTAACCACTGGACTATAGGACCTTAAATTTAAAGATATTTTACATTTTTAAATTTGCCTGTTGTTTCCATTAATCAGCAACATTTATAAGTAAAATAAATTATTTTAAAATATGGAACAAACTAACAGAGAAATTCCAGAAATGAATCTTAATAACAAGTATAAAACTCAAAAATCTCCTGTGTCAGAAAGTCCAAAAGAAACAAAAAAAGAAATGGAGAAAACAAAAAAAGAACTTGAAAAATTAAAATCTTTTATTATTAAAAAATACTCTTTTACTCAGGCAATAAGTGTTCTTCCCCCTCAGGCAATTAAAAATTTTATTGATGAAGAAGAAATCCCAAAAGAAACAGAAAAACACATTCATTTATACATGATTGTTCCTGAAGAAAAACTTAAAGAAATACCCAAAATAACAAAAGAAATAGTAAAACAAATTGAATCTCTAAAGCAAAAAATCTGGATTCAGATAAAAACTCCGATAGATGTCTGGGAAAACTGCCTGGATAGTAAATTTGAATTATCAAGTGCTATTGCCATGTCTTTTCCACTTTATGATAAAGGAATATTAGGAGCATTGAGAGTAGCTGAAATACACAAATCCCTTGTGCTTCAAAAATTTGAAAAATATGTTGTAAGCTATGTTATTGGCGGAAGTTTAGTCAGAGGAGAGGCAATTAAAACATCTGATGTTGATATTTTTGTCATTATTAATGATACTGATGTAAAACGAATGCCAAGACTAGAACTAAAAGAAAGATTAAGAGGAATTATTTACCAGTATGTTGCAGAAGCTTCTGCTCTTGCAGGAGTAAAAAATAAACTTGAACCTCAAATATATCTTCTTACTGAATTCTGGGAAAGTGTTAAAGATGCCCACCCTGTAATGTTTACTTTTATTAGAGATGGCATCCCATTATATGACAGAGGAACATTTATGCCATGGAAAGCATTGTTAAAAATGGGAAAATTAAAACCCTCTCCAGAAGCAATTGACATGTTTATGAGTATGGGAGATGGTGTAATTCCAAGAAGCAAAAGAACATTATTATCAGAAATTTTCACAAATATTTTTTGGGGAGTAACCACTCCTGCACAAGCACTGCTAATGCTGTATGGTTTGCCCCCGCCAAATGCAAAAAAGGAATTAGTAAATGAATTCAAAAAACATTTTTTAGAAACAAAAATGATTGAAAAAAAATACATTACTTTTCTTGAAAAAATTGTCCAGACATGGAAAGATTACGAGCATGAAAAAATAAAAGAAATTTCTGGAACAGAAATTGACAAGCTTTTACATGAAACAGAAGATTATTTGAAAAGATTAAAAGAATTAAGAAAGCAAATTGAGAAAAAATCACAGGAAAAAACCATTGAACAGGTTTACAAAGATGTCTTTGAATTATTAAAAAATATTGTTGGAAAAAAATCACAGGAAAATACAATTCAGGATTTTGAAAAAAAATTTATTAAAACAGGCAAATTTACCCCCCAGCATCTAAGAATATTAAAAAACATAGTTATTGCAAGAAAAGAATGTAAAAAAGGAAAATTAAACCCCCATAAAGTGGATGAAGCAAGAAAAAGAGCTTCTATTTTAATTAATGATTTAATTGAATATGCTCAAAGATGTGATTTAATTTCACTTGAAAAAGGAAGAATGAAAATAAAATACAATGAAAAAGAAAAAGAACAAACTGCAGAATTACTAATCTGTGACCAAACCGGATTTTTATTTTTGCAAAACAAAATTAAAAAAATAAATGAGACAATTCAGGATTCAAACATGGATGAAGTTTCAAATGCTGTTGAAAAACAAAAAACAAAACAAACAACAATAATAAATCATAAAATATTTGAATTACTAAAAAAAGAATTAGGTAATTTTGAAATTATTTTATAATTTCAAGTTAAAAAAAATAAAAATATCAATTCTCCTATAATTTCATCAAAATTAGAACTTATTAAAATGTTTATAGATTAGAGGAAGTTCAAATTGTTGATATTTAAAAAATTATAATTGCTATTATATAATGGTAAAACTTAAAAACTCTTGTAATCTTATTTTTATATGGATAATTTATACAATAATAAAAGGTCTTCTCTTAGAGAAAAAATTTTGTCTAATGAAAATTCCAATGAAGTTCATGATGCTTTTTTAAACCATGTAAGAAAAACTCCAAAAAATAGAACAATTTTGGATATTGCTTGTGGAATCGGAGCTCATCTGGAAGCTATCAGGAAAAAATTACCTAATGCTATTTTGGAAGGAATAGATTTAAATCAAGGAATGTTAGATGTTGCAAAAAGAAAATCTCTAGGAGCTAAATTAATTCAAACTGATATGAGGGAATTTGATTTAAAAAGAAATTTTGATTTAGTTTATTGTCTTTCAAGTTCAATCCAATATAATTTATCTACAGAGGATTTTGAAAGAACAATTACTTCAATGAGGAGACATGCTGTAGATGGGAATGTAATTTTTGATTTAGCATATTGTGCTGAAAAATGGAGAGAAGGATATACAAATATTACTGCCAATAGTAATGATAGATTTGATGTAGTAGAAATGTATACTACTCATTCAAATGAAGGAGTCTCAATTTGGAATCCTTTATACCTAATTAAAGATAAGAAAACTGGAAAAATGGATATGCATGTTGATAAACACAGAATTAAATTATGGAGCATTTCTGAAGTTGAACAGATATTATCTTCTCAAGGTATTGGATATGATTTAAGATTTGGGTTTGGTAAAAATGATAATCATTCGGAAATCCCAATCTTCCTAGTAAAAGGACTTAAAAGTAAATAAAACTTTAATATGAAATGCAAAAGAAAATTTTAACTTTCATTGCAAACAATGGAAAATTATTAGTATTATATAGTGAGCCTCATCCTGAACATGGTGAAGGGGGGTGGTTTTTAGTAACTGGGGGAATTGAAAAAGATGAAACTTATGAAGAAGCAGTAATTAGGGAAGTTTTAGAAGAAACAGGGTTAGTTACTGAAGAAGTAATTTCCTTAAATTGGGGGTCAATTTATAATTGGCGGGATGAAATTTGTGAAGAGCATAATTTTATTTCCTTTGTTAAACCAGGAGAAATTATTTTAAATGAAGAACATTCAAAATATGATTGGCTTGATATAGAAGAGTTTATTCAAAGAATTAGGTGGGATGATGATAAAGACCTTTTAAAAACTGTTTTAGAGAATGCGTTAAATAAGGAAAAATATTTTGATAAAATTACTTTAAAAGATTATAGAGAGTGTAAAAATGAATAACCTTGCTATAGCAGTAATGAATTTATCTAATGAAGCGAATATTGGCGGACTTATAAGGACTGCAAATGCTGCAGATATTAAAGAAGTTATAATTGTTGGAAGGAAAAAATGGAATAAAGGGGCTGCAACAGGAGCACATTCTAGAATTAGGATAGTTAAAATGAGAACATCTGACGAATTTGTAGAATATTGTAGAGAAAATAATTATAATATTGTTTCTGTAGAAATTGGAGAAGATTCATGTAACATTTTTGAATACAAATATCCTAAAAATACTATGTTAGTAGTTGGAAATGAAGGAACAGGGGTCCCAAGCAAAATTCTAAATAATTCAGCATCGCGAGTTTATATTCCTCAATATGGAGGTATTGAATGTTTGAACGTTGCAGTTGCAGGGAGTATTGCAATTTATGATTGGATACGTAAAAATAAGCAAGGGGATGAAAATAGAATCATAGATAGGAAGTTTAAAAATTAATAATATCGCTTCTTCCCAACCATCTTCCTCAAAAACATCTTTTCCTATTGATGTTATGTTAAAAATATCCCTTCTAATTATTCCTTTTCAATCTTCTTTTTATAAGCCTTAATTCCCCTCTCAACATCTTTATAAGCAGTTTCTCTTCCTTTAACTTCTGTAATCTCACATTTCTTGCCCTGAAGTTCCTTATAAGTTTCAAAAAAATTAATTATCTCTTTTATTGTATGTTTTGGAATATCTTTTATATCTTTAACTTCTTTGAATCTTGGTTCTGAATTATAAACTCCGATAATTTTATCATCTTTTTCACCAGAATCAATCATTCTCAAAACCCCAATTACTCTTACTTCAGCAAGCGTCAGAGGATAAACAGGAGTAGAAGTTATAACTAAAACATCCAGAGGATCTCCATCATCCCAGTGTGTCTGAGGAATAAGCCCATAATCTCCAGGATAATGCACAGAAGAATATAAAGGCCTGTCTAAAAAAAGCAAACCTGTTTCTTTATCTAATTCATATTTATTTGAAGAACCCTTGGGAATCTCAATTAAAACATTAATTATCTCCGGGCATTTTTCTCCAGGACTAATCTTATTAATATCAATCATTTATACTTTTCGAATTTAGTCTTTAAATAATTAATGTTTGAAACAGATTAGCTAAGATTACTATGCTTTTAAAAATAAACTATAAAAAACAAGTACCCACAATTAATTTATTTTTATACTATTAGATTTCATTATGAGTTGTCTGCAGAATGGCTTTAAAAAAATCAACTCAACTAACATGAACAATCAATTATATTTAACAAAAATTATAAACTCGCTTTGCTCGTTAATTCATATTTAACTATTAATAAAACATCGGGGGCTCAATCAAATAACATTTTTAGAATTATTAATTATATCTTATAATTAATAAAATATTCATTCAAATTTTTAAAATCAATCATTTCAATAAGGTTTAAAAACTAATTTTCTTGATAATTATTATGACAAAAGCAAATATAAAATTTCCATACATCCAAAATCTTTTTGGAGGTTATTTTGAATGAAAGCAAAAGTAATTCAGTTCAGAAGAGGAAGAAAAACAGTTCATGAAAGACATTTTTTAATAGAAATTGAAAAGATTTCAACTAAAAAAGATGCTGAAAAATTTATTGGAAAAGAAGTTTCATGGAAATCTCCTGCTGGAAAAATAATCAAAGGCAAAATTTCATCTAGTCATGGAAATAAAGGGCTTGTAAGAGCTATATTTGAAAAAGGTCTTCCAGGACAGGCAATTACAACAGAGGTTGAAATAAAATGATAATTAAATTAAATAAATCCACTCGTGTAACAACAAGAGAAATCAATCTCTATTCTTCTGCTTGTGATTTCCTTCAGAGGCAATTTAAGAAATCACCCATCAGTACAGAAAAGGAAGGTTACGCGAAGGAAAGCAAATCAAAAGATTTGTATGTTTCCATTACAGGAAAAACCAGAGGTGTCCTCGCATGGCTGCAATAAGAAAAGCTTCAGCATATTCAAAAAGAAAAGTAGTCCCATTCACAAGAATTAGTAAAAGAAGGCAAAAATCTTTTATTAAAACAGTTCCCCCACAAAAAATAGTTAAATTTAGCATGGGAAACCAGGAACTTTTTCAAAAAGGAAAACTTCCGCACCAGCTTACATTAATTGCAACAGAAAAAGTTCAGATAAGGCATAATGCTCTTGAAGCATGCAGGCAATATATAAATAAAAAAATAAATAAAGAAACAAATGGACAATATTTATTCAAAGTTATTCCATTTCCCCATCATATTCAAAGAGAAAACAAACTTCTTACAGGAGCAGGAGCAGACAGGATGCAGACAGGAATGCAGTTATCTTATGGAAAAGCTGTAGGAAAAGCAGCAATATTAAAACCCAATAAAAGAATATTCCAAATTGCAGTTCCAAATGAAAAAATGGTTCAATTCACAAGAAAAGTTCTAAGACAGATAAAATCAAAACTTCCCTGTACAACAAAAGTTTTGTATGAAAAAATAGAAAAATAATTCTAAATCTGTTACTTTTTATCAATAGTAACAAAACAGAAACATTTATAAAGTTCAACATCTAACATATATTAAAGAAAATGACAAAAAAAGATTACAAACCAGAGAGGGATTTTGACAAATATAGCTGGGCTAATACACTGGGAAGAATTTATAGCTCAGAGGATCATAAAGAATATTTAATTGGAGGATTAGAAGGAAATGCCATTAAACAAGGTTATAATGGAGAAGGACTAGAAGCAATTCTTAGAGGGACAATGGCTTCAGACATAGGACAACAAACAGCAATAGGTTACACCCAAGAACAACACAGGGCTGAAATGCAAGGCTTAACTGTAGAAAACTATCTTACTAATTACCAAGACACTATTAAAAAATATTTTGGAGAAGAAGAAATTTCAAATCTTAATAAATACAAGGGAGAAGAACTAAATGCATTGAAAAAGAAAATAGAAGGACTAATGCATGACAAGTCTCACCCAGATAAGGATAAAAGTAAAGCGGCAAAAAAAGAATTAAAAAAATATAATATAATAAGTGCTGTTTTCAAAGTTATAGAAGATGAAATCTATAAAGATTTGATACCTAAAGCAATAGAAGGAACAAATAAATATTTAGCTAAAGATGTTATTTTAAGAAATAAACAAGATAATGAAGAATAAAATGAAAAAAAAATTATTAGCATTAGGGATTTTTGGAGGATTAGCATTACTAATAAATTCATATAATATTAAAACAAGTGAAATTTTCAGATTTAATAATCCAATTCCAATTAATACATCATTAAAAAAACAAATTAAAATTGTCTCAGAAAGACCCCATATGACAGACACAACTCACTCCCTTGATTTGTTTAATTATGAACTTCCCATAATAACTCTAAGAAAAGTAACTAATCCGACTACTAAAGACTCGTTTCAAGGCATACTTGATTCAGAAGAAAACATCCATACTTTGGAAGGAACATATGAATTACAATCAGCACATGATTCAAATTGGTATGTTAAAAAATAATTTTTTATTAATTTCCCTCTATAAATTCCTTAACTAACTTAGCCATAACTTCTAAAAATTCTTCTGCTCTTTGTTGCCAGGCATCAATTTCAACACCTTTTAAATCATGAATCTTTCCATGAACAATTTGCTTATGCAATGCAAGCAAATCTCTATACCATACAACATATTTTATTTTTAATTTTCCCTTATCTACAAAATTTTCTTTTAAATCAATTGGGATATGCTCTGGAGAAGCTGGTGAAACATTTGCAGCAATTAATGCGGCATGAGCAGAATCAACCATTGACCAATACAAACCCTCAATAGAATTTAATTCTGCTAATTTGCTTCTTTGAATATGAACAGGAGCTCTTTGAAGACAACTATAAATCGCTTCAGGAGTTGATTTTATTTTCCCATTTATTAAAAGATATTTTAAAGGAGCAAAAAAACCTGCAAAATCAATCATCTCTTCGCCATATCTAAGAATATTTAAAACAACAGGGTCTCCCCTCATTAAATCTTCCCACCATGTGCTTAATTTAATAGTATTAATATGCAAACTTTTATTATAGGGATTTCTTCTCATAATTTTATCTAATTCCTCCCTATACCATGCAATTAATTCCTGATCCCATTTTATTGAAACATCGTCAATCAAAATTATAATATCAATGTCAGAACCTGCAACAGAAGTTTGTTTTGCCAATGAACCAAAAAGAACAATTGACTTAACAATTTTATTAAATTTTTGGTAAACTTTGACAGCAAAATCCATTGCAATGTCTGATTCTGATTTTAATTGCAATGTTGGAATATCTTTTTCATTTATTTTTTTGGATTTTGCAGAAATCTCTTTAATTTTTTCAACATGCCTTTTCATAGATTTCTTTTTAGAAACTTTTTTCACCATCTTTTTTAATTTAGAAACTTTATGTTTCTTTTTCTTTTTCACCATCTTTTTTATTTTATTCAAAATTTAAATCATCACAGCGGATTTAAGTGCATCTAAAGGAAGATTTTTACTTGCATCTAGTATTTCAATTCCAAGAGTTTTTCCATTTTCATCTAAATCTATATTCACAGACTCATTTAAAGAAATTGTGTTTTTAACCTCTCCCAGAGATATGTCCTTAAAATAAATATATACTGCATCAGCTTCTTTATCAAATGTTATTTTCATTTCCATATAAGAGTTATAATCTTTATAAATTTACCTTTTTTAATATAAACAATTTTTAAAAATTTTCCATTTATTTTTTTGTATGCTTCAATTTTATTATCTTTGCTAATTACATAATTTGGAAAATTAATTGTCTCTTTAATTTGTTCTAATGTAATTTTTCTTTCAATCATTCTTTGCTTAGCATGACTTGTAAAAATAAAATCCATTCTATTCCATAGGTCTTCCACTCATCCTGCTTCCCCCTGCACCTTGTCTTGTACCCCCTAATTCTGTAGGAAGCTGTGCAAAACCTGCACCAAACATCTCATAATTTGTTTGAGGAAGCATATTTCCATAACCTGCAGAATAATTTTGTTGCAATCCTAATGACTGACTCCAGTAAGGTCCAGCTCCTTCTGCATAAATTGAAGAACCCATGGCTTCTAAAGTTACTTTTAAAGGGGGGTTTTGTTTTCCTCCTGGAGAAAAATGCTGCCACCAATTTAATGCTTCAACTATCTTTTTTCCCTTATAACCTTCTTTGCCTAATTTTTCCATAATTTTCTTAATAGGAACATTACCCATTCCCATTGGAAGCTCTGTATGTTCTAAACCAAAATTATCAGACAAATGCACATGCTTGACAAAAGGTGCTATTTTTTCAGATTCCTTAATAATATCTTTATCCTCATAACCATATTTTCTCATCATATTTATATGCCCCACATCCCAGGTAGCTCCGATTAATTTTTCTGCCTGTTCTTTTGCAAATGACTTTGACACTCCTTCTTTTACAGCTATCTCAACAAACTTTTCTCTTGATTTTTCCACAATTTCTCTAAGCTCTTCACCTGTGCTAAAAGCCCCCCCAATAGGAGGATTTTCAATACTAACAATTGGAGCTTTATCACCAAACTTGTCATAAGCATTAAAAGCAACCCTTGCAAAAGTTTCTGCTGTTCTTTTTTTTGCAAACTCATTTAAATTTTCAATTAATTTTGGGGGGGTTAAATTACCTAATGTATTTGTTCCTTTTTGAACAATTTCCCGCATTAATTCTGCATTCTTAAAACTTTTTGGATTTTGTTCTATTTTTTCAACATTATCAGAAATTTCACTGTAAAAACTATTTAATATTTTTTTATCTGCATCTGAACCTTTTCTATATGCAATTTCAAAAAGCTGTTTAAGATTTGTATAAGAATCTTGTAAAAAAGATATTCCTCTATTAAATTCAGATTTTGCTCTTTCTTCAATTTTTCCAGGAGCAGTTTGCCCATTATTTAAATCAGACAAATATTTTACATAACCAGATCTGTCAAGAGAATCTGCTCCTAGTTCTGCATAATAATTTATCTGAGAAATATTTTTAGTCCATGCCTGTTCATTTTCATCTTTTATTTCATTTTCTATATTTGGCTCTTTTGCCTGCCCTGGAAAAGACCTTGGTTTTAAAGGAATCTTGTTAATAGAACCTGATTCAGTATTTATGATATATGCCTCTTCTGGTGTTTTTTCTATGTTATCTCCTATTTTTTGTTTTAACATTCCTGGAAGAAGTGCTGAAGAATGAAATGTTACAGGCATCCCCCCATCAGGATTTAAATCATGGCTTCTTTCAATAGCCATGTTCATTTGTCTCTCTGCATTTAATCTTCCTGATTCTGTAAATCCTTCTTTAGTCATACCAGAAGGTTCTACAATAGGAGCATGAAAAGTCATATCTACTCCTGTTAACTTGCTTAATCTATTTACTTCTTTTAATTGATCTCGAGGAACTGAATCAAAAACTTCTGGAAAAACCTGAGTTAATTCAATTGTTTTTGCTCCTGCAGAAAGATTATCAGAAATATCTTTTAAGATATTTGCTGTTCTTGCATCAGTAGACATTCCAATATCTCCTGCACCAACACCATATCCTCCAAAAATATTACCCTGAGATGAAGGTTTTAAAGAAGAATACCCTCCCTGGTAAATATTTTCAATAATATAATCACTTTTTTCCATTTTATCTCTTTTTTAAAATACTTTAATTCAGTATATAACAATTATAATTAAAAGTTATTTATTAATTTATCTAATTCGTTTATATTTTTTTTCTGCACCCTCAAAAGGAAGCCTTGACTCTTCTCTGGAAATTCTTTCTGCCCCAACATATTTTGTTTCAAGACCTGAATTATGTGTTCTTAAATCCTGAGAATTATTAACTAAAAATTTTTGTCCTTTATTATTTAAATCTTCGCGAATACCTTGCGCATTCATCTGCCCAGGTTGTTGCATGAATTCATAATCCTGTTTTTTCAATAATTTATCATCACCAGTAACATAATCACTAACCTGATTAGGATTATAATTAACTTTTTTTTCTTTCTCCTCATCAAACATATTCTGAGAACCTGTATCAACAAATACTGGTTGTGGAAGCCCCTCTGCAATTCTCTCTAAAACAGGTGTTGAAGATTTAACAAGAGGTTTAAGAAACTCCTGAAACTGAACATCATCTATTGAATCCTCAATATTTTCTATTTTCTCTTCTAAACTTTCTTCTTGCTCAAGATTTTCTTGTTTTTCTACTTTTTTCTCTTCAACAATCTCTTTATCTTTTTGTTTTTTCATAAATTAACTACATCAAACAAATATATAAAATTATTGGGGGAAGAAATAATTAAATAAAAAAATTAAATACCAAATTAAAAAATTCATTGAAATCTTTCTATTCTTATAACTTTATAGTAGTTACAAACAAAAGATTTATAAATTGCAGAAAAAACTTAATATTATGAAACTAAGAAAACCAACAAACAAGGGCAAGAAAGATGTATCAGAGATTATTATCCCAAATTCAATCAACAATGTAATAAGTTTTCTCCCAAATTTCTATAGTGAGCATTTTGGTTTTCTTTATGGTATAAAAGATGGTGGAAGAATTTATATAGGAAGTCTTTCCCACCTAAATCCAACTGATGTAAAAGAGATTAGTCCTAAAGAATTAAATTTAGAAGGGGAAAGTGGACAAAGATACATTAAATTGCATAATAAAATATGCGAACAAGGGGAAAAACTTTTTCCTAATTTTACACAAGTAGCTTATCACTCTCATCCAAAATTATTGTCAAGAGATTTTACAAAAACAGAAAAACAAGAGATTTTATCTCAATTTCCAAAATTTAAAGACAATCTTGAAGAACTTGTAAAACAATTAGACAATGCATTTTTAAGTGAAGCAGACAAAGAATTTGCCAAAAAATATTCCTCACATGGAACAATGATTTTAAGCTTAGGCAAAGAAAAAGACCTTAGAAATATAAATTCAAAATATTTTCATTCAGATTTTTTTCATAGCCTATATACAACATACATCTTTGAAATTGCAAAATCTTTCTTTACAGATAATAAAACCAGACTTATGGGGTTTCAAGTTGACAAAAATAAAAATACATGGGAGATGCCTGTAACAATAGCAGAAAATACTGGTGCATATATTGATGAAAAAAAATGCTATCAAGTAATGGAAAAAATGAAGCCATTCAATAAAATGCATTTAGAATATATTAAATCATTTAAAAAAGATTATGCAAAAAAATATCCTGTTCACTTCAAGATATTTATGTCTGCTTTAGAAAAATTCCAAATAGAAATAAATGAAGAACGTTTTTAATTTTTTAATTATTTCAACTCAACAAATTCAATTCTCTAAATATAACTTGGCATTCCATGTGCTTTTTTATAAATATTAAATAAATCAAAAGCAGCATTTTTTGCTCTTTCAGCAACCAATGGCCTTAAACTATAAGATTCAACCCAGTTATCTTTGGTAACAACTATTTCTCCTGCTTGTTTTATTTCAGGTTTTTTTTCTTGTTTTCCTGATTCATTATAATAACCTATTAAAGCTAAAAAAGGATTTGAACCTGTTTTTGGTTTTTCAATTATCTCTTCTTTTTCCTGCAAAAAGAAATCAATATCTTTTTGCAATTGCCCTAAGCTTTCAGTAGTTGAACCTTCAAGAAATCTCAAAACATCCCCCACATCTGACTTATCCAGTTCTTCATTTATTTTTTTAATTTCATCCTCATTTAATGCATATGCTTTGAAACTAACAACAGCTTTGCCACCAAAAACATAATGTTGTTGCTGGCTTATTTTTTGCGGTATTCCAACAAACCTGAAATCAACTAAAACACAGCTGTAATAATTTCTTTTTTGATTTAAATTTTTCAAATCAGAAGGCAAATCTCCGGCAAGGGCAGAATTCTTTACATCTAATTTTGATTTTCCCAACAAAGATAATTCAAGAATAATTGTATTAAAGGATTTAACCAGGGCAGGATCTCTTCCACCTTCTTTCATTTCAAGTTGCTGGGCAGCTCTTAATTGAGGTTTTGCCCATCTTGAATATAATTTTAAGCTATTAACCTGACTTTTTAAATAATTTCTTTCAATTTCATATCTTTTTCTTAATTCATTTTCAGAGTGCTGAACCCAGGTATTAAACTCTGCTATTCTTGGAATAAGAATTCTTTTAACTCTGTCATTTAAATCAATTTTTTTAACATCATCTTGATTTTTTGCAACCAAAAAAGCATCAATTAATGTCTGGAAACCTGCCTGCCCCAATGCCATTGCCTTGATGCTTGAATTCCCTTTGTTTATATCTACTTTATCCATCCAAATTTGCTTTAAAGACAATAAAGCAGCATCTTTTTTATTTTTATCTTTTAAATCATCATAAGTTTGTAATCTTATTTTAAACTCTTTTAAATCATAAACAATATTCAGCACACTCCTCAGTATCATGTTTATATCAACCATAAGTTTAGAACCCTGCTGTTGCATGATTGTTGCTTTTTGATTCATCTCAGAAAAATGTCCTGAACCAGGAGAAGAACTAAAATTATCTATAAGTTTTTCTACATCTAACCCAAAATCATCTTTCATTAAATCTAAAATAAAAAAATAAATTGGCTCCAGGGTTTCAGAAGAAGCATTATAGCCAAGCACATGTTTTGCTTCAACACCTCCTGAATCTAACTGTATTATCCCTCCTTTTTCAGAATATTTTACTGCATTAGGCTTGACCTCTTCTGCAGGAATTTTATCAGCAGAACCATATTTTTTTAACAATTCATCTCCATTAGATGCATAAAGTTTTGGATTAATCTTCCCTATAATTTGCTCAATTGTTGCCACCATCTTTTTTAATTAATAACTAATCTTGAGGATTTAATTTTACTCATTTCAAAACAAAAGATTTCATATTTAAAAAAGGTTTCTAATTAGAAAAATCCCCTAGTTTATACAACAACTAAGTTTAAAAATAAAATCTTCCAATATTAATCATGGAATTTTTTAAAAAAAGAAATAAAGTTCTTGATTTAACAGACCAATATAGAAAACAGCAGGAAAAAATAGCTAATATGAAGGAGGATATGCAGGAACAAAAATCTCAAAAAGAATCTCAAATACTCCCATTTAGTTTTTTTGGAAATGCGAATTCAAATACAAATTCAAACCTTAACGAGGAAACAATTAATTCTTCAGAATCTTATGAAAGTGCACATGAGAAAAAAAGAAAACTTGCAAAAAGACTTACAAGCATGACAACTCAAATAGAAGAATTATCAAATCAAATATATCATTTGCAACAAAGAATAGAAGTTCTTGAAAAAAAATCAGATGTAAACAGATATTAAATAAATTAATAAAGTAATATTTCTTTTTAAAAAAATGGAAGATAAAAAAATTAAAGCATATGCATTAAAAAATGCCTTAACTCACAAGGGAAACTCCAATCAAGGAGCAGTTATATCTGCACTATTCAATGAAGGGCTGAAAAAACAAGACATAAAAAAATATATTGAAAAAATTACAAAAATCATTCAAGAAGTAAATTCACTTTCACTAGAAGAACAAAAAAAAGAATTTGAAAAACTAGAAAACATTGTTAGTAAAAGAGAAATAAGGCAAGGCTTGCCTGAATTGCCAGATGTTCCTAAATCAGGAGTTATCATGAGATTTCCCCCCTCCCCTTCTGGAAGACTACATATCGGGCATATAAGAACAGCAACACTTTCTTTCCTGTATGTAAAAAAATATGGGGGCATTTTTTATATAAGACTAGAAGACACTAATCCTGAAACAATTGACCCCTCAGCATACAAAACAATCAAACAAGAATTAAAATGGTTATTTGGAGATTCATTCAAATTAATGATTCAATCAAAAAGAATGGCTCTTTATTACAAATATGCTGAAAAATTAATCAAAAAAAATGCTGCTTATGTCTGCACTTGCTCAGGAGATAAATTCAGAGAATATGCTAAAAAACAAAAAAATTGCCCGTGCAGAAAATCTAGTATTAAAGAAAACCTGTTAAGATGGAAAAAGATGCTTGACAAAAAAGGGTTTAAACAAGGAGAAGCTGTTCTTAGATTTAAATCACATGAAGGAATGAAACACAAAAATCCTGCTATGAGAGATTTTCCATTAGCAAGAATTAATACAACACCTCACCCCCTTCAAAAAAATAAATATCGTGTATGGCCATTAATGAATTTATCAGTTACAGTAGATGATATTGAAACAAAAATGACTCACATAATAAGAGGCAAAGACCATCGGGATAATGCAGAAAGACAAAAAATGATATATAAGGTATTAGGAAAAAAATATCCTTGGGCTTTTTTCATTGGAAAATATAAATTTAAGAATATTGATGTATCAAAAAGAAAAATTAAAGCAGGAATTGAATCGGGTAAATACTCGGGTTGGGATGATCCGGAATTAGTTACAGTCGCTGCATTAAAGAAAAAATACAAACCAGAAGTATTTTGGAAATTCACAGAAAAAATGGGATTAACTGAAGTAGATAAAACATTAGATAAAAAAGAATTTTTTAAAATGCTAGATGATTTTAATAGAGAATAAAATATAAAAACATTTAAATATCTAATTTAATTAATATTTAAAATAAAAAAGTTAAAAAGGAGGTGTAAATGATAAAAAGAAAACAAGGATTATCAGCTATTATAACAACTTTAATAATAGTTTTATTAGCTTTAGTGGCAGTAGGAATTATTTGGGTTGTAATCTCAAATGTTATTGATGAAGGAGTAACTCAGGTTGATTTATCATCTAAGTGTTTAAAAATAGATGTTAAAGCAGTATCTGCTAGTTGTGTTAGTGGTATATGTAATGTAACCTTAACAAGAAATGCTGGTGGTGAAGCTATTGCTGGAGTAAAAATAGTATTTTATGACGGAACAACTGGAGGAAGTGTAACAACAAGAAGAGGAAATACTCAGATTCTTGGAACCGCTCTAATAACAGGTATTGCTTCAGGTTTAACAGCTCCAAATAGTGTAAAAGTATCACCTTATTTTATAGATGATTCAGGTAATGAGGAAATTTGTCCGCAACAAGCAGAATTTAATTTTTAATTTTTTATTTTTTTCCTTTTTTTTATTTTTTTAATTTTTTTAATAACATAAACTTCATTATTTTTTCTTACTAATGGAAGTTTTATTCCAATCTCATCACCTTTTTTTGCTTTTTCAACAAATTTATTTTTTATCTCAATTCTTTTTATTTTTGATTTTACTAACCCAGTTGTCTTGCCAATCACAATAATTTCATCACCAATCCTTAAATCTGAAACTAATTTAACTGTAGCCACAAATATTTTGGGATAGTAATGAAGAATTTTTCCAACAAAATGCTTTTTTTCATTTGAAGCACTATGTTCTGTTTTTGAAAAATCATCAGAAGTAGGCAAACCAAAATAAAAACCAGAAGAAAAACCTTTATTATAAACTTTTTTTAATTCATTCAAACCCTGTTTTATCTCATCATCATTCAGATTATTATCAAGTGCTTTTCTATAAACTCTTACAACACTGTCAACATATCTTGGATCCCTGTTTCTTCCTTCAATTTTAAAACTTAAAATCCCAGCTTTTTTTAATTTTTCAATAAAAGGCAAGGTGCATAAATCTTTTGCTGAAAAAATTTTATCATTTTTTACTTCAAGTTCATATCCTTCTTGCTTGTCTTTTACAATATAACTTCTTCTGCATGGATGAATGCATTTGCCCCTGTTTGCTGATTTGTTAAAAAGAAATTGTGAAGTTAAGCATCTGCCTGAAACAGAAACACACATTGCTCCATGAATAAAACACTCCACATCAATTATTTTTGATATTTTTTGTATTTGTTTTAAATTTAATTCTCTTGCCAGAACAATTCTTTGCGCTCCTAATTTCTTATAAAATCTTGCTGACTCAGAATTTGCCACAGAAGCCTGAGTTGAAACATGAAAAGGTATTTTGTATTT
>JAHIHG010000066.1 GCA_018898425.1 Nanobdellota archaeon | reverse complement strand
AAGCTTTTGTTATTATTATCGACGATAAAAATCAAAATTAACAAATCATATTTAATGGGTTTCGCGAACAATCGGTCAAGTTACCCTTTTGCAAATAAAGGACTTTGAGAGAGAAGTTTTGAAGGAAAGTTTGTTATGTTAAAAACATAAGGACTTTTAGCATAAAGGATCTCTAACTTTTCCTTCAAACACCCCATATTTATATAATGGCAATTATGCTTTATATATTTTTATTCGGAGATACTGCGAGATGCGTTAGATTTAAATACCTTAATTTACTCGGTTTTTTATCAACTTGCGAGTTAATAGCGTTAGCAAGAAGTGAAGACTTCTTGTTGAATATAATAATAAAAATGATTAAAAGTAAAACAAAAATAGAAAAACAAACTAAGAAAAAAACAAATTCTATCTTAGTTGAAACAATAAGGGGATGCAAAAAAAATCCAAAATGGTTGGAGATAGCCTCTATTCTTTCTGGTCCAAGAAGAAAATTAAAAGCAATGAACCTTGATGAAATAGAAAAACAAGCAAAAGAAGGGGAGATAATTATAATCCCAGGAAAAGTCTTATCTCAAGGAGAATTAAATAAAAAGATTAAAATTATTGCTTTAAATTTTTCTGAAAAAGCTAAAGAAAAGTTATTAAAATCAAAACACGAAATTCTTAGCATAATAGATGGAATAAAAAAATATCCAGAAGCTAAAGGAGTTAAAATATTAAAATGAAAATAATAGACGGAAAAAACGCTGTTTTAGGAAGATTAGCTAGTTATGCTGCTAAAGAAGCGCTAAAAGGAGAGGATATAATTATATTAAATTGCGAACAAGTTATAATCACAGGCAGTAAAAAAAATATTGAAAAAGAATTTAAGGAAAAAAGATCAAGGGTAGGAAGCAGTCAAAAAGGGCCAAAACATTCAAGAATAAGTGAAAAAATTGTTAAAAGAGTTATTAGGGGGATGCTTCCAGACCACAGAAAAGGGCGAGGAAAAGATGCATTTACAAAAATAAAATGTTATGATAAAATTCCAAAAGAATTTGAAAAATCTGAAAAAATATTTGCAGGAAAAAAGAAAAATAATAAATTTATTAGCTTAAATCACCTTTCAAAACAAAATGGAAAATAAATTAAAAAGAATTGTTGCTTCAGGAAAAAGAAAAACAGCTAAAGCAAGAGCAATTATCATGAAAGGTTCTGGACAAATTAAAATCAATAAAAAAAATTATGAAAACATGCAAATGTTCGATAAACTTCAAATACAAGAACCATTAAAAATAGCAGAAAAAATAATTGGACCAATAAATTTTGATGTAAATATTGAAGTAAAAGGTGGTGGAGAAAAAAGCCAGGTTGAAGCTGCCAGACTTGC
The DNA here is from genome assembly GCA_018898425.1 of Nanobdellota archaeon. Classification (GTDB taxonomy): domain Archaea; phylum Nanobdellota; class Nanobdellia; order Pacearchaeales; family GW2011-AR1; genus JAHIHG01. The sequence goes on along the minus strand of JAHIHG010000066.1, from coordinate 22,536 downwards.
TTTAGCAAAAGCAATTGTTAATTTTACAAAATCAGAAGCATTATCAAAAGCTTTTTCAAATTATGACAGAAACTTGCTTGTAGCAGACGTAAGAAGAAAAGAAGCTTATAAACCAGGCGATAGTAAAGCAAGAAAAAAGAGACAGAGTTCTAAGAGATAATTTTATTTTTGATATCTCTTCAATTGTTTTTTTGAATTTTCATAATAAAGATATTTGCAAACAGGAGGATTTCCATGCCTTATATAACATTTATGTTCAAGAACACTCTCTGGTGAAAGAAATCTTTTATGAGATATGCAATAAATTTTTTCTTCTAAGGCAAGATTTAAGATAGTTTCTTTTCTTTTTTCTGTTCGTCTTTGTTTCTGAGTTAATTTTGCTTTATGCTTGGCTTTTGCATGTAAATAATCTATAGTTCTTGCATTAAGAGCAGAATTGCCTGTATCAATGTGAATGCTGTGTGGTTGAGGATATTTAAGTTTTGAATTTAATCTTTTTCTTTCCATAATTCTAAATGCAAAAACACTATTAAAATGTTTTTATACTCAAGTTTTATTATTCCTCTATTTTGCAATTTTTATTTGATTTTAATCTTTCAAGCTTGTTTTGTACATGATTAAACAAAGTTGAAGAGACAAGAGGTTGATGATTCCCTTGATGTATTTGATTATTAAATCTTATTTTACCTAAATAAGTAAAATTTGTCAGTATTTTTTTTAACCCGTTAACAGAAAAATTGTGTTTTTTGGCTAATTGTGTTAAACTTATGTTTTGATTTAAAAATTCTTCAAAAATTTCCTGAATTTCTCTAAAATTTTCAGCAAGAATTAATTTTTTATTTTGAATTTTATATCCAAAAGCTGCTCTTGACATAAAATTTCCCTGTGAGGCTTTTTTAATCATAGCTTTTTTTTGAGGATTTCCTAGTTCAGAAAATTTTCTAAAAGAATCCAAGCATAAACTTTCTATTTTTTCAGAAACATATTCTTTAAATTTATCTTCACTATTTGGAGCAAATCTAAAACAAATATTGCATATAGGAACTCTGAATTTCTCTAAATTTTCCTCTGACTCAAATCCGCATTTTATACATTTAGTTTTCATTTTATTTTTTCATTAATTCTTTTTGATTTAAATACATTAAGATTGCTGCAGGAATAATAAATAACCAATCAACTATAAAAGATAAAACTAAGCAGAATAATGCAATAATTGAGTAAATTACAACTTTTGGGTTTTTGAGTTTCATTTTATAAACTATCTATTGGGCTTTTTATTTTGATTATTTTCTGCCCATGATATCATCTAAAGGTGATTTAATTCTTTTTAGTTTTTCTTGTTGTATTTTTTTAATTTTAGAATATCTCTGCCAATTTAATCCTTTTTTAAAAACAAACCATTTCATTTCTTCATTACAAAATTCTCTTGTTATAATCCAAACTTCTTCTGATTCTTGGAGATAGTCAATGATTTTATCTATTCTACATGAACAGCATTCAACTGGGATAAATGCCTCTTCTTTTTCCCCTAAAACATCAGGTCTTGATCCCCTAAATCTCCTCTCAAAAAATATTTCGCTATCTTGAAAACCATTTTGTTTAAGAAGTATTTTTGCCACATATTTTTCATGTTTTTGGACATAACCCATTTTCAATAAATTGTTTTCATTTGGTTTGTTTATTTTTGGAATTTCTTTTTCCTCTAAATTAATTATTTCATTTAATATTGAGTTGGCTAAGAAAACTTCATTTTCAGAATTATTATACCTAGAATCTCCTTGAATTAAAATATTGCAAACCAAATTTAATGCCTCATTAAAAGTTTTTGGTAAAATTCTCATTTAACTCCATCCAAGCTGTTTAATTTTATCTTGAACCTGTTCAAACAGCTGTTTAGATAAGATAGGCTGATGATTTCCTTGAGACTCTTCATGTGCGAATTTAACTTTTCCTATATATGTTGTATTTTGGAGTAATTTTTTCATACCAGAAGCAGTCATGTTATTTTCTTTAGCTAATTGTGTTAAACTTATGCTTTGATTAAAGAATTTTTCAAAAATTTTAGATAAATTTTCAGAATCCTCATTAGGAACAAGTTGCTTATCTACAAGTTTGTATCCTTTTGGGGCTTTTGTAATAAACCCTCCTTCTTTTACTTTTCTTTCCATCCCAAATTTTGTTCGGTCTCCGATCATATTTCTTTCAAATTCTGCAAAGGCAGAAATCATATGGAACATTAACTTTCCTGTGGCAGATGCAGTTTCTATCTTATCCTGCATTGAAACAAAATCAATCCCCCATTTTTTTAATTTATCAATTGTTAATATTGCATCCACAACACTCCTTGAAAATCTATCAAGCTTATAAATAAAAATAGCTGAAAACTTTTTGCTTTCAGCATCTTCTAACATTTTAATCATTTGTGGGCGGTTCATATTTTTTGCAGATTTTCCTTCATCCTTATATATTTTGAATATTTCATATCCCAATGCTTTAGAATAATTTTCTAGTGCTTCTTGTTGGGCTTTTAAGGAATATCCATGCTGAGCTTGGTCTTGAGTTGAAACTCGGACATAGATTGCTGCTAATGGTTTGTTTGGGGTCATTTTAAGCTATTAATCCATTTAATTAATTTTGAAGAAATTTCTTTAGGAGTTAAATGAGAAATATTAATAATCTTTTTTGATTTTAATTTTTTAAATTCTTCCCTTAGTTGTTTTAATTGTTCTAAATCATCTATTACTCCTTTTGTAGATTTTCTTTTTCTTAATCTTTTTTCTCGCTCGTTTATACTAATATCAAACAAACAAAAATGAAAATTCTTTTTCTTTGAAAATTTTATAATTTCGCTTGGAAAACTTAATCCCACAATAATTGTATCCTTTCCAATTTTTTCATTATTCTTAGCTATTTTTAGCCAATGTTTTGTTGTTTTATATCTCCAGCTTAATTTAGGATTTTTTGGAACTCCAATCTCATCAAAATCATGAATATCTTTATCCGGCAATTCTCTTATTAAATGTCCTAATATTGTTGTCTTCCCAACACCTTCTGCTCCAGATATAAAAAATATAGTCATTTTCCTCTTTAAAATGTGAACTTAGGGTATTGTTAACCAAGTTCACGTATATTTAGGGTGCCCTAAGTATATAAATATTGCGTTAAAAGTAGGAGAAACTTGTGTAATTTAAAGCAGCGGGGTTATTTTAATATAATTTTAAAGATTTTTTTATTTATTTATGATTTTCTTACAGATTGTGTGCACTTAGGTTAGCTTAATTCACTACCTTCTAAAAAAGATAATTTTCTTTTTCTATCTTTGATTAAAATTTCTTTGTCTCTCTGATTTAAAAGTAATAATTGTGCCCCAAAATCATATGCTGAATCTCCTTTAAAACATAATGAAGAATTATTTATTTCATAGGTTATTTTAAGAATTTTCTCTTTGTTTTTATCTTCATATAACTCAGTAACTTTGCATATGCCTTCTGGGCAATGTAATGGGAAAACTGTAAGATATTCAACACTCCTTGAAGATGTATTTAAATAAAGGCTATTAATTTTTAGGGGTTTTCCCTTATAATCCCGAATATCCATAAAAAAATTAATTAAATTTGATTAATAAAGATTGCTGTACCAGCATATTTTTTTAAATATTGCTTTTATTTGAAAGTTATGCACTTAGGTTAGCTTAGTTCTTTAGATACAAAAGACTAATAATTTTCAGGACAATCTCTTAAATAGTAAGATGTTAAATAAATTAAAATTATGCTTATGATTGTAATAAAAGTTGATGTTAAGATGCTCAAAACAGAGATATTTTTTATTTCTATAAAAAACTGTATAATTGATTGTGAAAGATCAAAAACTGTTTGACGCCAGGTAAAAGCAATTGTAAAACCTAAAGTAAAAAGAATTAAAATTCTAAGCTGTCTTTTGAACTCTTTTTTAAAACGTCTGCCCTTTCCAGTAAAAAAATGTAGAAACCCCTCTTTCATTAAAGTGCTATAAGAATGTAAATTTATAAATTTTTGTGAATTTTTTAATAAATTTTATTTTATAGTGTAGTTCGTGCACTTAGGTTAACTTAGTTATATAATTTTATTGTTCTTCTTTATCTTAAAGCTGTTTAAACAGGCTGTTTGTTAGTTTTATCGAGGGAGAAAATTAAATTTCTATTAAACTTTAAACAGCTGTTTGTAATTATTTATCTCTTGGGCAGCTGTTTAAGGCTGTTTAAACAGGCTGTTTGTCAGTATTTTTTTGTTTAAACAGCTGGTTTTTCCATATGAAATCCAGGGTCTTCGACACATCTTTTTTATTTTTTTAAAAAATTACAAAATCAATTTTTATCGACGAAAAACAAAAAGTTTTTAAAGTGCTTTTATTTATTATTAATCATGTTTGGTTTGTTTAAAAGAAAAAAAGAGATTGAAAAGTTAAAAGACGATACAAAAACAAGTTTTGAATCTGTAAAAAAAGATATAACTGCTGTAAGCGGGTGGATTAAACACCTTGATTCTGAAAAAAATATGCAAAAAAAAGAAGTAGAAGAGATAAAAGAGGTTTTATCGTCGATACAAAATGAGATAGAAGGATTAAAAAATATATTTTCAATTATGAATGACTTAAAACCCAACAGCGTGTTTAAAACACCTAAACAGCTGTTTAATAAACAAACAGCTGTTTATGCTGTCCAAACAGCTGTCCAAACAGCTGTCCAAACACCAAAATTAGAGCAATTTTCTATAACTGAACGAGCTATTTTATGGATCTTGTTAAACAGTGATATGAAGCTTAGCTATGATGATTTAGCTGCTGTACTGGGGAAAGAGAGATCTACTATAAGAGGCCAAATAAATAGTATAAAACAGAAAAGTGAGGGTTTAATTCAAGAGAAAATAGAGAAAAATGGTAAAAAAAGGATTTTTATACCTGAAAGTGTAAAGGAACAGATGCTTAAAAAGCCAAAAGTGAGTGTTAAGTTAAGAAAAAAGACTAAAAAAGACTAAAAAAGACCGTATTAAAACACTAAAAGTGAGAGTTAAACATATTTTTACATTTAATAGGGAAAATGTGAGAATTAAAGATAAAAAGAAAAATATAGAGAATTAAAAATTAAGTTAAAAAATATTTTATCGTCGATAAAATATTTAATAAAAAGAATGAAAAAGTTTACTTAGAGTTATCCTTTTGAACGAATAACTTTATTTTATGTAGTTATAAATCTCTTAATTGTAAAAGAGTAGGTAAAGAAATCATTTTTTTAAAATCTTTTGATAAAAAAAGAATTATGTTTTTATTATTTAATTTTTTTTTCTCGACGGGAATACCTTTTTTTATTAATCTTCCGACATAATCTCTAATAGAACTTTCAGTTAAATTAAGTTTTTCAGAAAGAACCCTGTAATTCAAAGAATCTTCCTTATTGATAGTTTCTTCTAATTGATAAATTGTTGAAAAAACTAAAAATTCCTGCTCTGTAAGTCTTTTAAATTTAAACCTCATTTCTTTTTTTAAATCATCTAGGGAATTTATAATATCTAAAGCATCTCTTATATAGCTTTTTTCTTCATTTTTAGGCATATTTTGTGTCTGTCTGTCTGTCGAAGTGTCTGTCTGTCTGTCTGTCGAAGCCCCTTCATTTCCAATGGAAATAGGTATATTTTGGTGTTTTAAAGGGTTAAAAAGCTCATTATGTGTCGAAAGTATTTGTCTGTCTGTCTGAATTATCTGTCTGTCTGTCGAAGTGTCTAAGTCCTCTTTAGTTTCTTTTTTATCAGATAAAAGAATTATTTTTTCATTTAATTGCTTAAGAATTTCACACATTTCTATCATTTTTGCTCTGTTTTCTATAATATTCTTTTTTAAAGAATTAATTTCATAATTCAAAGAGATCATATCTTCTTTTACTTTACTAAAAGCTTTTTTTATATTTTCCATTTAAGATGCAAGAATCATTGATATAAAAAGATTAATATAATTGATTATATTCAAAAACTATTCTAATTTTAAATAAGAAGCCTAATTAATTCAAAAAGAGTATTTTTGATGCCTTGAATAAATTTCTTTAATTATTTATCCTATTTAATTTAATAATAAATTTCTGTGAAAGATTTAACTCTAAAAAGCAATAAAAAAGTTAATTTAAGAGGTTTGTTTAAATTTATATAATTTATAGGCAGCATCACTTAAGGTCCATCTAGATCTTTTTTTATATAATATTCCTTGAGGATTTTTTTTAATTTCAGTTATAATGCCTTTATTTTTTAAATTTAATAGTAATTTCTTAATAAATTCCTCATCTCTAGCTATTTCCTGGGCTATATGAAGAGTAAAAAGAGATTTAGGATTAATAGAATAAAGTAAATCAATTATTTGTTCAGAAATCTTTTCTCTCTTTTTGTCAGATATTTTCATGAATAAAAGACTAATTTGTTGTTTTAATAGTTTTCTTTAAAGAATTATTCTTTTTTCTCTTTTTTATCTTCTTTTCTTAACATAGGTAAAGATATATGCAAAGGTAAATTCATCTCATCTTCTAATTGTAAAGCTCTTAAATTAGATTTTCTTAAAATAACATTGAATAAAGGTAGTTTTAATTCATCAGATAATGTTTTATCTTTCCACTGTTTTAATATGTCTTTTTTTAATTTTGATTCTAAAGAGATTATTAAATTCCCTTTAAATTCTATTTTTGCTATATCTGTATTATAAACAACATCGTATTTGAAGTTTATTTCTATTAACTCTTCTTTTGTTTTTAAAAAATCAGATTCAATTTCTTTTATTTCAGAAATATCTATATTTGTTGTTATTTTTAACTCTTTTATTTGATTAGATGTCTTTTCTGCACTTATTTTGTTAAAATTAAATCCTATAATTTTCATTTTAATTATTAAAAACCTATATTAAATCTTCTTCTGAAACTATTATAAAATCCCCTATAGCAATTATTGCACTATAAGGTATTAAAAGTTCATGTGAGTTTGTTTTTTCTAAATTAAGATTTTTTGTATAAGGAGTTGAATCTTTTACTATTATATTAATAAGTTCACCTGATTTAGTTTCAAAAGTAATATCTCTAACAAATCCTAATCTTTTACCTTCTTTAGTTACAATCATTTTTCCAGTAATTGAACTAAATAATTTTTTATTATCTTGCATATTAATTTTAGAGGTAAATTCTTTATAAACTTTTCTGTAAAAATAAATGGATTTAAAAGTATATATTACAAAAGGTTATTTTAGATTTCTTAATAATTTTACTTTATTATTCTTATAAAAAAAGAATATGCGTTGATTATGTTAATAATTATAAGAATAAGAAGAATAATTATAAAAAAGAGATATAATAATAAAACACACTCACCCTTTGATTTCGTATGGAAGTATTTAAAAAGGATTTTTTGAAATTTTTAATTTATATTTAATTTATATTTATATATATTATATAGTATATAGTTTATTATTATTATTATTATTATTATAAAAAAATATAGTATATAATAATTATAATAATAATAATAAAAAAGAAAAAAGAGTATAAAATCAAAAGAAGATAATAAAGTAAGTATTAAGGGATTAGGAATTTTAAAAATAAAAAAACATATTCCATAGGAAATTTAGGTGTTTTTCTTTTTTAGTAGTTATAAGACTTTATATAATAACTTAATTTTTTATTGACGAATGATTTAAATTTAAAAGATTTTCCATAGGAAATCACTGTGTGTGTATTCTTATTGTATAAATTTTTTAATTTATTTTATTTAAATTAAAAATGGGAACAGAATTAGACAATATATTTGAATCTTTTGATAAAAATTTGATTTTTAAAAATAAATCTCTTTTACAAAATAATTATCAACCAGAGGATATTCCTCATAGAAGTGAACAAATTAAACAAATTGCTTCAATACTTGCTCCTGTGTTAAGAGGTGAAAAATCTAGTAATTTGTTTCTTTATGGAAAAACAGGTACTGGTAAAACACTTTCAATAAAATATGTTAGGGATAAATTATTAAAAAGGGTTAATGAAAATAATGATTTTAAATTAAAAATAAAATATTTAAACTGTAAATTAAAAAAAATTTCTGATACTGAATATAGGATTTTAGCAGAACTTATTAAAAAATTAGGTGGAGAGGTTCCTTCTACTGGTTTGCCTACTCAAGCAGTTTATAGCAAATTTATTGAAATTATAGATTCTGAAAAGCAGTTAATTGTTTTAATTTTTGATGAAATAGACCAGACTGTTAAGAAAATTTCTAATGATTTTTTATATAATTTAACTAGATTAAATTCTGAACTTTCTAAAACTCAGATTTGTATTGTTGGAATAAGTAATGATTTAACTTTTTTAGAAAATATTGATCCAAGAGTTAGAAGCTCACTTTCAGAAGAAGAAATAGTTTTTCCACCTTATAATGCCTTACAATTACAGGAAATTTTAAAAAAAAGGTCTGATGAGGTTTTTAAGGAAAATGTTGTTCAAGAAGGGGTTATTGCTAAATGTGCTGCTTTTGCTGCAAGGGAGCATGGTGATGCAAGAAGAGCCCTGGATTTACTAAGGGTTGCAGGAGAATTAGCTGAAAGAGATTCTTCTAAAAAAATTTATGTAAGGCATATAGATGAGGCTAATAGTAAATTAGAAAGAGATAAAATTTTAGATATTATTAAATCAGAGCCTAAACAATTTCAACTTGTTTTACATTCTATAATAAAATTAAATGAAAATCAAAAAAATGAGCCTATTTTTACAGGAGATGTTTATAATAATTATCAAGAATTATGTCTTAAAAATAAATCAGAAATTTTAACACAAAGAAGAATAAGTGATATTATTCAAGAGTTTGATATGCTTGGAATAATTAATGTAAAAGTTATTTCAAAAGGAAGAGGTGGAAGAATGAGGGAGATAAAATTAGCAATCACTAAAGGTATAATTGAACAGGCAAAAAAAATAATTGAAGATTCTTTAAATTATACCTAAATAAAATGAATAAAGAAATACTTAGTTTTTGCTCACATAAAGGATTTTTATTAGATAATGATCTTTTAAAGTTATTTAATGAGTTTGAAGACATAGAGTCTATTAAGATTTTTATAGAACAAATAACAAAACAAACAAGCCAGAGAATCATAACTAAAAAAATTTTAAATAAAAACAAGGAGAAAGTTGAACAAATTTTTTTAAATATTCCTAATAAAAATAAGAAAACAATAGATAAATTAAAAATTAAACTTGGTTTAAGCATAGAAATAATAAAAGAAAAAGAAATTGTGAATAAATTTGTAGAAGATTTTGGTAAGGGAGAGGTTACAGATAATTCTATAAACAATTCTATAAACAATTCTATAAATGACACTATTGATAAAGAGATTAAAAAAACCCAAAAAACGATGAATTTTGATATTGGGAAAAAACAAAATTCTTTTGAAAGTGTTAAAATTATGTCTGCAACACCTTTTGTTGGAAAAAAATTAGAAGTAAAAAATTTTGTTAGTTATTTTAAAAATAGGTTTGTTGAATTAAAAAATATTTTACAGGAAAACTCTTGTTTAAAAAATTTAGTTTCAATTAATAAAATTTCAGAAAATAGGCAAAACATTTCTATAATTGGCATTGTTTCTGATAAAAAAATAACTAAAAATAAAAACATTTTGTTTGAATTAGAAGATTTAACAGGAAAAATAAAAGTTTTAGTGAATAGTTCTAAAAAAGAACTTTATGAAAAAGCTGAAGAGATAACTTTAGATTCTGTTATTGGTATTAATTGCTCTGGTAATAAAGAGATTGTTTTTGTAAATGATGTTATTTTTCCTGAAGCAATGATTTTAGAAAGAAAAAAATCTTTGGTTGATGAATCTATTCTTTTTATAGGGGATTTGCATTTTGGAAGTAAGTTATTTTTAAGGGAGAATTTTTTGAAATTTATTGATTATTTAAATGGAAAGGTTCCAAATACCCCTGAAGTAAAAAAAATAAAATATTTATTTATTGTTTGAGACATTATTACAGGCATTGGAAATTATCCAAATCAAGAGAAAGATTTGGAAATAAAAGACCTTGAAGAGCAATTTTTAGGGCTTGTTGAGTTATTAAAACAAATAAGAGAAGATATTATTATAATAATTTCTCCTGGAAATCATGATTGTGTTAGATTAATTGAGCCTCAACCACTTTTTGATGAAAAATATGCCTGGCCATTATATGATATGAAAAATGTTATTTTAACAACTAATCCTTGCAAAGTTAATATTGGAGCAATTGAGGGGTTTTCAGGTTTTGATATTTTGACTTATCATGGGTTTTCTTTTCCTTATTATGCAAATAATGTTTCTAAATTAATTTTAAAAAAAGCTATGAATTGCCCAGAGGAAATTATGAAATATCTTTTAAAAAATAGACATTTAGCTCCAACACATAAATCTATCCAGTATTTTCCTCTTGAAAAAGATCCCTTGATAATAAAAGACATTCCAGATATTTTTGTTGCAGCTCATACGCACAAAAGCGCTGTTGCGTATTATAATAATATTTTAGTTATTTCAACTTCTTGTTGGGAAGCTATGACTCCTTATCAGGAAAAATTTGGAAATACACCAGACCATTGCAAGGTGCCTATGTTTAATTTAAAAACAAGAGAAATAAAAATTTTGGATTTTGAATAATGGAAAAAAATATTGTGGAAATGGTTAGAAAATTTGTAGAAGAAGAGTGTAAAAAGCCTAATGCTAATTATCCTGAGGCATATAAATATCATTTTATTTCAATGCATAGTATTGCAAAAAAATTGGCTGAAGAATTAAATGCTGATATTGAATTAGTTGAAATTGCTGCATGGCTTCATGACATTGGCTCTATTATTTCTGGAAGAGAAAACCACCATATAACTGGAGCAAAAATAGCTGAAGAAAAATTAAATGAATTAAATTATCCACAGGAAAAAATTGAAAAAATTAAAATTTGTATTTTAAATCATAGGGGTTCACAAGAAGAAAATAATCAAAGAGAATTTATTGAGGCCAAGATAATCGCAGAAGCAGATAGTTTAGATGCTTTTAATAACATCTCAAAACAATTTCTTACAACTCTTGTGTATGAGAAGAAATCTTTAGAAGAAGCAAGAAATTCGATCAAAAATAAATTGCAAAATAAATGGAATCAAATTGAATTAGAAGAATCAAGAAAGTTAATTAAACTAAAATATGAGGCAGCAATGTTGTTATTAGGATGAAAATAGAAAAATGAACACAGAATTATATTTTAAAAATATTGAAAAAGAAGTTAGAAATGTCTATGAGCTTGCTGAAGAGGCAAGAAGCAAGGGACTAGATCCTGTTGATAAGGTTGAAATTCCTTTGGCAATGTCTATGGCTGAAAAAGTTGTGGGATTGATTTCAACTATTTATCCTCAAATGATGAATTCTGGAATTGCAAAAAGAATTCTTGAATTAGAAAAAGAATATGGGAAATTAGATACAACTGTGGCTTTTAAGATTGCAGAAGAGGTGGCTAAACAAAAATTTTGCGGGTTTGAAACTTTATTGCAGGCAATTGATGCAGGAATAAGAATTGGTTTTGCATATGTTACTTTAGGAGTTGTTTCTTCTCCAATTGAAGGCTTTACTGAATTAAAATTAGGTAAAACAAGAGAAGGAAAAGACTATTTTATTGCTTGTTTTTCAGGACCAATTAGAAGTGCTGGAACTACTGCTTCTTGTGTTGTGCTAATGCTCATAGATTATCTAAGGGAATTGTTTGGTTATGCAAAATATGATGCAACTGAAGAAGAGATAAAAAGAACTTATGCAGAATTACGGGATTTTCATGATAGAATTACAAATTTGCAATATATGCCTACAGAAGAGGAAACACTTTTTTTAGCAAGGCATATTCCTATCCAGGTTGCAGGAGATGCTTCTGAAAAACTAGAGGTTTCTAATTATAAAAATCTTGAGAGAGTTAATACTAATTTTCTTAGAAGTGGTTTTTGTTTGATTTTAGCAGAAGGATTAGCTCAAAAAGCTGCTAAAGGATTTAGACTATTGGCAGGTGTTAAAAAAAATGGAATTAAAACAACAGGTTTTGATTTTTTAGAAGATTATATTAAATTACATGAAAAAAGAGAAAAAGGAAAAGCAGATGCTTCTCCAACTTATATAAAGGATTTAGTTGCTGGAAGGCCTGTTTTTGGGCATCCTTCTTGTTCAGGAGGCTTTAGATTTAGGTATGGTAGGAGTAGGGTGTCAGGTTTTAGTGCTGCCTCTATTCATCCTGCTACAATGGCTATTACCGATGGATTTATTGCAATAGGAACTCAATTAAAAATAGAAAAACCAACTAAAGGGTGTGTAACTACTTCTTGCGATTCTATTGAAGGACCTATTGTGAAATTAATTAGCGGAAGTGTAAAAAAAATAAAAACAAAAGAAGAAGCTAAACAAATTTATCCAGATATTGAAGAAATTATTTATTTAGGGGATATTTTGTTTCCTTTTAGCGATTTGGCAAATAGAAATGCAACTTTGATTAAACCAGGTTATGTTGAGGAATGGTGGGCTCTTAATTTAAGAACAAAATCTAAGGAAATAGAAAATGAAATAGATTATTTTAATGTTGATTTTGAAAAAGCAGTTGAATTAAGTCAGAAATTTAAAATTCCTTTGCATCCAAATTTTATTTTTTACTGGACTGAAATTTCTAAAGAGCAATTTTTAAATTTTATTGATTGGTTACATCACTCTGTAATAAGAGACAGGAGGATAATTTTTCCTTTTAACAAACTAGAACAAGAAAAATTTAAATTAGGTAAAAGAGCTTTGGAGTTATTAGGTATTGAACATCAGGTTAGTATTGAAAATGTTGTTTTAAATAAAGAAAATAGTAAATCTTTGTTGGCTAATCTTGGATTGAATTTAAATTTGTTAAATAATACAGATTTTTCTCTTAAAAATTCTGTTATCAAAGAAACATTTGATTTAAATAAAGATATTTTAGAAATCATAAATTCTTTTTCAGAATTTGAAATAAAAGACAAAGCAGGAGATTTTATTGGAACAAGAATGGGTAGGCCTGAAAAAGCAAAATTAAGAAAATTAGCAGGAAGCCCGAATGTTTTATTTCCTATTGGAAAAGAAGGAGGAAGATTGAGGAGTGTGCAGGCTGCATGTGAAGAGGGGAAAGTAAGAAGCTTGTTTCCTCTTTATTATTGTGAAAAATGCAAGAAAGAAACTATTTATCCTTGTTGCGAAGATTGTGGGGGAAAATGCAGGAAAAAATATTATTTTTATAAAAATAAGGAAAAATCTTTTAAAAGAGTTAATGAAGAAAAAGAAGAAGGAACGCAATATTGTGTTCAGGATTTAGATATAATGCATTATTTTGACAAAGCTATTCAAAAATTAAATATAATTAAATCTGAATCTCCTCTTTTGATTAAAGGAATTAGAACAACTTCTTCAACAAATCATGCTCTTGAAAATCTTTCAAAAGGAGTTTTAAGAGCAAAACATAATTTGCAAGTAAATAAAGATGGAACAATAAGATTTGATGCAACTGAATTACCCTTGGTGTGTTTTAAACCAAAAGAAATTTTTACGAGTGTGAAAAAATTAAAAGAATTAGGTTATGATAAAGATATTCATGGAAAGGAGCTTGTTAATGAAGAACAAATTTTAGAGTTAATGCCTCATGATGTTCTTATTCCAAATTTTTCACAAACAATAGATGAGAAAGGAGAAGATGTTTTTATGAATATTTGTAATTTTGTTGATGATTTGCTTGTAAATTTTTATAAATTAAAATCTTTTTATAATGTTAAAAAAAGAGAAGATTTAGTGGGGCAATTAGGTGTTTGTATGGCTCCTCATAATTGTGCAGGAGTTATTTGCAGATTTATTGGTTTTTCAAATACTTTGGGTTTGTTTGCCAGCCCATATATGCATGCAGCTATTAGAAGAGATTGTGTTTATCCTATGACAAATTTTATTTATTCTGATAATGGAGAAGTTAAAAATGAGGCAATAGGAAATTATGTTGAAAATTTAATTGAGAAGGGACATAAGACAAGAAAGATTGATTCTTATGGTACTATTAGGGTTGATTTAGATAAAGAGCTTTATGCATTTGGGGTTGATCCTGTAAGCAAGAAGTTGAAGAAAAAAAAGATTAAATATTTTATTAAAGGAGCTCCGCCTGAAAAATGGGTTAAGATAAAGACTTCTAGTGGAAGAGAACAAGTTATGACCCCAAGGCACAAATTTATTTATCTTGATAAAAAAAATAATTTTCAAGTAAAAAAAGCAGGCGAAATAAAAAAAGGAGACAGAATAGCTTTAATTAATAAATTTGATGTTAAGAGTAATTTAATTGAAGAGGTTTTTCTTCCAAAACTTTTATCAGAGAATCTTCCTGAAAAAGAATTATTTAAAGTAAGAGTTGTTGATGCCAAAGAATTTTTTAAGAAATTAGTAAAAAAAGTAGGCATATCTAAATTTATTAAATTGTTTAATATTAATAATGATTTTAATAATTTATCTGATTGGTATAAATTAGTTCCTTTAAATCATGTGCTTAAATTTATTGATCATGGTTTGATGAAGTGGCAAGACATCCCCAAAACAGCAAAGATAAGAACTATTTTTAATAATAAAAAATGGGATTTAATGTTTAAGGTTGGTGAGGATTTAATGAATGTTTTGGGTTATTATTCTGCTGAAGGGCATTCTAGGCAGACAAAAACTGTGTCACAAATTTGTTTTAGGATTATAGATAAAGAGCAAAGGAGAAAATTGGAATCTTCAATCAAAGGTGCTTTTGGATTAATTCCTAGTTTTGGCGAGGATAAAACTAAAATCACTATTTGCAATAAACTTGTTTATTATTTATTTAAATATTGTTTTGATGCTGGTGGTGGTGCTTATGAGAAAAGAGTTCCAAACATTATTTTTAATGTTTCTGAAAAAAAAGTAAGGGCTTATTTATCTTGTTATTTTGATGGTGATGGGACTATTGTATATGGTAAAAGAAAATTTATCTGTTTTTATTCTGTTAGCAGGAAGCTTCTTGATGGCATTTCTTTATTAGGTTGTAAATTCGGATTATTTGGAAGATTTAGCAAAACTAATGAGCGACTCCCTGGAAAAAAGGTTTTAGAAAGATATAAAGAGCTTAATAAGGAACCAAAAAAGCATATTCTTCAGCATCTTGTTTATAGTGGAGAAGATTTTTATGGAATAGTTAAAATTTTAAATCCGGCGAATAAAAGAAAATTGGCTTTAATAAAAAATGTTGAATTTAAAAATTGCAGAAAAAGAAAAATTAAATATAATCATAAATTTTTTAGTTTAGAAAAAGAGAATGATATTTTTGTAGATATAATTAAAGAAGTTGTTTTTTTTAAAGAAAAAATTCCTTCATATTGTTTTGAAGTGGAATGGGAGAGTGAAGAGGATAAAAATGTTTTATGGGGGGAACAAATTATAAATGCGAGGTGTGATGGAGATGAGGCAGCTATTATGCTTTTAGGAGATGTTTTGCTTAATTTTTCACGAGAATTTTTGCCAAGTCACAGGGGAGGAACACAAGATGCTCCTTTAGTTTTGAATGCTAAAATAGATGCAGGAGAAGTTGATGATCAGATACTTGATTTTGAATTTGTTTATGAATATCCTTTGGAATTGTATGAACTTGCTGAAAAAAAAGAACATTCTTCAAAATTAAAAATACATAATGTTAAAGAGATTTTAAGAAAAGGAGAAAATCCTTTTATTGGGGCAGGGTTTACTCATGACACAACAGATTTTAATAACGGGGTTCCTTGCTCTTCTTATAAGCTTTTAGCCACAATGCAGGAAAAGGTTCAGCATCAGATGGAACTTGTTGAAAGAATAAGGGCAGCAGATACTACTGCAACAGCAACACTTGTAATTGAAAGACATTTTATTAGGGATTTGAGAGGTAATTTAAGAAAATTTTCAATGCAGGAATTTAGGTGTGTTGCTTGTAATGAAATAATAAGAAGACCTCCCTTAAAAGGAACTTGTCCTAAATGCAATGGGAAATTAATTTTTACAATTCATGAAGGAGGAATTAAAAAATATCTAGAACCTGCATTGGATTTAGCAAAAAAATATGACCTTTCACCATATGTACAGCAAAATCTTGAACTTGTAAAAAGATATATTGAGAGTATTTTTGGGAAAGAATTGGAGAAGCAAAAACCTCTTAGTGAATTTTTTTAAGGTTTTTCCATTCATTCGTCTAAGTACAATTAAAAAGATTGTTCATTAGTCCGAAATTTCAGTTTCGAACTAAAGCGTGGCCAAATGAAAGCAGGAAAAATTAGGACAATGGTTCTTTAGAACCATTTTACGTTTCCCTTTTAAATTCGGTAAAGGGTAATGGTTTTGATATTTGATTATAGAAATTGGATTTTATGTTTTCAAAACTTTTAAAAGAGTAATTTCAATTGATTTAATTATGCAAGAATTAGAAATAAAAATTTATGGAAGAGTGCAAGGAGTTTTATTTAGAGAAAGAATAAAAAGATTTGCAAAAAATAATCAATTAAATGGTTTTGTTGAAAACTTGGCTGATGGAAGTGTTTTAGTTCTTGTTCAGGGAAATAAAGAAAATTTGGATAAATTCATTTCCTGGTTAAAATCTTTTAAAGGAATCTGTTTTGTAAGGGATTTAAATATTAAAGAAATAAAAATTTTAGAAAAATATTCTGATTTTAAAATTTTAAAAAAAGATTCTTATTTTTTAGATAAATTTAAGTCTGGAACAAATTTAATCAAATCTTTTCAAAAAAGCAAGTTTATTCCTCCTTTACATTTAGTTATTATTCCTGATGGAAATAGAAGGTGGGCAAAAAAAAGAGGGCTTGAAAAATTAAAAGGGCATGACAAGGCAGCTGATTTTGATAATTTATTTTCTTTATTTAATGAAGCAAGAGGGTTAGGGGTAAAATATGTTTCTTTGTGGGGTTTTTCAACAGAAAATTGGAAAAGAGGTAAAGAGGAAATTGATAATTTATTTAAACTTTTTTTTAAAAATTTAGAAGATTTAAGAAAGGTTATTCATAAGCATAAAATAAGATTCAGACATTTTGGAAGAAAAGACAGATTTCCTAAGAAATTAAAAGAGGAGTTAGTAAAATTAGAAAAAGAATCAAAAAATTATTCTGATTTTAATATTCAGTTTTGCCTTGATTATGGCGGGAGAGATGAAATAGTAAGAGCAGTAAATAAAATCCTGAATAGTAAAAAAAAGAAAATTGATGAAGAAGATTTTAAAAAATATCTGGATAGTTCTGATATTCCTGATCCTGATATGATTATCAGGACTTCTGGTGAGCAAAGACTTTCTGGAATTATGCCTTATCAAGGGGTTTATGCTGAATTATGTTTTGTGAAAAAACATTTTCCCTCATTTAAACCAAGGGATTTGAGAAAGGCAATTAAATCTTTTGGAAAAAGAAAAAGAAGATTTGGGGGAAGTTAAAATAAATGGTGGAGAGAAAAATTAATAAAAATGTTAATGACGAGGATTTTAGTGATTTGTTAGAGCTTTCAAAATCTGTAATGAAAAAATTATGGGATAATAAAGAAGATGGGATTTGGGATAGTGCTTAATTCTGGAGATGTTGTTTTAGGAAAGGTAAATTTTAGTTTCTTGCAAAATTACATTAAATAAAAGAAAATAGTTGGAATAATCAGACATCCCATCATATTAGTTCTCTTGACTTTTAATAAAATACAATAAATTCCTGTGAATGTTGAAGCAATTAAAATTATTAATCCTATAAATTTTGCAATAAATACTACTACTATTGTTAATAAAATTAAAGTCATTATAGATATTTTAGTGTAATTTATTTTTGTTATTTTTTGAGAAAAAAATCTTGCTAAAAAAAGTGTTATAAAAAAAGAGATGATTCCTGCAATAAATGATATTATGATTATTAAAATAAGAATTTTCCAGGAGAGTATTCCTGCTATTTGCTGGATTGCCAGTGCTGCTCCTGTTCTTGTTCTTGAAATTACATAAAGGCAGATAAAAGAAAAGCCCATAACAAGTGTATTTGTTGCACCTAATAAAACCAAGAAACCTTTTTGATTTGTTCTTGAAATTAAATTCCCAATTATTGCTGCCTGTCCGCTTCCCAAGCCTGGGAGGAAACTGCATAAAGGAGAGGCTATTAAAGCTCCTGTTAAAGGTTTTAAAATTTTTATTTTAGGTTTTGTAATTTTTTGTTTAGGTATTTGAATTTTATTTTTAATGCTGAGTATTAACGCAGAACTACCAAATAACCCTGTTAAAAGCGGGAGCAGTGGCTGATTTACTTCTGGAAGATTTAAAACACATAAGCCCAAAAAACCAGATAATAAAAATGCAAGTGTTGCAGAGATTTTATTTTTTTCTAATAGAACTAAAGAAAGTGAAATAATTATCAATAAATAAGGAATTATTGTTTGAATAAAATTATAAGATTTTTCAATTAAAAATATTGAGGGATAAGCAATCAAAATTAAGATAAAAATTGCAAATAAGCTTCCATAAGCTGTTAAAATAACTGCCTGATATCCCTGTCCTTTTTTTAATAATTCATGTCCTGGAAGAACAGAAAGTTCTGTATCTGTGTCTGGGCATCCTAAAAATACAGAAGGAATAAAGTCAATAAAAGTGTGTGTTATTGCCATGGCTGTTATTAGAGTTATTAGGTAGATTGGCTCAATAAAACTAAGAAAAGATATGCTTGCTGAAACAAGAAAAATACTTATAAGATTTATATGAATTCCTGGGATAAGGCCTGTAAAGGTGCCTGCGATAATTCCTATTAGCATAAACAACAAAAGTTGGATTAGCATATTATAAGAAAGATTTAATAATTAATAATTATTTGGTTATTTATGGGATTAAGCGTAGATAAAAAAATAGAATTGATAAAAAGTTTTGCTGAAGAGATTATTAATGAAGAGGAGCTTAGAGAATTATTTAGGACAAAGAAAGAAATTATTGCCTATGATGGTTTTGAACCTTCTGGCCAGATTCATATTGCTCAGGGGTTGTTGAGGACATTAACTGTCAATAAACTGACTTCTTGCGGGGTTAAATTTAAATTTTGGGTTGCTGACTGGTTTGGAATGTTAAATAATAAACTAGGAGGGGATTTAAACAAAATTCATATTGTAGGAGAATATTTTATAGAAGTGTGGAAAGCGTGTGGTTTGGATATGAAAAATGTTGAATTTATCTGGGCATCTGATTTTATTAAAAAAAATCCAGAATATTGGGAAACTGTTTTAAAATTATCTATGAATTCAACTATAAATCGTGTTATGAGGTGTGGGCAAATAATGGGGAGGGAGGAAAGTACAAATAATCCATCTGCACAGATATTATATCCTTTAATGCAAGCAGCTGATATACATCATCTTAAAGCAGATATAGCACAACTAGGTTTAGACCAGAGAAAAGTTAATATGCTTGCAAGAGATATTTTTCCAAAGTTGGGATTAAAACCTCCTATTGCAGTACACCATCATATGTTATTGGGATTGCAGCATAAAAATACTGAAGGAATGAATTCTATTGATAAAAAAATTGAATTAAAAATGTCTAAGTCAAAGCCAGAAACAGCTATTTTCATGACAGATACAAAAGAAGATGTTTTTAGAAAATTCAAAAAAGCTTATTGCCCGGAAAAAGAAGAAAAAGACAACCCTATTTTAGAGTATGCTAAATATATTGTTTTTGAAAAATATAAAAGTATCATTATAAAAAGGCCTGCAAAATATGGGGGCAATTTAGAAATTAAAAGTTATGATAAATTAAAAGAATTATTTATTGCAGGCAAGATTCATCCTTTAGATTTAAAAGATACTATTGCAAGATATGTTGACGAACTTTTACAACCAGTCAGAGAACATTTTAAGAAAAATAAAAAAGCAAAAGAATTATTGAAAAAAATACAGAGTTTTGAAGTTAGTAGATAAATTAAATTATGGCACTTAAAAGATATAAGAAAAAAAGAGGAAGAAAAAAGAAATTTTCAAAAGAGTTTAAAGAACATTTGAGAATTGGTTTAAGTGCTGCAACAGGTTTTATTATTGCTTTTGCATGGAGAGAACCTTTGCTTATTGCTTTAAATGATTTTGTTTTAAAATATATTAAATCTACTGCAATTTTTCAAGCAGGCGTAATCACTGCTTTTATTGTAACTTTTATTGGTGTTTTATTTCTCTGGTTGATTTCTAGGGCTTTGAAATAATCACCTTGTTTTAAATTCCACAACATCCAAATCCTTTAATTGGTGTTTTAAACCTATTTTTTGTCCTGGAAATTTAGATGAGGGGCCCCAGATTCTTGTTTCTTTAATTTTTTTTGAAAAACCTTTAAGAATTTTTTCAGCCACATTGCAAACTGTTGAGTTTTTTTTCATTATAATTGGTTTTGGGGATTTTTCTTTTTTATTTGGTTCTTTTGTATAAATTCTTATTTTATTGAATGTCTGGAAAATTTTTTCTTTTAATTCATTTATTCCTTGCCTTGTTTTAGTTGATATTAAAACAAAATTATATTTTTGGCTTTGGAGTGTTGCCGATATTTTTCTTTTTTCTTGTTCAGATAATAAATCTGTTTTGTTAAAAATAATTATCTTTTCCCCATCAGCTTTTGTTATTTCTGTTTGTATTTTTTTTATTTCTTCAAGAGAATTAACAATAATTAAAAGAGTGTCAGCAGTATTTGTCAATCCTTTATCATAATAATCTGATTCTATAGAAGGATTTTCAATAATTTGCATGTTTATTGTTTTATAATTCATCATACCTATAATTGGGAATGTTGTTGCGAATTTTATTTCAGATATTTTTGGTTGAGCATTTGTTAGAATGTTTAATAGTGATGATTTGCCTGAATTTGTATAACCTATTATGATTACTTGCATCTCTTCTTTTTTTATTCCTGTTTTTGCAGATTTTCCTGATTTTTTTGTTTTTATAATTTGTTTTTGTAGTTTCTTTTTTCTTGTTTTGAGGTTTGCCAGCATATTTTCTGAAGATTTATGTTTTGGGCATTCTTTTATCATTGCGTCTAATGCTTCAAGTCTTTCTTGGTCTGTATTTGCTGAGAAAAATTTTCCCTGTGCTTTTAGATATGCTGGAGACTGGTTTGTTGATGCCATATATCTTTTAAACTATCTCCCCTTAAAAAATTTATGTGGAGAAAAGATTATGAATAAAAGACAAAAATCAAAAAATTTAGCTAGTTTGTCCAAAACCCCAACTAAAGAACTAATAGAGAAAATAATTTTGAAAAAAGAATTTTCACAACTTCCTGAAAAAGATGTTGAAATAGCTTTTTCTCATTTTGATAAGCCCCAATATCTTGATGAAGAAAAAATAAAATTAACTCGTGATTTGCTGAGAAAAGTTTTTAGTGTTTTTACAAGTAAAAAACTTTTAAAAATCAAAGATAAATCTGAAGAATTTATTTTAAAAAAACACTTATCTACAAAAGAAAGATATGAATTTTATGATGAAATTTATAAAAAATTGCTTTATGATTTTCAGGGAAAAATAAACATTATTGATTTAGGTGCTGGTGTAAATGGGTTTAGTTATGATTTTTTTAATAAATTAAATAAAAAAGTTAATTATCTTGGGGTTGAAGCAATGGGGCAGCTTGTGGAGTTTATGAATTATTATTTTAAGAAAAAAAAGATTAAAGGAGAAGCAGTTCATATGAGTTTATTTGAATTAGAAGAAATTAAGAGTTTAATTAAAAAACAAGAACATCCAAAAATAATTTTCCTGTTCAAAACCCTTGATTCATTAGAAATGCTGGAAAGAAATTATTCTAAAAAATTGCTTGAAGCAGTTACACCCTTAGTTAAGATGGTTGCGATAAGTTTTGCAACTAGGAGTTTGGTTTCTAAAAAAAGATTTGTTGTGAAAAGAAATTGGATTTTAAACTTTATTAAAAGTAATTTTGATGTTTTAGATGATTTTGAGATTGGAAATGAAAGATATATTGTTTTTTGCAAAACTATTTAAAGGTTTTTTTCGTGTATTAAATATAAAATGGCGATAGACCAAACCCAACAGTCTGTGCAACAATCTTCTCAAACTTCAAATCAGCAATTTGCTCCTCCAACACAGCCAGTACAACAACCAGTTAATCAAATGCAGCCTGTTGAAGAAGAAAAAAAATCCAGATTATGGATTTGGTTGCTTATTCTTTTTGGATTAATTGTGATTGGAATTGGTTCTTATTTTTTATTTTTTACTTGATTTTTTGAGTTAAAAAGATATTTATATCCTTTTTGTTTTATTATATTATGAAAAAATGGGTATTGATGTTGGGATTGATTTTTTTATTAATATTTGGCATATTTATTTATGAATTTAATTTTAAACAAAATTTTATGAATGATAATGCAAATCCTCTCTCAATAAATGATGTATTTGCTGATATTTATTTATTTTCTTTTGGTTTGGTGATTATTATTCTTATTTTTATTT
>JAHIHG010000065.1 GCA_018898425.1 Nanobdellota archaeon | reverse complement strand
ATAAACTCCTAATTCTTTAATCATCCATGTCAATAACAAAGCGACAAATACGTTCAGCGAAAAAATTAAAAAATACAACCAAACAAAAAGGAAAATATCCTATATTGTTAAAGCAGGTAATTGAAGTTTCAGATATTATTCTGGAAATTCTTGATGCACGGTTTGTAAAAGAAATGCAAAATAAAGAAATTGAAAAATTAATTGCAGACAGAGGCAAAAAAATAATTTATGTTTTAAACAAATCAGATCTCACACGAAAGCGGGATAAAAGATTAAATCCGAGAATTTTTGTTTCATGCATAAAAAATACAGGCATTACAGAACTAAGAAACAAGATTAAGGAAGAAGCCTCAAAAAGCAAAAAAACAGGAAGATTTAATCGTGTTCAGGTTGGAGTTATTGGATATCCAAACACAGGAAAGAGCTCTTTGATTAATCTTTTAATTGGAAGAACTTCTGCAAAAACAGGCTCAGATGCAGGCTTTACAAAAGGAATTCAAAAATTAAAGCTGACTGAAGACATACAACTACTGGATTCTCCAGGAGTTATTCCTTCTGATGAGTATTCTATGACAAGCGAGGAAAAAATAGCACAGCATGTAAAAGTTGGGGGAAGATCTTACAGCCAGATTAAAAATCCAGAAATTGCACTTAATGAAATTGTAAAAAGCAACAAAGAAGATTTGGAAAAATTTTACAAAATTAAATTTAATGATGCAGAGGATTTAATTGAAAAAATTGGCAGGAAAAAGGGTTTTTTAAAAAAAGGCAATGAAGTTAATTCTGACAAGGCAGCAAGAACAGTTTTAAAAGACTGGCAGCTGGGAAATATTGAAGCATGATTAATAACCATGTGCTAAAGTGCGAGGTATTGAGTATTAAAAATCAAACAAAATAAAATGTTATTAAATAAAAACCAGCATAGAGTTGCTCAACATTATTCAAAAAATTATAAATTAATAGAATCAGACTTAATTTGGGATTGATATAATGAAAAAACAATGGCATGTATACATTCTTGAATGCCAGGACGGTTCATTTTATACAGGCGTGACAAATGATATTGATGCCAGGATGAATGCGCATGCAACAGGAAAAGGCAGCAAGTATGTTTATAAAAAAGGCTTTAAAAAACTTCTTCAAGCCAGGCCCTGCAAAGACAAATCAGATGCCTGTAAGTCTGAATATGAAATTAAAAAGCTTCCAAGAAACCAGAAACTGGGCTGGTTTGATTAAACTGAAATTCACAATTTTTTCTTTTTTTTATAGTCATCCAATTCTTTTTTAAGATTTTTATATTCTTTTACATACAAATTTATTGTAGGTTTTAAATCCTTATTTAATTCATATGCTTGTAAAGAAGCATAATACTCTGCCCGGTTCTTGAAATCTATATTAACGGGGGGCATGCCATGTTTTAATAAAATATTATTTAAGAGAATTCTCCCCACCCTCCCATTTCCATCACTAAACGGATGAATATTCTCAAATTGATTATGGACAACTGCACCAAGTATAAAAGCAGGATATTTTAATTTGTTTTTATTGTACCATTGTATTAATTCATTTAATAAGTGGTTTATTCTTGATTGAGGCGCTCCTTCATGAATTATATTTCCTTTGCTGCCCATGACAACAACTTCTTCTCCTTTTTTTCTTATTTTGCCTGCAAATGGTTTTGAATTTTTAAAAACTATTTTGTGTATTTTTTTTATTAACTCAATTGAAATATGTTCTTTAGTTTTTCTGATAAAATTAATTGCTTCATCAACACCATATGCTTCTGCAATATCTTCTTTTGATTTATCTGGCCATTTATCCTCTTCTAATATTTCTTTAACTTGTTTTTGATTAAGCCTGCTTCCTTCTATAGCATTAGTATTATATGTAAATATCTCTGAAAAAATTTTCCAGTCTTTTTCTGATAAATGAAAAATTTTAAGAGGGATGCTCAATTCTATTTTTTTAATTAATTCTATTTCATCCTTGTGAAGTTCAATATGCAGAGGATCACTGATAATTCTATATTTATGTATTTCTTCAAGAATTAATTTTTCTGCAATTAATTTTCTTTCATTGAATTTTTCAGGCTTTAAATCTGTGCCAAGATATTTCCTGAATTTATGCACTTTAGAACCTTCCCTGTAAGAATGAGCAAGATAGTATTTTATTTTTTTACCTGATTTTCTTTTTTCTATATGCATAATATTATATAGGTGTCTACATATTTAAATGTTTCTATCCTAGGTGTCTACATTTCAGATAATTTGTAGTCACCTGAACTATGGGTAAAAGAGAAAATTCCCGTATGTAAAATAAATATATTAGCAATCAAAAACCTAAAATTTGCCTTATGCTTTCTTCCCCTCTTTATGGCGTTCTTCCTTATACCATGAAAACATATTACATCTTAATTTAGCCATTTTT
>JAHIHG010000112.1 GCA_018898425.1 Nanobdellota archaeon | reverse complement strand
CTAAAAATGAGTCTTTATTTCTATTCAGCAATGCTCTTCCTATGTTTTTCCTAAATATGCTTCTGTCTTTGTTTTTATTTATGAAGTGTTGCCACAATCTTGATCTCAACTGATCATCTCCTGTATGTGTCCCAATCCTAACAATTCTATCAGTTCTATGAGCTTTCTCCCCTTTCTCAAAAATTATATAAATGCCATTATGTGGAATCTCATTTTCATTAAACCGAAAGTGGAATTTTTTCATCCTTTTAAATAGTTGATGAATTTTATTGCAATTCTCACTCATTTTGTTTTCTCCTTTAGATATTGAAGTTGTCTTCCAATACTTAATCCTTGTAAGGGAATTTTATAATTTTTTATATGGGGGAGCAAATATTTTCTATATTTATCTCCAGCTAAAAAAATAAATTTGTCATTCCTCAAATCTGTTATTCTACCTAAATGATTCATAACTTTGTTTGCCCATTCTTTTACTTCTTTGGAACGCATTGTGTTTAATGTTTTATTGTATGATTCAATTTCCTTATCCAAACTTATTAAACCATAATTAGCAGAAAGAATAAAGATTTTATCTGGCTTCAAAGACTTTGCATATTCTAAGTTCATCTTGAAAAGTGGACTAATATATAAATCCCTGGCTTTCGCTTTATGTAACAACTTTTTACTTACACATGAAATTAAGATTATTCTTGTCATAGTCTTTTAGATTCTATTTCTTTTAAAATACCAACAATTTTTAGCCAATCTTTCTTTTGCTGTTCAGTATTTCTTGTTAATCTGGCTCTTAATGAAGTGTGATAAAGGGGATAAATCCATGGTTTTGTATCAGTAATTGCTACACCAACATTATTTTTGAGAGTAAAATTTTTCAATTGTTTTGAATTTTTAAAAAATAGTTTTAATGATTTAAGAGGAATATTTCCTAATGTAACAATTAATTTAGGATTTACTGCTTTAAGCTGTCTTTCTAACCAGAAATGACAATTCTTAATCTCTTTTTGGGAGGGGGCCCTATCAATATATCCCTCATAAGTAGGATGGCAAATACAGGCATTAGAAATAAAAATTTCTGTACGAGAAATTTTTAGAGATTCGAAACATTCATGAAAATGATGTGCGGATGGATCATTGTTTTCAAAAGAGATATATCCCGATTCACCAGTACCAATCCTCCCGGGTCTTTCATTAATGAATATTATTTTAACATTTTCAAAACCGTTTTTAGGGTCGGGGCGAGGGACATGAATAGGAACATCTCCATAACATCTTTTACAATTTCGTGCTTCTTTAAAAATACCTTTTATTTCTGACATAATACTTTGAGAATATTCCCTGCTTATTAATATTTCTGATTTAGAACTCTTCCTAGTCCTAACTGATATTTAGTCTGCTATGCAGTAATCTATTATTTGGCAAAAATACTGCACCAGTCGATTTTCGGCGGTAAAAAACTCTGCGGACACCAGTTTTCCCACACTTCGTATGGGAAAAGAACTTAACAAGGCTTAGGGGGTTCATTCATCGTTCGCAAAATCACCCAGAAAACTTTCCTTAATTCCGATGTTATATGCAATTCAAAACATATTTTTCTAAAATGATAAGGTATGATGGGCTTTAGTGGCAATAAATTTGATTTTTTTATGGGGAGCATAATCTTGTATTTTCTCCAATATGTTCTGAAAACGACGTATTTATAAATTGAAAACAAGAATAAAACTTATATACTAAACATGATTTTATATGATAATGAGACTTAATATGAATAAACAACCAAAACCAAATTCAAAAAAGTATGTAGATTTAATCTCTGAGATTCAAAAAGGACAAATTAAAGTCATCAACTTTCAGAGAAATTTTGTTTGGAGTTTGGATAAAACCGCAAAATTATTTGATAGTATTTTAAAGGGTTATCCTATTGGAACTTTTATTTTATGGGAAAGACACGAAGGGTTGAATGATAGATTTAATATTAGAAACTGCGAATTACCCGCTATTACTGATAAGACAAAAGTCCAGTATATTTTAAACGGGCAACAAAGAATTACTTCACTTTATGCTGCTTATGTAGGTGCAAAAATTCAAAAAGAGGGTGAAAAGAAAATAACAAATTATGCAGACATCTATGTAGGTTTAGATAGCGATGTTGAAAATAATGATGACCAAATTGTGATTTCAGAAAAATCAAAAGAAGGCACATTTATTACACTTTACGAAGTTTTAAACTTTAATGATAATCTGCTTGAAATTAAAGAAAAATATTCTGATGAACAATTCAAAAGAATACACCAATATTTCCAAATATTTTCCACTTATGATTTTTCAACAATCGTTCTTCGTAAAGAAGATATAGATTCCGTCCTTGAAGCATTTACAAGAATAAACACAGGCGGGCAAAAACATTAAATCCTAAGAAAAAAAGAAAGCCTATCTGATTACTAGGAACAAAAAATATTTTTTAAACTTTCCTCACTTTGTTCCGCAAACTTCCCTTAATTCTGATGTTAACAATTAATCATAAAAACCCTAAATCCATTCTATTTTCATGTTGTTAACAAAATCAAATTACCTTTTAGGATTGCAATGCTCCAAATTACTCTGGGTTGCGAAAAACGATAAGCAGAGAATTCCCGAGCCAGACAAGATTGCTCAGGCAAAATTTACAGAGGGAAATATTATTGGTGTTCTTGCAACAAAAGTTTTTGAACAAGGTATAGACTTGTCTGGACTGGATTTTAATGAAAATTTAGATAAAACAAAACAAGCATTAAAAGAAAGAAAACCTATTTTTGAAGCAGGTTTTTTAGTGAATGATTTATTTTCCAGAGGAGATATTTTATTCCCTGCTAGAGAAGATGAGTGGGATATAATTGAAGTTAAAAGTGCGACACAAGTGAAAGAAGTTAATCTTTATGATGTTGCTTTTCAAAAATATGTATATGAAAAAGCAGGATTAAAAATTAGAAATTGTATTTTAATGCATGTAAATAATCAATATGTTAGGGATGGGGGAATTGAGCCATCTGAACTTTTTATTTTGGCTGATGTTACAGAGAAAATGGTTGAATTTTCTGAAGGTATTGAAGAAAGAATTAAAGAGATGTTAGAATTAATTAAATCTAAAGAAAAGCCTAAATGTGCAATTGGAGTTTATTGTTCAAATCCCTATGACTGTGCTTTGAAGGATGAATGCTGGAGGGGTGTTCCAGAAGAAAGTGTGTTTGAGTTTTATAGGATGTTTAAGAAAAAATGTTTTGAGTTATATAGTGAAGGCATTTGTTGTATGAAAGATGTTCCTGAAGATATTATGTTAAATGACAAACAAAAAATTCAGAGAAGACTGGCTTGTGATGGCGGTAAGCATATGGATAAATTAGGTATTAAAAATTTCCTAAATAATTTAAAATATCCAATTTATTATTTGGATTTTGAAACAATTAATCCTGTTCTTCCAAAATTTAACGGGATGAAGCCTTATCAAAGAATTCCTTTTCAATTTAGCTTACATGTTCAAGATAAACCAAATGGTGATTTAAAGCATGTTTCATTTTTAGCAGAAGGTGTGAGTGACCCTAGACCTAAGTTTATGCAAGCTTTAAAAGATAATCTTGCAGATAAAGGAAGTATTTTAGTTTATAATCAGAGTTTTGAGAAAGGTGTTATGAATGAGTGTTCAGATGCTTTGCCTGAATTTAAAGAATGGTATGAAGAAAATATCTTGCCTAGAATAAAAGATTTATGGGATGTTTTTAGAAATTTTTATTATTATGATCCTAGGCAAAAAGAATCTGCTTCAATTAAGTATGTCTTGCCTGCCATGTCTGATTTAAGTTATAGTGATATGGAGATTGGTAATGGTGCTTTGGCTAGTTTAGAATATGAGAGAATAACTTATGAAGAAAATGTTTCAGACAAAGAAAAAAAGAAAGTTAGGGATGCGTTGGAAAAGTATTGTGAGCTTGATACTTTGGCAGAGGTTGAGATTGTTAAGGGGTTGGGGGAAGTTGTCGAAAAATGATAAAAGCAATATTATTTGATTTAGATAATACTCTAATTGATTTCATGAGGATGAAAGAAAAAAGTTGTGAGTCAGCAATTGATGCGATGATTCTTGCAGGGTTAAAGACCAATAAGAAAAAAGCAACAGAAGAATTGTTTAAATTATATGATAAATATGGAATTGAATATAGAAATATTTTTGAAAAATTACTAAAGAAGATTAATGGAGAAGTGGATTACAGAATTGTTACTTATGGAATTGTTGCATATAGAAAGCTTAGAGAATCTTATCTTTCTGCTTATCTTGGAACAAGACCTGTTTTAACTAAACTAAAAAAGAAATATAAATTAGCAATTGTTACTGACGCACCTAGAAGAAATGCTTGGTTCAGATTAGTAGCTCTTAGAATTGACCAATATTTTGATGTGGTTGTCACTTCAGGAGATGTAAGGAGGCGAAAAAATGTTGCCACTCCTTTTAAT
>JAHIHG010000064.1 GCA_018898425.1 Nanobdellota archaeon | reverse complement strand
CGAGCCTGTCTGGGTTGTATGGTGGGATTATTTTGACGACACTGGAAGCAGTAAAACAATTTCATTAGATGTTGGCAGTATTAGTTCAGTTAAAATCACCGAAGCTGTGCCTAATGCTGAATCAGGAGCTGATTTAGACGAGAATAATTATCCTGATTTCTTTAATACAGAAACAAAAACAGCAAGTGGTGGCAAAGTTGAAATAACTCTTGGTGAAAGCCCTGTGTTTGTTGAGGGGAAATACTTCAAGGTTGAAAATTAATTATTTATTTCTCAACAAATAATCAGCCAAAGCTGTTGTAAACAATTCTTCAACTTCATGAGGATTTCCAGCATAATTAATCCCAGCAATTTCATAAACAAAATCATCGCCTATTAAATCATCTATTAAGTTTGAAACATCTTTTTTATTCACAGATAATTCTTTATTTGCCCTGTCTAAAATTTTTAGTCTTGTCTGATGGGGCATTAAAGCCATTCTTCCTATATTCCTGGAAATCTCATAATATGCCTTAAAATCATTTTTTAAATTTAATGCTGGAGCAGAATTAATCATTTTATTTTCCATCTTCTTTAATTTCAGGTTTTTCCTCTGTCTTGGACTTGCACTGGTCTGGAAAGATTTCTGCAAGCTGCTTAGAACCTTGTTTAAGAACATTAAGATTAATCTGTGAAATTGCATCAGATATAATTTTTCCTCTTACTGTTTTTCTTAATCTAAGCCCTTTTGGCCTATTTCTTCCCATTTTCTTTTTGCCTTCTTTTCTTGGCTTTTTTTTCATTGCTTTGCCATAAGTCAAAAGAACTTTTTTTAATCCAATGCCATCAACATCTTTAAATGCAGTAAATCCTGCCTTGTCACTTGCTCCAGTAATTTCGAATTCATATCCTTCTAATTCTGGTGAAACATCTTTTCCAGTTATCTTGTCATGAAGCTCTTTTCCATTTAATGCTCCACTTTCTGTTTCTAATTTAAATGTCTTTCCTGATTTTTCTGATATGTTTATTTTAAAAACCATAAATAATTGTAATTAAGTTAGCTTAAAAAGGTTTTGATTGGTGGGGGGGATTGCTGAGATGAGGGGGAGGATTTTGAATATAACAAAAGAAATTTGGGAATTTTCCTATCCAAGACACATTCCCCATCAACCTTATTAAATGGCTAAAACAACCTAAATTTCAGTTTCATAAAAAAGGTGTGCTTTAAGATAATTATTTAAATTAAAAGCTTCTTTTTATTGTATTATGAAAATTATCGCTATTGGGGTGGTGAATTGAAATATGGTGAAACTTTTAAAATTGACAAAGAAATAGTTAATCTCACAAAAAAAAAGTTACCAAAAGCTTTGTTTATACCAACTGCAAGTGGAGATTCTGAAAAATATTTTGATATATTTAAGCAAATTTATGGTAAAAAGTTGGGATGTAAAGTTGAGGTTCTTTATTTAATCAAAGATAAATTAAGTAAAAATGATATTAATGAAAAAATTTTATCATCAGATTTGATTTATATTGGTGGTGGGAACACCAACAAGCTGCTTGATGTCTGGAAAAAAAAAGAGATTGATAAAATTTTGAAAAAAGCAGGTAATAAAGGAATTATCTTATCGGGGTTGAGTGCAGGAGCATATTGTTGGTCTAATAAAAGCTTAAGTTCTAGTAAGGAACAAATTTATAATGGTTTAGAATTTATAAAATTAAATTTTGTATGTCATTATTCTAAAAAAAATAAAGAAATTGTATTTAAGAATTTAAAAAAATTAAAGAAACCAATAGTTGCACTGGAAAATAATTCAGCAATAGAAATCATTGGGGACAAATATCGCATTCTAACTTCTTCAAAAAATGCTAAAGCATATAAGTTATATTTAGATAATGATAATATTCTTGAAAAGAAATTGCAAGTAGATAATAAATTTCGCAAAGTCAAAAGTTTGTTATAAAAAACATCATTAAGTTTGTTACTAATTTTCAAATCAGCAATTTTACTTTTCAAACAGTTATTCTTTTAAATCACCAATAACTAAATAAAATATGGCAAATTCAAAAAAAATCCTAACGATAATTTTATTTTTAGGTTTAATTCTGTTGGTTATTGTTGGGTGTATCATACACAAAAAGCCATTAACGCCAGTTGTTTGCGGTGATGGTATTTGCGGGAGTAGAGAAACTGCTGTCAGCTGCCCATC
Organism: Nanobdellota archaeon; assembly: GCA_018898425.1. Classification (GTDB taxonomy): domain Archaea; phylum Nanobdellota; class Nanobdellia; order Pacearchaeales; family GW2011-AR1; genus JAHIHG01. Next base: position 12,948 of record JAHIHG010000064.1, on the reverse strand, counting down.
AAACTGTCAGACTATTGCAAGTAGCTGCAAAAAATGGAATCCGGGTCACTATATTTTACTCACTTCAGAAGAAGACATTGATGAAATAGAATTAATTTTATCTAATCCCTTGAATTATATTACTGGACTTCAAATTTACTTTACATGGAGACAGCTTGAAACTGAAAAAGATGTTTATGATTTTTCTAAAATTGACGAGATGCTTGAGCTTGTGGGAAAATATAACAAGCATTTATTTGTGCAAGTTTCAGACAGAACATTTAAAATAGACGAAAAACCAGTTCCAAATTATCTATATGAAAATCCAATATATAATGGAGGTGTTGAGCCATTTATCTCAGGAAAAGGTTCTGTCTCAAGAATATGGGACCCAAATGTAAATGAAAGATTTAACCTGCTTATATTAGAATTAGGAAAAAAATTTGACAACAAAGAAAATTTTGAAGGAATCGCTTTTGAGGAAAGCGCGCTTGATATTGACACTATAACAGCATATAGCTATTCTATCGAAAAATTGGTTGATGGAGTGATATCAAGAATAGATACAGCTGCTTTAGTTTTTTCTAATTCTGTTGTTATACAATATATGAATTATGGTCCGCCTGAATTTGTTAATCTTTTTGAATATTTTTATTTAACAGGAGTTGGCATGGGTGGTCCTGATCTTGTGCCTGATGAAGGAAGATTTTCTGAAAAACAAAGAATACCTGCTTATGATTATTACCCTTTATATGCAGGAAAAATGCCTTTGGGCACAGCTGTTCAAACACCTAATTTAATGAAAGATGAAAGAAATGAGAAAGGAATTTTTACTCTGGATGGATTTTGGGATATGGGTTTGAATACATTAAAACTAAATTATATTTTCTGGTCTTTTGCTGAACAACCCTGGCACAAATTCAGGTTTACAAATGATATTTTACCATATATTAATGAAAGAGAAGGAAAGATTAATGATGGTTGTCCTGAGAATAGACAAAATAAATAAAATAACAGATAATTGCCTTTTAAACTTCTTTCTAATAAATGCTTGGGGTTTCAAGTTCCACTTTTTAAATAGTTATTATTGCAAATGCATGCAATTATCTGATACTTACACTCACTAATGCTCACAGATTATGTTATATCATTAAATAACAAAAATCAATGTTCTCACAAAAAATAACAAATCTTTAAAAATTAAATATGCTTAAATAAAATATGGCGATAAAACCTGTTTGCGAGAAATGCAAAAATGAGCTGGAGGATTTTGGAGGAATTTTATTAAGCCCGCCAGATGAAAATGAGAAAGTGAAAAAATCTCACTTATGCAAAAGTTGTTATGAAAAGATTATTAATGAGATAAAAGAAAGTTCTTAGATTATTTTTATGCTCACATACCCCAGTCAGCTTTTATTTTTCTCTGGATTTCAGCTATTTCCTGAAGAAGCTTTATTTCATTTGAAGTAAGCAAATCCTTATTTTTCTTGAAATTTTTAAACTGGGAAGAAGAGATATTTGAATAAAGAAATTCTTTATGTTTTAATTGCCTTTCAAAATTAACTCCTGGAATTGAAATTGCCACTTCCATGTTTTCTTTTGCCTCTGGAACAGATTTATTTTCTGACTGGATATTTTTTACCCTGCCTATTTTTTCTACTTTGTCATTTATTAAATTTAAATTAGAAATTAATTTTCCTGCTTCTATTCTTACACCAAAAATTGCAGGCTTGGTGTTTCTAAAAACATATTGAGGAAGAATTTTTAATTTGCACAAAGTTGTCAAACCCATCAGTCTTTGCTTTTCTATTTCTTTTCTCTTGCTTGCCCTGAATTCCACAATATTTTCAATTAATTTATAAATCACATCATCAGTTAAAATCCTGATTTTTCCCTTAATTGCCCCGGCATCTTCCTCCACAGAAACATTAAAACCAACAATTGCTGCATCAAGCTCATTTATTTCCAGATTAGCTTTTGCAGAAATTATGTCTGTTTTACTAATATTGCCTATGCCTGCTTTTACAACAGAGATATTTTGCTGCTTAAGCAAAACAAGAAGAGCCTCTAAACTTCCCAATGAATCTGCTTTGGCAATAATCCCGTGCTTGTCTGTTTTTATGTTTTCTGAAATTTCTTTTTTGAATTTTTGTTCTATTTCCTCTTTATTATTTTTGTAAATAACAAAAGGCATTCCAGGAAGAATATTTTCTTTTGACACTAACTGTATTCTTAATCCAGTAGATGCATGAACCTTATTTTTAGGTTTAAATTTAGGACTTAATGGCATTATTTCTTCAAGAATTCTTATTTTTGTTATGATTGGTGTTGCCTCAAAACTTGCAACAGCTATTTCATCATTTTTTGAAAGCTCCCCATCATATAAAATCGCTTCTATATAATTTGTTGATTTTTCTTTTTTTATTTCTAGCATAACCCCTTTGGCGTCTTTGCCCAAGGTTAATTTATTTGCAAGGTATTTCTGGCTCACCCCGCAAAGCATCATTATTAATTCAGGTATTCCTTCTTTTGTTTTTGCAGAGCAGGGAATTAAGGCAATTTTTTTTGTAAAATCATTTATGTTAAAAAATAAATCAGCATCAAATCCATAGCTGTTTAATGAGCCAATCAAAGTCATGTATCGTTCATCAAAAATTTGCTTTATTTTTAATGGTTGCATTTCAATGCTTTTTTGCAATCCACTGTCTAATTTTCTCCATCCAGAAATATTATCTATTTTATTCAGGGCAATTATAAAAGGTGTCTTGTTTAATTTTAAAATATTAATCACTTCTGCTGTCTGGGGTTTTATGCCGTCATTAATATCAATTACTAAAACAGCTAAATCTGCCAAACTTCCTCCTCTTTTTCTAAGATTTGTAAATGCAGCATGTCCAGGAGTATCAATTAAAAGAAAGCCGGGAATGTCTAATTTTATTCCAGATTTTTCAATTAAAGGGCATGCTTTTTTTAACTGCTCAATTGGATAAGAAGTAAATGAAATTTTCTGGGTAATTCCTCCTTTTTCACCTTCCTGGACATGGGTTCCTCTAAGGGCATCTGCTAAACTTGTCTTTCCATGGTCTACATGACCGCAAACTGTCACAATTGGCTGTCTGATTTTCATATGTTTTGTAACACAGATTTGTTTTTAAAGATTAGTATTGAGAAAAGATTATGGATAACTTAACAGATTCTCAATTAGAAATTTTATCAAAAATGTATGATTTGGATGGAAAAGCAAATATGAATGATTTAACAAATAATGGAGTTAATTTAAATATTCTTGGCTGGGATGATGAAATGAGATATCTTTTCAGAGAGAAATTATTAGAAATAGATGGACCAAGTTATAAATTAACTTCTTTAGGAATAGAATCTTATGAAAATCATAAATAAGATGAGAAAAACAGGAATTTAAAGTTTTTGAGATAAAATGTTGGTGATATCTTAAGAAATATTTTAAAAATAAAAAGCTGATAATACTATGCGACACCATCGTAAAGTATCCCTATTATCTATGCGACACCATCGTAAAGTTTATACTATGATACATTTTATAAAATTAAATAATTTATAAATAAAAAGTAATCAAATTCATGATGAATCTTTAAGAAAGATTAAAAATATAAAGACAGATTTATTAATTAAATTATGAAAAAAGAATTCATTAAAGAAACAGCAAGAGATATTATTGCATTGGGGGGAGTTCCATTTTTTATTCTTGTTCTTGTAAGAGTTGCAATACTTTCAAAACCAGATTTTCTTTTGCAATTCTTGTTGGCAGGAGTGATTTTTTTACTGATTAATTTTTTAGTTAAAACAAATTTATATTCTGGGTTAGGATTAATTATCCTGATATTCACAAGCTTGTATTATAATGATTTAAAATTCAGTATTTTTGCAAGCCTGGTTTATGTTGGACTAATTTCTTCTTTAGTTTATTTAAAATCAAATAAAAAAGAAATAATTAAGGGTGTTTTATTGGGTGTTTTAAGCAGCGCTATTAGTTATTATCTTGTTAAGGTGATTTTTTATGAATAAATTTACAATCAAAGAAGTGCAGGAAAAATATGATTTAGAATTAGATAAAGTTATTTCTCAGATAAAAAAATCCAGGGCTAAACTGGTTTTATTGCAGTTTCCAGACGGGCTTAAACAATATGCAATTACCATAGTTGATTATCTTAGTGAGAAAACAAGTGCAGGGTTTCTAATATGGCTTGAAAGCTGTTTTGGGGCTTGTGACACTCCAGTTGGTTTAGAAAAATTAAAACCTAAAATAGATTTAGTTATCCAGTTCGGGCATAATCAGTTGATGCCAAGATTCTAGGTTGAGGCAATATAATACTCACAAGATATAAAGTTATTAATAAAACCCCTGAATAATCCATTATTAATTAAATAATTATTAAGCGAACAAAGTGAGCAATTTCAAATCAATAAAATTACAAACAAAAACTCAATAAATCTTAATCCTTAAATTTTATCTCGTCTTTTGGTCTTTGAATTTTTTTGAATTTTACTCCGCATTTTTCTAAAAATTCTATCGAGCCTTTTGCCCCAGCATAATCACTATAAGTAATTACTTCTTTTATTCCTGCATTAACAATTTCCTTTGCACACATCCTGCAGGGAATTGTTGTGCAGTATAGTGTTGCACCTTCTGTATTTATCCCGTGCAATGCTGCCTGAATAATTGCGTTTTGTTCTGCATGAACTGCCCTGCATTCTTCAGAACCAAATCCTGATTCAAGATTTAATTCATTTTTCCTGCATCCAAGATTAAGGCAATCCTCCTGCCCTTTTACAGCTCCGTTATAACCTGTTGCTATAATTCTCTTATTTTTAACAATAATTGCTCCCACATTATGCCTGAGACATGTGCTTCTTTCAGCAACAACAGAAGTTATCTTCATAAAATATTCCTCCCATAAAGGCCTTATAGTTTCTATTATTGCTTTAATTGTTTCAGCTTTTTTTTCAATTTGTTCCATAGGTTGAAATCTTTTTTCATCTATTTTATCTACAATATCCTGATAAATTTCCCTTATTTTTTTATTTAATTCTTCAAATGTTTTATTATTATAAATAATATAATCAGCCATATCAATACACTCACTTAAGTTCTGCTTATTTGGATCTGTTGAAAACATTTCACGTTTTTCATTTTCCATGAACTCTTCATAAGAAACATTATCTGTTTCAGTTTGCCTGATTAAAATTCTTGAATATCTTGTTTTAGAATCAGCATCAACTGCAATTAAATACCCTCCTAATTCTTTTATTTTATGTGCTTCTCCTGGTGTTCTAATGCTTTCTATGACTGCATTTCCTCCTTGTTCCTGAGCTTGTTCATAAAGTGCTTCAATAATATAACTTGGAGAATTTATCTCTCTTAATTGATTTGCAACTATAACCATATTATCCCTATTCACTGGCAATCCTCTTTTTTTTATTTCATCTGTTAAAAATTCTCTTACAGAATAATGTTTAAAACCAGTGTGTTTGAGAAAATCAACAATTGTGCCTTTTCCAGCACCAAGAGTTCCTGTTATTCCGATTATCATAAAAATATAACAAAAAGATTATTTTTAAGAATTTGGATAGTGGGTTATAACCAACCCATTAATAAGGCAAAACCAACCCCAAACAATAAAATCCCTGCAATTAAATGAAGAATTTTTATATTTGCTTCTTTCCATCCTGAAACATCTTCAACTCTTGCAAAACCAAGATAAACTGCAAAGGTTATAATTAGCATTGGAAATATAAAAACCAGATTATAATATAAAAGCCAGGGAATTGATTGGGTAAAACCACAACCTGTTTCTGCTAATTTGTTCATTGCAGTCACTAATGGCATTATTGTGCAAGGCAGTAAAAACAATGTCACTAAAAGCCCTGTAACAAACGCCCCTTTAGGAGTAGTAATCTGATTTATAAGTTTTTTAACTTTAGGCCTCATAAAAATAGGCATTTCTGTTGCAAAACTTCCTTTTCTATATATAAAATAATCTTTAATATTCAAGGCTCCAATAATCATGATAAGAATAATTAAACCATTATAAACATAAGGAGAGACAGAACTAACTTGTTCTGTAATTGAATTAAAAAACTGAAATAAAATAGCCCCATAAATAAAATACATAGTATAGACTGCGGATACAAATGCCAGTCCTGAATAAAGCACTTTTTTTCTTTGTCCGGGATTCTGAATCAAAATAGTGGTAAGAACCATTGTCAAAACAGCTAATGCACAAACATTTATAGCATCAGCCAAAGCAAGTCCGGTTATAGTTGCGCACAGATTAATATCCATTTTAACATCCTGCAAGTTCTTTTAATTCTTCCAAACTCTGCACCCCCAAATATTTATTCTCATTTATAATCCAGGTAGGGGTTGCTGATATTTCTTTTTTAATACATTCATCTTTTTCATAAAAACAATCTATTACATTGAGATATTTATAATTTTCATTAAACATTTTTTCCTGGGTTTCACAAGCATGACATCCTAGCTGAACATATAGTTCTGAATTTTTTCCAATGCATTTTGCATCTTCTTCTGAAATACTTGAAGCAGATGTGTTTAATATAATAATTGAAAACATAATTATTAAAACAATTATCAAAACTGATATCCAATTTCTTTTATCCATTAAATAAAATAGAAAATTGTTTTTTTAAATGTTTTTAAATGAGTTAAAAGTTTGGTTTTGAGAAAAATAGTTAAAATAAGTATTTAATAGGTGTTTAATAGGTGTAATAAGAATAACACAAATATTTTTAATCATTAAAACTATCATATAATATACTCCCATAATAACTATGAAAGAAAATTATTTGGAATTAAACAGTATAATGGATTTGAATCTTTCTCTTGATTCAAAAATAATTCTGCTCTGGCAGAAAAAAGGATGGGGGTTTTATCCAGATATTGCAAAAAGAAAAAATTTGGAAACAACTATTGAAAAAGGAAGAGCTAAAAGTTTTTTAGAATTGGGTGTTCCATATTTAATTCTCCCACTAGTTAATAATGATAAAAATTACAAGCAAGTGCATGCTGCAATGAAAAATATGAGACAAGTTCCAAGTTGCGCTGAATTATATTTTGAAGGAAATTCTGCTTATTTTAATTATGATAAAACTTATCCCTTAAAATCCATGATTTTTGACGGAAACATGACATTAGTTTTAGATAAAAGATTTTATGGGGGAAGGGTTTTAAAAAAAGCCAATCTTAACACTAAATTTTCTGATATTCATATTGATTTTAAATTAGTCCCAACTGTTTCAATTCATTGCATTAATAATTATGAAGAAAAAGATATAATGGATGATTTTAGTGATTTGGTGAGTTTTACAGAATTTCCTTAATTAATAATCTGGTAAGTTTTCTTTATCCCCTGGTTTTGTCAGGGTTGCCTGGCCTTTTTTTGGTGCTGGAGCTACTTTGCCCTCGTCAGAGGGTACACCCTCGGGTGCTGGTTCTTCAGGCATAGTCATATCTTCTTCAGAAATTGAGTTTATCATTTCCTTAAGTTTTGGAAAATCAGCTGACTGGATTCTTACTCCTGCTTTTGTAAAACCAGTATATCTCTCACTTGTAACAAATTCTCTTATTGTTAGTCCTCTTCTGCCTCCAAAATCATCAATTCTGACTAAAATCTCTGTAGTATCATTCTTAGTTATTTTCCCAATGTCTTTTTCCATATTAAGTTTTATTTTTCCTTATTTTTAAATATTTGTGTTAAACAACTTTAGCTTTAATTATCTTAATTTCTTCAAGTGGCTTGTCATTTGCATCTGTTTTTACTTTTCCAATTTTATCCACAACATCCATTCCTTTAATTACTTTTCCAAAAACAGGATGCTTGCCATCAAGAAAATTATTATTTACAAGGTTAATAAAAAACTGGCTTCCTCCAGTATTAGGACCTGAATTTGCCATTGAAATTGTGCCTCTGTTATTTTTATCTAATTCGGTTTTTGTAAATTCATCCTTGATTTTATAACCTGGTCCGCCACCCCCTGTGCCAGTTGGGTCTCCGCCCTGAATCATAAATCCATCAATAACCCTGTGAAAAATTACTCCGTCATAAAAACCCTGCTCAACAAGTTTTTGAAAATTACCAGCTGTAACAGGCATTTCATCATATAATTCAATAATTATGTTTCCTTTGTTTGTTTCAAGTAAAATTTGAGTTTTATCCATTTGAACTGTATCTCCTGTAATTGAACTTTTATACATTACTCCAATTATAATTGAAACAAAAATTAAAGCAGTTATAAATATTGTTATTTTTTTGTTCATGATATAGATTAGAAAATTGTTTTTTTAAATGTTTTTGAAATTTTTTTTATGTAAAATAGTATGTAAGATATTTAACTATCTGTAAATTGTCTATGAAAACTTACTCCCCAAAAAATAATTTTTTAAACCAATTAAGAATTTTCTTAATTAGTCCTTCGCTTATGCATTCCCCAGAAATACAAACATTGCTCTTACATTCGAAGTTGTTTTCGCATTCGGCGGATACTTTTTTCTGTTTTTCCCATTCCTTATTATACGAACAATAATTCCCATCTTTTCTTAAACTAATTAATTCGCATTCAACATCACTTAAACTACAATCTTCTGGACAGTTGCACTTATCTTCTCCATATTCATTTTCACATTCACCATTCCCACAAGGAGCACAAATAGGTGCTCCCACACAACTATTATCCTCTTCAGTGCACCAACATCTTCCATCTTCTAATTCAGAACCAAAAATAGATTTTAAATCTCCACAACATTTTTCTGTACCAGGATAATATGCTTTTCCTGGCTCTAAAATACATGTTTTTATATTATCTGTTTCCTCTAAACAGGCTCCATTTTTACATTCATTTGGGCATTTGATGAATTCTCGTGCATCAATAAAGCTGTCTTGATATTCACTGCAATACCCTTCAAGTACATAACAATTACTACCATTGCATGAAAGAAGACCCTGAAGATATTCTGCTCCATTTTCCGATTGCCTTTCTTCAATTTTTATGGCACAAGAATCGCTTGTAATATGAATAATAATTCCATCATCTCCCTTGAAAGTAGCACTTCCTTCTGTGTAAATGTCTTTACCCCCATCATCATCCATACATCCAGCATTAACTAATCCACTAACTACTAATAAGAAAATTAAACTAATAAACACCTCTCTTTTCATATTTTCATTAATAAATTATCATTTAAATAGTTATTGAATTTCTTCTAAATAAGCTTTTTTAACAGCTTCTGCAATAGCGGGAACAACTGATTTATCCAAGGGGTTTGGAAGTATTTTATTTATTTCAGGTTTAATAAGATTAGCCAGTGCTTTTGCAGCAGCAAGTTTCATTTTATCTGTAATTCTTTTTGCCCTTATATCCAAAGCTCCTCTGAAAATCCCTGGAAAAGCCAGAACATTGTTAATCTGGTTGGGAAAATCACTTCTTCCAGTAGCAATAATAAAAGCCCCTGCCTGTTGAGCAACATCTGGCATAACTTCTGGAACAGGATTAGCAAGAGCAAAAATAATTGGGTTATTATTCATGGATTGAATCATTTCTTTATTCAGTAAATTTGCAACACTAACTCCAATAAAAACATCAGCTCCGACCAAGGCATGATTTAAATCTCCTTGGATATTTGCATAATTAGTTACTTCAGCTATTTGCTTTTTTATTTGATTTAAATTATCTCTTTGCTTGTGAATAATTCCCTTGCTGTCAATCATTGTTATTTTTTTAAAACCATCTTTTAAAAGAAGTTTTGCAACAGCAATGCCTGCAGCACCAGAACCATTGATAATGATTTTAACATCTTGTTTTTCAGAACCTCTTAATTTTAATGCATTTGTTAAGCCTGCCAAAACAACAACAGCAGTTCCGTGCTGGTCATCATGCATAACAGGAATTCCTAAATCCTGCAACCTTGATTCAATCTCAAAACATTCTGGAGCCTTGAAATCCTCTAAATTAATTCCTCCAAAAACAGGGGAAATATTTTTTATTGTTTCAATTGTTTTTTCAGTATTTTGCTCTTTCAGGCAAATTGGAAAAGCATCAATATTTGCGAACTCCTTAAATAAAATTGCTTTGCCTTCCATAACTGGCATGGCAGCCTCTGCCCCGATATTTCCCAATCCTAAAACAGCAGTTCCGTCACTAATCACAGCCACGCTATTTCCCTTAAAAGTATAATCATAAATTTTATTTTTGTCTTCAGCAATTTTTCTTGAAACTTCTGCAACTCCAGGTGTATAAGCCAGAGATAAATCCTCTTTGTTTTCTAATTTAACTTTTGACTTAATCTCAATCTTGCCTTTATTTTTTTTATGCATTTCCAATGATTTTTCATTGTAGTCAATTATTTCTTCCATTTTATAATTAATTTTTATAATTCATAAAACTCAATCAGATTTATAATAGTTTGGGATAAGGGGCTGGATTTTTTCTTTAATTTGGGAAAAAACTTCTTGTTTGCAGGGATTTCCATTTATTCTTATAATTTTGCCAAACAAAGATTCATCATTTTTTGAAAGATTGTATAAATAATTATATTGATTAATTAATTTCTTTGTAAATATTTCATCTCTTTCAAATTTTTCCAAAGAATCTCCTCTTTTTAATATTCTTTTTCTTGCATTTTCAAAATCAACATCTAAAAAAATAGTGAAATCAGGATTAATAATTTTGTTTGATTTATGGGTATTTATTATTATTTCAAAAGCAATTCCTTGAATTTTTTGATATGCATATGTGGATAAGTGATATCTGTCACACAAGACAATTCCACCAATATTTAACATAGGTTTTATTAATTTTTCCTGATGATTTTTTCTATCCTTAACATAAAGCTCCATCATTTTTTGACCATCAGAATAAGCATCTTTTTCCTCATTTAATTTTCTTTTAATTTCTTTGCTTTTCCAGGGCTCATGGGTTGTTAAAACATCATTATATTTGGACAAACTTTTTAAATAATCATGTAAAAAATTTATCTGAGTAGTTGTTCCGCTTCCATCAATTCCCTCTAGAACTATAAATAAACCTCTTTTTAACATTTTATTTAAATCTTACTATCTATATTATTTTCCTGCATTGTTCTTAATTTTGCTAATTCCCAAATATAGTCATAAAGATGCAATCCTTTACTTGCTGCAATTATTTCTCCATCTTTAACACCTATTTCTTCAGCCATATATTCTTTTAACATCTGGATTGCACCAAGATTTGCAGGCAAACCTCCCCATAAATCCCAGCTTCTAAAATAAACCATAAAATGAAGTTTCCCATATCTAACTCTTGTATCAATGCCCCTTAAACAAGGAGGGTCTTTTAAATTAATAGAATCAGGGTCTCCAACAGTCATATATGCCTGATTTGTTCCATGCCCATCTTCTTTATACATCCTGATAACCTCTGCTATTTGAGGTTCTAAATACTGCCCATATGTGTAATCCTCATTAGGTTGTTTTTCAGAAGTCATTAAATATGGAAGATATTCTTCTAAATATCCTTCAGCCACAGGATTTGGTATGCCTAATGAAACAGGAATGTCAGGAAGAAGTGGACGTATTCCAGGATATTTTATGTGCATAGTAACATAATCAAACTCAAGTCTTTCTTGTCCTTCAAAACTTCCCCTATCTACTTTATATTTATGTCCATTAGTGATTATGCTATGAACACTTTGAAACCATGCATCTGGAAGATCTCTCGCTTTAATACTTACAGTTTCCAAACCACTCTTTTTTTGTTCATTCATAAAAAGAAATAATATAATCAATTTATAAAGAAATATATTCAAAAAAATATATTATAAAATTAATCCCAGAATCAGTATCTACGCAAGTAGATACATTTAGATAATTTTAATTACTAAAAAGACCACCAACTTCTATTGAATAAAAAGGAGGTGGTCAATATGAATAAATCTAATTTGAATATAAATCCTTTGGTGTCAGAAATTGCTGGATTATTTCCTTGCGGAAAAAACTCCACATACAAAAGTCCTGACATTACCTGTCGATTAATTAATTCAGCTTTAGAAAACCAAAGTTTGGAAGCCATGTATAAACTTGAAGGGAATTTTTCTGCAGACAGAATGTTAAATAAACTACATGAAATTTCCAAAGAACAAACTGAAAATTTAATGGACAACTCCAATCAAAAACTAAAATTGCCAAAAAGAGTAAATTTAGCAATAGATTTTCATAACAAAAAATTCTATGGAAACAAAAACCATTTTGAAATTATGGGCTCAAAGGGTGGAAAATATGTTAAAAAATATATTGAAGCAAGTTTGACAAATCCAAAATACTTTATTTCAGCTTACCCAGTTAATCAAATTACAAATAACAAAATTAAGTTAATTGATAAAATCCTCGACGGATTTTATGAAAAATATGATAGTAAGATTCATTTAATTTTAATTGATAGAGAATTTTTTTCAAAAAAAGTTGTGGAGTATTTTTGCAGCAATAATTTAAAATTTATTATGCCTGCAAAAAAAGATTCTGCAATTAAAAAATTAGTTGAGCAATTTAAATTGGGAAAAATTAAAAATAAAGTGAGGTATAAGTTTGGAGAATGTTTTGTCAATTTGCTTTTTTTGAAAGTTGAGGAAGAGGTTTATGTTTTTATGACGAATACAAAATATTCTCCATTGAAAGCAGCTTTGTTATACAAAAAGAGGTGGCAGATTGAAACTAATTTTAGGGAACAGAATAATTTTTTGTTCAAAACAAAAACACTAAATTTTGCAATAAGATATTTTGCTTTTGTTTTAGCAGGATTATTGTTTAATTTGTGGCAAATGAGCAGAAATGGAAAGATAGAAAGTTATTTGTTTAAGAAAAAATTGAAGGATATTATTTTGGTTGAGTTTTCAGAATTAATTATTTTTTGTAAGGGGATTGGTTAGTTGCGTAGATACTG
>JAHIHG010000063.1 GCA_018898425.1 Nanobdellota archaeon | reverse complement strand
CAGGATAAGCAATCGATTCTTTATCCCATGGAAGCTGGTGAAGAAATTGCAATTTATAATGAGTTTAAGGTTAACAAAAATTTTAGTAAATATCCTGGAGAAAATATTCTTGTTTTCTTGAAACAAATTTATAACAAGAAAAATGAGAAAAATTATGATTGGGTTTTTGCAACAAACGTCGAGGAGGTTTTGCTTGAAAATTTAATTGTAACATACAAAAAGCGATGGAGAATTGAGACGCAATTTAGAGTTCAAGACGAAGTAAATATAAAATGTAAATCAAAAGATATGAAAATTAGGTATTTTTTATTTATGTTTGAGCAAATGTTGCAAACAATGTGGATTAGTTTTTTTAAGGAAGAATTATGTTTTAAGGAATTTGTAATAAAGCTAGCTGATGAGTCTGTTTTGTGGACTAAGCAACAAAAGAGCAGATAATTCAATGGACGTTAGGATTATTGATGAAATGCAATTGCCTGTTCTTTTGTTAATTCTTTTATTTGGAAATATGGGATTTTAAATATGGCTCGGAGATACTGTTAATTAGATTAAATATATAAATATTTAAAAGGGTTTTAAGGATTAAATTATAATGCTCGAAAAGATTAAAACGTATATTGTGAAAACATTAGCAGAAAGAAAAGGTTGTGTTCATGAGATGGATATTATCAATGTTTTTGGAGGGATTCCAAAATCATACCCTGCTGGAGAAGAGTTGGCTCGTTATAGTAAAGGGGAAGAAGGTAGAAAATATATTAATTTGGAATCTTATATAGGATTATTTAAGAGAGTTGTTGAATCAACACAAAAAAAAGAGAAAAGGTTATATTTTTATTCTTCTGATTTTGCTAGAAATAAAACAGACACATGGGAGGAGATTATGTTTTATGTTAGAAATATTAAAGAATTAAGAGATTCTCCTCAGCAAGAAGGGATGAAGCCTCTTACAGCAAATTTCTATGAGATTAACACAACTGGATTTTGCTAAAATTATTAATTTTTAAATCCCTTTTTCTTATCTTCTATATGCTTAAGCCAGAGCCAAATGAAATAAAAAAGCCTACCAAGACACTTTCAGGAATTACTCCATTAGCTGTGATGCTGCCTCCTAGAAAATGCAAACATGGGCAGTGCATTTATTGTCCTAGTTTAAATGTTCCTCAGAGTTATACTCCAAAAAGTCCTGTTGTCATGAGAGCCATGAGAGTTAATTATGATGCTTACAAGCAGGTAAAAGCAAGATTAAATGCATTTGAGGCAATGAATCATCCAACTGATAAAATAGAGCTAATAATAATGGGGGGCACTTTTCTTGAATATCCTAAAAAATTCCAGTATGAATTTGTTAAAGGACTTTATGACGGGTTAAATGTTAAAAAATCCCCAAGGGATGACTCTGCTGAGCCTTCCAAGACACTTAAAGATGCGCAAAACTTAAATGAAACTTCAAGGCAGAGGTGTGTTGCTCTTTGTGTTGAGACTCGTCCTGATGTTTGCTCTGAGTTTATTGACAGGATGAGGGAGTGGGGTGTTACAAGAGTTGAGCTGGGTGTTCAGATTATTGATGATGCGATTTATAAAAAAATTAAAAGAGGGCATAAAGTCGAGGATGTTGTAAAAGCTACTGAAGACTTGAAAAATGCAGGGTTTAAAGTTGGTTATCATATTATGCCTGGACTGCCTGGAAGTGATTTTAAAAAAGATTTAAGATTATTTAAAAAATTATTTTCAGATGAGAGATTTAAGCCAGACCAGTTAAAGCTTTATCCTTGCCAGGTTATTCCTGGTTCTGAGCTTGAAAAAATTTACTGGAAAGGAGGATATCAGCCTTATAATAAAGAAGAAACAGAAAAAATTCTTTTTGAAATGTTTAAAGCTGTGCCAAGATATTGCAGGGTTATGAGAGTTATGAGAGAGATTCCTCCTGATTATCTTGTTGCAGGAACTACCAAGATTGACTTAAGAAAAGATATTGAGGAAGAGCTTAGAAAAAAGGACACCCAAGGGTGTACCCTGAAAAATATTCTTTTGAATATTTTTACTAGGGGCAAAGTTAAAATCAAGGAAATAAGATACAGGGAGATTGGTTTTGTTTTAAGAGATAAAAGAAATCTTGACCTGAATCTGAAATTAAAAATAACAAAATACAAGGCAAGCAATGGAACAGAGTATTTTTTAGAGATTGTGAATAAAGATGATATTTTATTTGGTTTGCTGAGGTTGAGGATATTTGATGTAAAACGAGGTAATTTAAATTTAAAACATGCAATCATCAGAGAGATTCATGTTTATGGGCAGTCGCTTGCATTAGGGCAAAAAAGTAAATTAGGGCAGCATACTGGCTTGGGCAAGTTATTGATTAAGGAAGCTGAAAAAATAGTTAAAGAAAATAACATAAACAAGTTGTCAATTATCAGCGGGATTGGTGTCAGGGAGTATTATAAAAAATTAGGATATGTTCTGGAAGGCAGTTATATGGTGAAGGATATTAATAATAAAAAGATTGAATTTTAAAAAATGTTATTTTTTCTTATATCCAAATTTTTTGTTATAAGTCTTATGATCAATTATATCAAGTACAAAGGCAATAATTTCTATTTGTGTTTCTCCTTCTGTTAAGGTGTATAGCATTCTCCAAAAATTTGGGAGTTCTATTCTGAATAAATTTACTGTATTATATTTTTCTTTATATTCATTTGGAATTAGTTTTTTAGCAACAGGATTGCCATAATGTGGATTTGCTTTAATTAAATCTACTTTTTGTCTGACTGATTTTAAAATCATTCTTTCAGTTTTTGAAGTTGGAGCTTCTTGATTAAGGTATTGATAAACTTCTCTTGCTTCAGGAGAAAGAATTATTTTTATATTTTTCATATTTCTAAACCTTTGTTAATAGCTATTCTTAAATTTGGATTTGTGTTATGAATCCAGGTTATGCCCTTGATAGAGATAAAAATTTTATTGCTTTGTTCTAAATATTGAAGAATAATTATAAGGGTATTATGATTTACCTGGCGGGGAAGATTTCTCTTAAGCTCTGCTATAGAAATAACACTTTCTTCAAGATTTTTTAAAGTTTTTTCCACCATTATTACTGTGTTGAGTGTTGGCCAATGAATTTTTTTTTGTGTTTTTTGCTGCATTTTAATAATTAATAGTTATTTAGTTGTAACTATTAAATATAAGTTTATATTTAAATGTTTTGGATAATGGTTATATGGTGAAGGATATTAATGTTTATAATTAAGAGGGTATTTTAAGATATTGTGATGGAAATAAAACAATTTTTTAAAACACCTTCAGTAGCTGAGATAAGCAAATATAAAAATCACAGGGAAATTTCTGAAAATTTAATTGAAAATTTATTAAATATAAACCCTGATGAAGCAATAATTATTAGAAAAGATTTAATCCCATCTAAATATCCTAATGCGAAAAAATTTAAAAAACATGGAATTGAAATCATAATTCCCAGATATGAATCTTTAGAACAGGCAGTTAAAATCAAAAAAACACCTGTTCAGTTAAGAGAAAGAGTTTTTAATAAAATAAAAAATAAGGCTTATCGTGGCTATTCATTTAAGCCCTTTACTGGCACTGACAAAAGAACAAGAAATGTTTTCCTTGATGATTGCTTAGAGGGTGCAAAAATATGCGCTTATACTAAACAGGATATTAAATTCAAGCCTTTAATAAATGTAAAAGTTTATGATGATGCAGGCAGGGTTCAGAAAGATGGTGCAGAAGCAATAATCAAAGTGCCATCAAGAATAAAAAATCAGTCAAATTATGAATTTAAGTTTAGTTCAATTCCAGTTATAGATTCGCCTGAAAAATGGGGGATTTCTTATAATATAATGACTACTCATAATTGCAAAGATAAATTATTTAACATAAGATATAATTATTTGCATGATAAAGAAAATTCAAGACAGTTTAATTTTTGTGCACATGAAATAGCTGCATATTTGGCTATAATAGATTATTACTGGAATAATAAAAAAAATATAATTCCATTGCAAATGAATCAATTTGCAATTCCCACGCAATATGCTGTAAATTTTTATAATATTCTTTGTAGAAATACTTTGATTCAAACTTCAAAAGATAAAAATCCAAGAAAATTAAACAAAGTGGAAAAAGAAATACTGCTTTGGGGTTTAGTGCATAAAAAAGGACATGACAAGACATTTTTTGCCAGAGATAAGATAAAGAATTATGATTGGGGATTTAAAAAGGCAGTTTTATGATAAATAAGGTTTGAAATTTTTAAGCTGATTTTAAATAAAATTTTCTAGCAAAGTTCATAGTCCTGTGGTCTGACTTTCCAATTCATGATTATTGACTCTTTATAAAGTTCTTCTGTTGAGAATTTTTTATATGGTGTATCCAGATGATCTATTAATCTTCTTGAGCCTTTTTCGCTTAAAAGAACTGAATCATTTTCTGGATCATAAGTTTGCAATACTTTTCTATACCAGTGCATATGATTGTTTTGACAACCTTTTGCATCATGAACATCGCTTTCAAGAAGTCTTCCTTTTATTAACAATTCCTCCAAGGGTGTTCCAATTTCTATATGCCTGTTTAAATCATTTCTTATTTTTTCAAGTTGAATTTCCATGATATAAAGGATTAAATTGTTTATTATAAGTTTTTATGTGCTGATATGATAAATATTTTAGAAAATAAGTTATCCGGCGAAAAACAATAAAGTTTTTAAATAATTCTTTCTTTATTAAATATGGGTGATGAACAGGCTTTTTCTCAGTCTATTGAAAAATGTTTTAATCATGTCATGGGCATATATCCGCTACAAAATTGTTTTAAATGTATCCCAGATGAAGCAAATAAATATTGTCACAAATATGATGCGATGAAAATATTCATCCCTGTTTATAGGGGGCGGGAAGAATATAATAATAAATTAAAATGCTCTGTTATTACATTAAAAAAAGAATCTGCCCTTGCATTAAAAAAAGAATCTGTTATTGCATTAAAAGAAAAATATCCAATTATGTCAAAAAAAGAATATCCTTTGGTATTAGTGTTAAAAAATTAATTGTTTCTGATGATTTTTTAGTGGTTTTTGTTCCTCTAAAAGTAGTCAAACAAATTTATATAATTTTAAACCTTGAATTAAGATAATTAAAATGAAAAAGCATTTGCTGTTTATTTGCAGAGCAAGCATAGACAGAAGTTCTGCAGCAGAAGCGTTATTTAAGGATTCAGAAGATGTTGAGGCGAGGTCTGCGGGGTTTTTTCCAATGGATTCTTCTAAAAAAATAACAAGTGAGAAAATAAGATGGGCAAGCACAATCTTTGTGATGGATGAACACACAGAATTTCACAAGACACAGCTTCTCCAGAAATTTCCAGAGGCTGAAGAAAAAGAGATAATTGTTCTTGGCATTTCTAATGATTTTTGCAGGCATGATAAAGAGCTGGAAAGATTATTAAGGATAAAGTTAGAGGAGTGGTTGTGCGAAGGTAAAAATAGTTTATAATTGATAATTTTATATTACACGTCTGTTCGCTAAACCATGCAAGTAAAAAGAGGACAAAAAGAATATATCTAAAAAAATCAATAAATTTAAATATTCTCAAATTTAGCACCTAATTGATAAAGATGAGAATATTTCTAACTTGCAGTATAAAGCCCGAAGGAGCAAAGGGAGAAAAAGATATATATGCTGAATTTGATAGCAAGGAAACAATTGATGATTTGGCTGATGCTATTAAATCAAATGGTCATGAAGTGGAAATCTTGAATGTTCTTGGAGATATTAAAGACAAACTTAATTCTAAAAAAGAAAATATTGATTTGGTTTTCAATGTGGCTGAAGGACTTGTTGGAGAGGAAAGAGAAGCTTATGTTCCAAAATTATGCGAGGAACTTAAGATACCATTTACTGGCGCATCATCATGGACTGCAATAAACACATTAAACAAAGGCAGAACTAAGGAGATTTTAAATAAGAAAGGAATTCCAACACCTAAGTTCAGGGTTGTTTCAGATAGTGAAGAAGATTTATCCGGACTTAAATTTCCATTACTTGTTAAACCTATGTTTGAGGGTTCATCTAAAGGGATATTTAATGAAAATTTAGTTCATGATGCTGATAATTTAAAAAAGATAATTAAGAAAACAATTGCAAGATATAATCAAAAAGTTATAGTAGAAGAGTTCATTGACGGGAGAGAATTTACAGTTTCAGTTATTGGTGAAAAAACTATCCTGCCAATAGTTGAAATTCTCTTTGACGACCTTCCAGACAGACTATATCCAATGGATTCATATGAAGTGAAATGGGAACATGATAGCCCAGAATCAATTGAAAAAAAAGGATATGACCCAATTGTCTGCCCTGCAAATATTGATAATAAATTAAAAATTAAAATTGAAGAGGTTGTGCTTGCAACTTATAAGGCTTTAAAGTGCCATGACTGGTCAAGAATCGATGTTCGACTGGATGCCAAAGGAAATCCAAATATATTGGAAGTCAATGCTTTGCCAGGGTTTATGAAAAACCCCAAAGAGAACTCTCGTTTGCCAAAGGCGGCATATGCTAACAGATGGAGTTATGAGAGACTAATTGGAGAAGTCATTAATAGTGCCATAAAAAGAATGTTAAAATTACAAGAAAATAAATAATTATTTTTTGAAGAGGTTCAAAATTTCATCCATTTTTTCTTTTTCTCCCCTTTTATAAATAAATCTTTCTTCATTCCAACATCCCAGGTTGATAAAAATAGTGGTTTTCTCTTCTTGAACAATTTCCTTTAATAAATCTTTTATTCTTAATTGAATAAATTGGGAGAAAAGAGGGTCTTTAGATATTAAGAGACATGTTTGGGATTTCCAAGAAACCATGTTTTTTTCTATAGACCAATCTTTTAATAATTCATTATTTACCTTTTCAATGAAATCTTTAGAATTTGAATAATCTAAACCAGAAATATTCATTTCCTGAGTTTCATATTGTGCTAAAAGTCCATCTTTTTTTAATGCATTTTCCCATTCAATTATTCTTTGATCAACAATTATGTCTTCTTTTTTTAAAGGAATTTTTAATTTTATTCCCTTTAATGATTCGATTCTACTAAATGCCACATATGAATGCCCTGATTCCCAGGGACTATATGAAAGATCAATAAATGCTTTTTCCAATGTTTGTCCCTGGCTTTTATGTATTGTCATCGCCCAAGCCAATTTAAGGGGTATTTGGGAAATTTTACCACTAACTTTTTCTTCTAGTTCATTCCCAGAAAGTTTGTAAGATTTAATATCCCAATTGTGCATTTCAAATGATATTTCTTTCCCGGAATCTAAATTAACTAACACGTGGCTTTCACATAATTCTTTTACAGTTCCAAGACTTCCGTTAAAATATCTTTTATTTTCTCCAGCATCATTAATTAAGACCATAATTCTTGCTCCAATTTTAAGTTCTAATTTTTCTTCTGCATTACAATATTTCTTCAAAACAAAATTATATTTTAACCAAGGGGGAGGAACCACTTTTGAATCATATATTTTTATATCTCCTGGTAAAGAAGATAATTTTTTACGATTATATGATTCAACAAGATCATTTTTTGTAGACAAGATTGGTTCTTTGTCAGGTTCATTTGAAGTAACATTTTGGTTTAAAATATCAAGGTCTTCATTGTCAATTTCATTTCTTCGCATTTTATCTAAAAGTTTGGCATAAGGTTTATCTTCTTTTTGCCGGTATATTTCATTTAAGTTAAGAATCAAGAGATCTAATTTAGAGTATATTTCTGAATCAAAAAAATAATTTAAATCATTATCATAAATGTTTCTTAAGTGATTTTTTGCTTCCATTGTAATCACAGGAGGTAATTGGTATAAATCTCCAAAAAGAATTAATTTAACTCCTCCAAATGGTTTTGCAGAATCTTTATATTTACGCATAATCTTATCCATATATTCAAAAACATCTTTTCTAACCATAGAAATTTCATCAATAATAATCAAATCTATTTTTTCATAAAGTGGGCTCCATCTTTCCTTATTCATTGTTTCAGGAGTTTGAACCCCAATGTCTAATTTAAAGAAAGAATGGATTGTTTGGCCTCCCACATTATTTGCAGCTATTCCAGTGGGAGATAAAATTACACAATTTTTTTTTGTTTTTTCTTTAAATTTTTTTAAAATAGTTGATTTTCCAGTTCCTCCTGGTCCTGTTATTAGAATATTTGTATTAGTTCTTTCTAGAAAAGTAAATAAGCCTTCTTTATCAAATTTGTCCACGTTTAATCCGGATTTTCTTTCGCACCAATATTTTACCATAATTTATTTTTAATTGCATAATTTAAAAACCTTCCCTGATTATAAAGAACAATATGCTAAAAATATCAAGTTTAGAATATGAAAGAATAACTTACGAGGATGTTTGGGAGAAGGAGATTTTGATTTGAATCTTAAAAGGTTTGGAAGAGGGCTTTGAAATTATTAAACCCTAATTGTCCTAAGACTAGTTGTGAAGATCTGCAGAAGGTAAAAATGGCTTAATCTCTGAGTAGTCAAACAAATTTATATAATTCTTGATTTAAGTTATCATATGGAAGAGAAAATTATTGAACAAGGTACATATAAAATGGTTGTAAGAGGAAAAAAGCCAATTTCTATACCTGACTTAGAGCTGATTTCAGAAGATGGAGAGAAAAAGCACTGGAAAGTAAAGGAAATAAATAATGATGAGATAGTTTTTGAGATTTTGAATGGATGAGATGAAAATATGGGGTGTTTTAAGATAGTAAAAAAGAATTATTTTGATGGAAGGACTATGCATATTGATATTAGTCGGAGATTTTATCAAAAAGGAAATAGTGGGGTGGCGTTTAAAATAATTCCCTCTAATTATCACAAAGGCATGGCATTGTCAAATAAACTAAAAAATGAATTAAAAAAAGATTTTGATATTGATTATGCTCAATTTTATTCTATTTGCATTTATTATCTTATTTATGATGAGCTGAATTCTTTTGATAATCTTATAATTTGTAATGATGAGAATTATTTATATGTTAAAAAATATTTAGATATTCTTTTTTCTAAAAATAAACAATATTTTTCCAAGTTAATTACTTCTTTGCATAAATTAAGGGAAATTTCCGGAGATTCAAAAATAAGATCTTATGCAGATAATATTGCAAATATATATAGAAAAAAAGCATTAAAACCTCTGAGAAGAAGGCAAAAAGGAATACCTTTGAATATAGTTAAAATAAATTATCAGAAAATTAAAAATAAATTAAATGAGATTAATAAAAAAATAAAGTAAGTGAATGGTGAATTTTCCCAACCAATTACACGCATACACGCTGGACACTTTATATACATAAAGCTTTTACAGGGTTCAGTCCACTTACAAAATATACAGGAACATGAACTATTTAAACTTAGCGGTGGAATTTTTGGAGTGTACTGATTCAGCAAAACACTTAAATTTTTATATCTGGGTTTTATTCTTTTAATATGGCAATGTATTCACATTCAAGAGTCAGCACTTATGAAAATTGTCCTTATCAGTATAAGCTAAGGTATATTGATAAAATCAGGGTTGAGATTCCAACTACTATTGAGGCTTTTATGGGAAGCATGGTTCATCAGGCTCTGGAGGATTTGTATAAGAAAAAAAAGTTTAAAAAAAGAATTGCCAAGTCAAGCCTGATAAAATTCTATAGAGATGTTTGGGATAAGAATTATTCAGATGATATTTTAATTGTCAAGGCAGAAAAAGAGGGGCTGAAAGCAGATAATTACAGGAAAATGGGAGAGAGGTTTTTATCAGATTATTTTGACAGGATGAAACCTTTTGAAGAGATGACTATTTTAGGGCTGGAGACTCAAGATAGGATGACTCTGCCTGATGGAAACCAGTGGCATGTCAGGATTGACAAGTTGGGGTGTGATGACAAAGGAAATTATTATGTTTGTGATTATAAAACAAATGCAAGAATGAAAGACCAGGAAGAAGCTGATGCTGACAGGCAGCTTGCAATGTATTCTATCTGGGTTCAGGATAAGTTCAAGGATGCAAAGTCAGTAAAATTAATCTGGCACATGCTGGCTTTTAACAGAGATGCTGTTTCTGAGAGAACAGACGAGCAGCTGGAAAAACTGCAAAAAGAAATTTGCAATAAGATAAAAGAAATAGAGTCTGCAACAGAGTTTCCAAGAAATCAGACTGCTCTTTGCGATTATTGTGTTTACAAGGAACAATGCCCGTCATTTAGTCATGGGGCAGAGCTTGATAAAAAACCAACAATAAAAGAGTTTAAAGATGATGAAGGAGTTAAATTAGTTGATGAGTTTTCTGAGATTAAAAAATTATTATATGATTTGAAAAAAAGAGAAGAGAGATTAAGGGGAAGTCTGGTGGAATTTGCAAAACAAAAAAAGATTGACACTATTTATGGAAGCAACATGAAGGCATCAGTCAAGGAATTTGACAAGATTGTAATGCCTGAAGACAAAGAGGAGCTGATTGCATTAATGAAAAAGAAAGGCATCTGGGATGATTTTGCCGCAATTAATTTCATGAAGTTTCAGTCAGGGGTTGTAAAAGGAAATGTTGAAGATGATGTCGTGAGGCTGGTTGAGATTGTAAAAGCCTGGAGAGTAAGTGTGAGCAAGAAGAAAGCAGGGGGAGAAGTAGAGGGGGAATAGGAAATGAATGAAAAAGAAAAAAAATTAATTGTTTTTGAAAACAAAAAAATAAGAAGGATTTGGTTTAGTGGGGAATGGTATTATTCTATTATTGATATTGTTGCGGTTTTGACTGATAGTCCTACTTCAAGACAATACTGGGGAAAAGTAAAAGAGAGAGAATTTAAACAGCTCCAGTTGTCCCCAATTTGGATACAACTGAAATT
>JAHIHG010000062.1 GCA_018898425.1 Nanobdellota archaeon | reverse complement strand
ATTCTCTTTTTTTTGTGGTTAGCTAATCAATTGACATGGATTTAAAAGAAATAATTACAGATTTGTTTAGAATAATTTATGTAATCATTCTTATATATGTTGCATATCAAATTGTAAGAGCTATTTTTGGTGGAACCTGGGCAACTGAAAATATTTTAATTGCTGGGATGGGAGTTATTTTAGCCGGGATGTTTACAATAGTTAGTTTTCTGATAAATCAAGGAAAATGTTTAGGAACATTAGAAGAAAGAACAAAAAATATTGGAGATAGTTTATCTAATTTAGGAAGAGATTTTAAAGAGCATGTATCAAAGCATAAAAGGTAACTCAATAAAATTAACTACATTTTTTAATTAACAGAAATAATTTTAATTTAACTTATTAACTTTAAGTGTAAAACTTCTAAACCAAACCAGATTTATTAATACTAATGATTTTTATGATAATTTATGCGCTTAATTTTATGACTCAAAAGAACTATCACCTAATTGTAAGTATAATCACCTTATACTTTTATATCCGCCTTTTACGCCATTTTTAGAAAAAATAATCTGCCAGACATGATTAACTCTTGCCCTGAAACTTCCTGCACAGCTTAAAAGATAATATTTCCACATCCTGTAAAACCTTTCATCATAATTTTTATCTTTTTTTATTTTATTCCAGTTTCTTGAAAAATTATTCTCCCAGGCCATCAGGGTTTTATCATAATCTATTCCAAAATTATGCCAGTCCTCTAAAACAAACAAACCTTCTGCTGAAGAAGTAATTTGGTTTGCAGAAGGAAGAACAGCATTTGGAAAAATATATTTGTTAATCCAGGGGTCAATTGAATTTGAAGAAAAGTCTTTTCCAATAGTATGCAATAAAAATAAGCCCCCTGGTTTTAGGCATTGGCTCACTTTTTTAAAATAAGTCCGGTAGTTTTTAGGACCAACATGCTCAAACATGCCAATAGAGATAATCCTGTCAAATTTTTCATCAAGATTTCTATAATCCTGCAATCTTATTTCAACTGGAATTCCCCTGCATATTTTTTTAGCAAATTCTTCTTGTTTTTTAGAAATAGTTATTCCTACAACTTCCACCTTATATTTTTCTGCAGCATATTTTGCAAAACCTCCCCAGCCACAGCCAATATCCAGAATTTTCATTCCTGGCTTTAATCCTATTTTTTTGCAGATTAAATCTAATTTATTTTCTTGTGCCTGGTCAAGATTTTTTGCATTTTTCCAGTAACCGCAACTATAAATCATTCTTTTATCCAACATATTTCTATAAAGATTATTTCCTGTATCATAATGTTTTCTGCCAATCTCATATGCTTTTGACTTTTTTTGCAAATTCATTAATTTAGATTTAATAACTCTTAAAAAAAATTTTGCATTTTTTGCCTTTTTATTCAGCCCTGATGTAAAAATTCTGTAAAATAATTTATCAAGGGATTTGCAGTCCCATAACTTATCCATATATGATTCTCCTAAACCAATTGAACCTTTTCTTAAAACTCTTGAATAAAATTCGCAATCATAAACACAAATATCTTCTGGATTATTCCCATTAAGTTTAACATTTGCAATATCAAAAATATCCTGAATATTTTGTTTCAATTCCATTTTATAAATTATTTATAAAAAATAAAAATAAAAAATAAATTTAACCTAGTTTATTGTAAATCCATGCAAGCAAATATCCTGCAATAAAACCATCTATAAACCCATATATTGCTCCTAATAACATTCCAGTAATAGTTGTATTATAACCAATATAAAAGATTGCAGCCAAATTAATAATAACCTGTCCTGTTCCAAAAATAATTACCCATAATGAGAAAAATATCATTGAAACTGCAAAAAGTATACCTAAACTAAGCCCAGCTGATTTCGGATTTATTTTTGTTTGTTTTGGTGTTGTTAAAGTTTTTATTGCTTTTGTTAATCTCTTTTTTTTCGCCATCTTGATTTCACCTCCTTTTTATTTTATTAATAATTGTATATAAAATCATAATAATAAAATATAATGGGAGAAGGAATACAACTATGATGAAGAAAAATGCTTCTTCAACATTAAATAAAGCATAAATTAAATTATGCAGCATTATTGAAACAAATCCTGTAACAACAACTATCCATACTTTTTTCCAGCTCAATAACAACCATTTATCAAACTCATTTTGTGCTGTTTTCAATTTTTTTCTTGCCATGCATATAAGGAACTAATACTTTAGGGATTTTAATACTTCCGTTTTTTTGCTGATTATTTTCAATAATTGCAACTAATGCTCTTGAGGTTGCAATTGCAGTATTATTCAATGTATGAGGAGTAACTCTTTCATTATTTATCCTGGTGTATATTTCTAATTTTCTTGCCTGAGCTCCTGTTAAATTAGAACAAGAACCTACTTCAATATAATTTTTTTTCCTTGGAGAATATGCCTCAATATCAACCTGCTCATATTTTAAATCCCCTAAATCTCCTGAACAAATTTTTAATACTCTTATTGGAACTTCAAGTTTTTTGAATATTTCAATTGTAATATTTTGCAGTTCTTTGAAATATTTTTCAGATTCTTTTAAATCAGGCTTGCATATTACAATCATTTCTATTTTATTAAATTGGTGACTTCTGAACAAACCTTTTTCGTCAATTCCATGAGCCCCTATTTCTTTTCTAAAACACATAGAATAACTTGTTTGTTTAATAGGAAGTTTTTTTTCATTAATCTCCTGTCCTGCAAATCTTCCAATTAAAGAGTGTTCTGAAGTTCCAATCAAAGCCATTTTTGGCTTGTCTTCTATAACATATATTTGTTGCTCTTTATCATTTAAATCAGTAACCTTGTCAATAATCTCTTCTCTTAATAGCAAAGGTGTCTCAACATAATTAAATCCCTTGGACACCATTAAATCTCTTGCAAAATTAATTAAAGCTGCATTTAAAAGAGCAATATCTCCCTCTAAATAATAAAATCCAGTTCCGGCAACTCTTGCAGAAGAATCAAAATCAGCAAGCCCAAGATTTTCCAAAATCTCCACATGCCCTTTTACAGGAAAATCAAATTTTGGAATCTTGCCAAACTTTTTATATTCAATGTTTTTAGAATCATCTGCACCAAGCGGGGTGTTTTTAGAAATTATATTTGGAATTTTAACCTGAATCTCTCTTATATCTGCCTCAAGTTTTTTTCTTTTTTCTCCAAGTTTTGCAATTTTTACAGGCATTTCTTTTGCCTGCTTAATTAAATCAGAAGCATTTTTTTTCTGCTTTTTTGATTGATTAATTTTCTCAGAAATCTTGTTTCTTTCACTTCTCAGTCCATCTTCCTGGTATTTTAATTTTCTCCACTCATCATCTAATTTTTTTACCTTATCCACTAAAGAAATTTTCTCATCCTTAAATTTTTTCTTTATGTTTGCTTTAACTAATTCAGGGTTTTCTCTTATTAGCTTTATATCAATCATAATAAGATAAAAGAAATATCTTATTTAAAGTTTGTTAAAGAGTTAAGTAAAGCTCTTTAATCTTATAATTTATAATAAGCCTTAATGATTTAAAATTGCTCACTTTGTTCGATTAATATAATATAGTTAATAAAATATCAGGGTAAAATAACTTTTTCCATTAATAATCTTATATATTACGAGCATTTGTGAGTGTATTTTGAAAATATACTATGTATAATTTGGAAAATTGCCTCAAAGATAAACAAAGAATTTAAAAATATCTTTTGTTATATTATTTAATGGCAGATGTGATTGCAAGTATTGGAACTAAATTAATTAGCATTTATAATTCTTTTATTTTAACACTTCCACAATGGGCTCAACATTTTATTGCACTTTTTTTGCTTGTCTTATTAATTGTTGTATATTCAATTTTTATATGGAAACTCTATAGATTTGTGGCTAAAAAAAATATTTTTGAATTAAACCTAAACCAATACAATAAATCAGAACATCCTGGTTTAGCAAAATTTTTAGCAAGCATATTTTATCTTCTTGAATACATAATTGTGTTGCCATTTTTAATTTTTTTCTGGTTTGCAATTTTTACTACATTTTTAATATTTCTTACTGAAAATCTGGAAATTCAAAATCTTTTAATTATTTCTGCAACAATAATTGCAGCAATAAGAATGACTTCTTATTACAATGAAAATTTATCAAAAGATTTAGCAAAACTTTTACCTTTTACATTATTAGCTGTTTCAGTGCTTAGCCCGGATTTTTTTAACATAGAAAGAATTCTCTCTCATTTCAGCAGAATTCCAGAATTCCTGAATCAGATAATAATTTATTTATTATTTATAGTAATCCTTGAAATAGTTTTAAGATTTTTTGAGTTTGTGTTTTCTTTGTTTGATTTAGGGGAAAAAGTTGAAGAAGAAGTTGTTGAGGAATGAAAAATTGGAAGTTTTTATATAATAAAATAACCTATTTAATTTTTTAAAAGAAATCTGTGCAGGCGCGAGAAGAATAAAGAGAATTTTGGAATAAGAAGAAATATTGCCAATTAGATTTAAATAAATTAGTGAGAAGATGTAATTAATAGTTTTAAACTAAATTGAAATTTTAAAATAAAAAAAAGGTTTTAACCAAATAATGTAATGATTAACTACATGATATGACAGGATTACAACATAAAAGAGAAGCACCATCACTAGTGCCACCAGTTCCTCTTACTACCTCTATGCCTTTACAAAAAACATCCGCAGAATATATATTGCCAGAATATCTACTTACGCAATTAGAATAACCAGACACCCAACAATTCGTAATTCCGCTACTTCCCTCATTATCAACACCATCTGCAAAATCTGCAGGAATACTTGAAATCTCAGACCATGATACTCCATCTTTTACACTTGCAATAACTGTTGGGTCAGTTTCAGAAGAAATAAGTGTAGGCTTACCAGTTACTTCAGCCCAAGATACACCATCTTTAACAGAAGCTAAAACAGTGGGGTCAGCTTCTTCAATCTCCCCTGCACTATGCCCCATCACACTTGGCTGGTTTCCTCCATAAGCATTAACAATAAAAACACCCATGCCCATTATAATAAAAACACATAAAGCCAGAAGAGTGTAAAGTAATCTATTTATTGAACCATCTCTTTTTTTCATAAATAAACTAAGAACTTTAGGTTTTTAAAATTATCCCCCATAGTTTTGGGGAACTAGAATAAATAAT
>JAHIHG010000061.1 GCA_018898425.1 Nanobdellota archaeon | reverse complement strand
ACGTGTTTGTAATCTTGGCTATCTTGTTGAACTTTATGAAAAAGATAATGTTCTTGGAACCAGATGTCCTGCTGAAAACATTGAAAATTATGTAAGAAAAGGAGGGGATATAAATAAAACAATTAACAAAGCATGTCTCTGCAATGCCTTGTTTGCAAAAATAGGATTAGGCTCATCAAATGAAATGCCTATTATTACAACAGGCTATGATTTTTCAGTTGTGAAACTTCTTGTCAAAAAACATGGTTTAAATTATACTGCCAAAAATGTTGTAGACTATATTCTTCAAGAGGGAAATTGATTAATTTAATTTTTAAGTTTTTTTACAAGTAATGCTGATAAAAAATACAACCAGATTAAATCAAACGGATATAAACTATAAATTAATAGCATGGCTCCACACATTTGTATATTGTTATTAGAAATTAATCCCCCGAAGATGTTTCCTATTATAAAAGAAATTGGCCTTAAGATGGGATTAAATATCCCTTCTACCCCACACATCCTACACAACTCTTCCCCATTTTCATCAATAAAACAATTGGACATATGAAAAAATCCTAAAAAAAATGAAAGCACGATTAAAATTATAAAAACAATAATTTTCCACAAAGTAGGTTTAAAAAATTTTTTCCAATCCATGAATTAATTATGCATTAAATAGTTTAAATAGTTTTTTACATAATTCTTGAATGTATTAGTTATATTAACACAATAAAAAATATAAAAACCCCCGATTATTCTATTTAATATGGGCTATGACATAATAATTGGGAGAAATGAATCTGATAAAAAAAATTTTGGCGATAAAGGACTTACTTTTATTGGAAAAGGTTATGTAAAAATGGGGCAATATACCTCGATGAGTAATAAAATTCTAATGGATATTGCGAGAAGTCATGTAATTTTGGTGGCAGGAAAAAGAGGATGTCTAATAGAAGACACATGGGTATTCACAAATAAAGGTTATAAAAAAATTAAAGATTTCAATGAAAAAAAAGACAAAGCACTTTCATTTAATAAAGAAAAAGGAAAATTTGAATGGGAACAAGCAGAACTATTAAAATATCCCTTAAAAAATGAAACTCTCTTGCAAATAGAATTAAAAGATGGAAGAATAATCAACTTAACTAAAGAGCATCCATTATTATCTTCATATGGAAAATACAAATATTATAGAAGAGCTTGTGATCTTAAAATAAATGATAAAATAGTTCTCCCAACAAGATTACCAGAGATAAAAAAAGATAAAGAAAGTTTAAGAATAGCAAGATTATTGGGATTTATTTTGGCAGATGGCAGCATAAGTATTAGAAAAGGCAAATTCAAAGATGGGAGAGGAAAATGGTATAATGGAACTAAAGCAAGGATTAGGATTCATAATGCTTGTAAAGAAGTTTTAATAAAAGCAAAAGCAGACTTTGAAAAGGAATTTGAAATAGTTGCGAAAAGATACAAAAGAAATGATTGTAATTGTGAAGTTATAGAAACTAAATACCAAAAAATTGCTAATAAATTTATAAAATTGGGTGTCCCAAAAGGATTAAAATCAGGCATTATTAGGATTCCAAAAATAGTTTTTGAAAGTTCTAACAAATTTAAATCAGAATTTATTTCTGCATTATTTGATTGTGATGGATATATTAATAAAACAGGAAGGTGTATTGATTACTCAAGCAAATCCAGAAAATTCTTAGAAGATTTACAAATACTTTTAACACACTTCAATATTGAATCTTCCATAAGAATAAAAAATGCTAAACTTAATGGTAAAATATTTGAAAATTATAGATTGTTCATAACAGATAATCAGTCTGTTGAAAATTTCAAAAAAATAGGATTTAATAATAAGTTCAAACAAGAAAGATTAAACAAACATAAATGCAATAAAACAAAGAGAAGAAAAACATATTATCCTTCAGAAGATCTTGTGTGCATTAGAATAAAATCAATAAAAGAACTCAAAGGGGTTAATGAAGTATTTGATTTATCGGTTGATAAAAATCATTCTTTTATTGCTAATGGGATTATCTCGCATAATTCAGGTAAAAGTTACACACTTGGAGTCCTGGCAGAAGAACTTGCAAATCTTCCTGAAGAAATCAGTCAAAACATAGGCTCATTAATTTTTGATACAATGGGAATTTACTGGACTACTAAATTCCAGAATGAAAAAGATAAAAAACTTTTGCAAGAATGGGAATTAAAGCCAAAAAATCTCAAATCAAAGATTTTTGTGCCTTTTGGGCATTATGATAAATATCTTGAAAAAGGCATCCCAATTGATGAAAAATTTGCATTAGATAGTTCTGAATTAAATGGGGAGGATTGGGTAATTACATTTGGCTTAAGCATAACAAATCCTGTTGCAGTATTAATAGAAAGAACAATCACAAAATTAAAAGAACAAAAAAACTATAATATAGATGATATTATCTCTTGCTTAAATGAGGATAAAAAAACACCAATGGAAACTAAAAATGCTGCAGCAGGGTTATTTGAAGCAGCAAATACATGGGGGGTTTTTGCAAAAGAATCTTATGAAGTTACTCAGGTAAAGGATTTAATTTCTGCAGGCACAACTTCTGTGCTTGATTTAAGTGTGTATAATTCAGTTGGAAGTTTTAATGTCAGGGCATTGGTTATAAGTTTAATTTCAAGAAAAATTTTTAATCAAAGAATGGATGCCAGAAAAAAAGAAGAAATAGAATCTGTTTCAAAAGGATTTGATTTTTTAACAGGTTCAGAAAAAAAAGAATACCCGCTTGTTTGGATTTTTATAGACGAAGCTCATGAATTTCTTCCCTTGAATGAAAAAACAATTGCAACAGATGCATTAATCCAGTTATTAAGAGAGGGCAGGCAGCCAGGAATTTCACTGGTTTTAGCAACCCAGCAGCCAGGGCAGATACACAGAGATGTCATGACACAGTCTGATATTGTAATTTCTCACAGAGTCACTTCTCAGCCAGATTTAGAAGCACTGAATCATATAATGCAAAGCTATCTTTTTGAAAGCATTAAAAAATACATGGATGAGCTTCCTAATTTAAAAGGCTCTGCAATAATTTTAGATGACAATTCAGAAAGAATTTATCCTGTGAGAATAAGGCCAAGATTTACCTGGCATGGTGGTGAAGCTCCTACTGCAGTAAAAATAGAAAAAGGGTTGTAAATTTTCATGCCAGGTTCCTGGCTATGGTGGTCGAGCAACTTTGCGAAATTTTTATCGCCCCTGATTGTGAGCAGGGTTGGGAGATAGGAAGCTCCTACTGCAGTAAAAATAGAAAAAGGGTTGTAATAGAAAGATTTAAATAATGTCATTATGAAGTAGTAATATGTGTGACAAATATAATATCAGAATAGGTTTAGAGCAAGGACTTAATAAATTATTATTTGGAAATGAAGAAATACCTTTTGATGAAAATTTTATAAAACTATGTAAAGATAATAATAAGGATTGTGAAAAATACAAAGAGATAAATATTGCAGACGGGGGAGTGCTCGGATATTGCATTAAATAAAATTTTTAAACAATCTTAAAATCCACTCTCAATCTTATTTTATAAGGGGCAATTTCTCCTGCTTGTTTTATTTTTAAAATTTTAATTTTTTTCTTGAATTTCTTTGCTTCTTGTTTTATTTTTTCAATTATCAAATCTTTGTCATCTATGTTGCAAAAATCATAATAATAGATTCTTGTTGATTTTTTGCTCAGCATAAATGCCTGCTCAAGAAAACTAGCTTTTAACCGAGGACGTGGCATTACAATAACATCAAATTTAATGTTTAACTTTTTTGCAACTTTTTTAATATCTCCTGAAACTAATTCAATTTTGTTATTTAACTTATTCAGATTAATATTCAACTTGGCATATTTATTTGCTTCCCTGTTTATCTCATTAGAATAAATTTTTTTTGCATTTGAATTTTTTGCAATTACAATTGAAAAAGGAGCCACACCTGCAAACATAACCAAAACATTTTCATCTTTTTTTATCATCGAGGATATTTCATTTCTTTCATTACTTAATCTTGGAGAAAAATAAGTTGTATCAATATTAAACCTAAAAACGCATTTATTTTCCTTATACAAGACTTCTTTATTTTTTTCACCAGCAATATGTTTGGTTTTTATTTTTCTTAATCTTCCATAAATCTTTCCCTGTTTTTCCAGGACAGTTTTAATTTGTTTTTGGTTTTTCAATAATTTCTCTGCAAATTTTCTTTTTTCTGCCTGGTTAAATTCTTTTGGAAAATTTACAACAGCAATATTTCCAAAAACATCAAATGAACGAATATTTTTCATAAAATATATAATTTTTATTATAATTTAAAGCTATGGGAAAGTTTAAAAAAACAATTTGCTTAAGGAATGTATGCAAAAAAAGGGTTTAAGTTTTACTGTTTTTTTATTGTCATTAAATTTCATTAGTGCTTACTCTGGAAGTTTTTCATTAGGAGAAATTCTTTCTGATATTGACCCTTCCACATTAATTCTTGGTTCATTATTATTGATTTTTTTTGCATTTTTAAATTTTGCTTTATCGAAATTTTTCAAAGAAAATAAAGCAGCTGCAGGAGTTGTAGCATTCTTAGTTTCATTATTATTAGTATATGGCATCAACTTGACTGGAATGGATTATGAAAACTTTTTTTATAATATTGGACTTTCAGAAGAGATTATAACAACTATTTTTCCTTTTTTAATTTTGGGGGCATTTGTTATAGGGATAATTAAAATTGGCATTGGTTCTACACTTATGCTTTTTGGATTTTCTTTATTTGCTGTTAGCGGATTTACAGATTGGATATATGAAAGTGAAGTGGGAATGTTTTTTGGTGTAATTTTAATAGGATTTGGTGCTTGGCTGTATAATCGTAAAAAAAAAAGCATAAATGACTGGAGCAACAATCAAAATATTTCTTATACAAGACCTCCTAGTGGTCCTGGATGGATTAGGAGAAATTATAATTGGGAAAAAGAAAAAGCACAAGGTAGATGGATTGGTAAAAAAGTTTGGGGGGGTACAAAAATTATTGGCAAGGGTGTTGGAGCAGTAGGAAAACAAATGAAAAAAACATTTGATGAAAGGGAAAGATATAATGAACCAAAAATAATAAGAAATAATGAGCAAAATTATCAAAAGAATTTAGCTGAAAAACAAAGAAAAGAGCAAGAAGCAATCCAAAGACAAGAATATGAAAGAAAAAGACAAATTGAAGAACAACAAAAACAAGATGTAGAAAAAAGAAAAGAGCAAATAAAAAATGAACAATCTGCTATGATAAGGCAACAAGAAAATCAAAAAAAATATGAAGAAAGAATGCAAAAACAGGAATTAAAAAAGCAGGAAAAGCTAGCAGAGGAAGCAGCAAAAAGACAAGTAAAAGAAAAAACTAATGAATTACAGATTAGGAAAAAATTAAAAGAATATGAAGATGTGCTTAGACTTGCTCAAAATCAATTTCAAAAAGCGCAAATTCATGCAGAGAAATTAACTGCCCAAGCAGACCAAGCTGTTAAAAATTATAATCTGGCAAAAGAACGACTTGAAATACAAACAAGTCATCTTAACAAAGCTATTAGGGAAAATAATAGTAGTAAAATAAAAAGAGAACAAGCTTCTTGGAATACAAATAATAAAAAATTTGAAATAACTAAAGATGAAGTGAGTAAAGCCGAGCGTGCATACCAAGATGGTCAGATAGAATTGGCTAAAAAACAAAAAGAATTTAATGAATGGAAACAAGAGTATGACAAAGAATATTCGAGATTAAAAAGCCAGAGATAATGAAACTATAAAGCCCCCCCTATAAAATCAAACAATACACTCCACAGGATTTTTTAAGAAATTAATTAACTTATTATAAGGCGATTTACTCTGTATTTTCCATGTTTGTCTATGCGTTTCAATAATAGCATAGTTTCTAGTT
>JAHIHG010000060.1 GCA_018898425.1 Nanobdellota archaeon | reverse complement strand
TAGAATTAAAAGATGAATTTGAATTAATATTTGAAAAAACTATAACTAAATTTGGCAATGGAGCAAAAATAGATGCTCCAAAAGAATTTTTAGGAAGAAAAGTCTATGTGATTCTTAGAAAATAATTTTTTACACATAGCCAATAGTAAATAAAAATTTATAAAGGATATATTAAACTTATTTAATATGAAAAATCTTGCAGGAGTTAAAGAAGCAGACCAATACATTCAAGAAGAATTATATTTAGCTGAAATTGAACTTGTTCGGGGAGAACAAAGTGGGGGAGAAGTTCCATATTCTATAATTGGAAAACTCAGTGCTTGGGAATTTAGGCGTGCTTGGTATTATTGGATGGCATCTGCTCAAGAGTGTAATGGTTTACCACTTGAAGTTGCGGCTCAATTACACGAGAGAGAATATCCCATAATTGGGGAAGATCAATTAAAAAATTATGGACAAGTTGTCAGAGTTGTGGGGCATTGTGGTTGTCCACATCCAAGAGAATGGGCTTTTCCAACAAGAAAAGTTATAGAAGCCGAATCCAAAAGGATTGGACAAGATTTAATGCGTACTACTTATGGGGATCTTGCAAAACTATGTAATTCTGGCGTTGTTCAGGGAGACAGATTTGTAAATTCATATCATATTGACAATCAACTTGGATTAAACGAGTTTGCTAGAGTTCTCCGAGAACAATGCAGAAAGAATTAAAAACTTAATTAGGTTAAAGAATTTATGTCACCTCATCAATGCGTTCACTGCGGAGAAATTTATCCTGCAGGGTGTAAAGAATTATTAGCAGGATGTAATAAATGCAAAAGTCATTTTTTCTTTTATATAAGGGAAGATCAATTAGAAAAAATTAAAGCAAATCCTATTGAAATTCCTGAACAAGATAAAAAACAAGTTGAAAAAGACATAAGAGAAATAGCAGGAATTACAGAACCAGATGCACCAGTTATTCTGGATATAGAATCAGTAAGAGTTACAGGTGCAGGCAAGTTTGAAATTGACCTTGTTAATTTGTTTAGAAAAGACCGCCCATTAATTTATAAGCTTGAAGAGGGCAAATATATTATTGATTTGGCTTCCACATTAAGTAAAAGTATAAAAGATATTAGCGGAATAAAAAATCCTAAGAAAGAAATAATGCTTGATTAAATTCTCTTAACTCTCACACCCCCAATTTTGCCCCACACACTAATTAATAGGACTTTAACAATAAAATCAACATAAAAAGTTTTTTTTAAATGCCTCAAAAAGGTTTATATACTCCATATGCATATGGGATGCATACTAAATCACATATAAATAAAAAATGGAAAAAATGATTTCAGCGAGAGTAGAATTAGATGATTATACTAATAAGGTATTAGGCATAATAAAAATAAAATTTGGATTAAGGGATAAATCTGAAGCACTAAATAAATTTATTGAATTATATGGGGAGGAAATTATGGAAAAAGAAGCAAGTGAAGAATATACAAAGAACATTATTAGTATAACTAAAAAACACTTTGAGAAATATAGCAATAAAAAAATGACCCTCCAAAAATTAGATAAACTTTGCGGGATATAAAATGTTTGATTTTAACCTTTCTGATGAACTTAAACTTATTCTTAAAAAATTAGTTAAAAAAGATAAGAAAAAAGTTGAAATTATAAATAAAAAGATTAAAGAGATTATCAATTCTGATAAACAATCAATACAGCACTACAAAAATTTAAGACATGATTTAAAAGATTATAAGAGAGTACATATTGAAAAGAGTTTTGTTTTAGCATTTAAAGTTGATATTTTTAATAATTTTATTTTATTTGTTGATTTTGACCACCATGATAAAATTTACAAAAAAAGATATGGGCGAGATAAAAAATTTTGAGAAAGGGGATTAAAAATTTTCAATGAGCAAAGATTATAAACTTATTACACTCTTAAATATAAAATGAGGTTGAAAAATTTAGCAATAATCTATTGTTTGATTCTGGTTTCAGTTCTTGTTTCTGCAGAAACCTGCAGTATTAAAACTTCCTGTGCTCCTGAAAATACTATAATGAGATTGGCTGACATTACAAATTCTCATGGAGAACTATGGAATCAAAACAATTATAATTATTTTTTATGCTGTGATTTTACTGGAATCCATACTTGTGATGGAACAAATAAAATTATAGGACTTTCTGCTGCAACAAATGCTCACGGTGAAATTCCAAGTTTAACTAATTATGGAACACATGTTTGTTTTGGAAATTTAGAATGTGTAAGTGGGAGTGGCAGTTGTCCAACTGGATATAATGTTTTAATGTTGTCTTTATCATTAAGCACTAATGCTCATCTTGGAAGTTTTGATACTTATTCTACAAAAATTTGTTGTTGTGCTCCTGGTGATTGGGAATGGACAGACAATTATCAGTGTGTTGGAGACATAAGGCAAAGACAGCAACAAAGAAGTGTTTGTCCTTCGGGTTATGAATATCAATGGGTTGATTATGCTTGCCCTTCTGGGCAAAGATGTGTAGGTTTTGGACAGTGTGTAGATAGTTGCATATTTACAAGTGCTTATTGGGGTCAAAGTTCTGTTGGAGAAGGAACAAATGTTGAAATGATTGTGAAAGGAAATAGCTATTGTACTGGAGATTCAATAACTTTTAAAATTTATGAAGATGATATAATTGGGGACTACCTTATTACTACCATAAGGAGTATTTTTGACAGGGGAACATGGACAGCAGAATGGATTGATGATGGTTTTGGTCAGGGAGATCCAGAATATTATTTTATAGCAACATTAGATCTCTATACTGCTATAACAATGCAAAGTGGATTATTAAGTGTAACTACTGTATGTGGAAATGAAGTAATAAGTGGAGATGAAGAATGTGATGATGGAGCAGATAATGATGGAGATGGTTGTAGTTCAAGTTGCACAGTGGAACTTGGTTGGTTGTGCACTGGTGAACCAAGTTTTTGTTCAGCAATTTGCGGGGATGGTTTGATTGTTGGGGGCGAGCTATGTGATGATGGTGTAAATAATGGATTGTATAGTTATTGTAATGAAGATTGTACAGGAATAGGGGAGCATTGTGCTGATGGAATAATTAATGGACCTGAAGAATGTGATGATGGAGCCAATAATGAGGGGGATGGATGTTCTGATATTTGCGAATTAGAAACAGAAGCTTACTGGGCAGATAGATATGGAAGTAGAATAGGCAATAGTCTCGAAATCTCAG
Organism: Nanobdellota archaeon; assembly: GCA_018898425.1. Classification (GTDB taxonomy): domain Archaea; phylum Nanobdellota; class Nanobdellia; order Pacearchaeales; family GW2011-AR1; genus JAHIHG01. The sequence continues at coordinate 3,725 of JAHIHG010000060.1, read as the reverse complement.
CAAATGTTGGAAGTACTATTAAAATGATTTTAAATAATTCTGGATTGGGAATGGAAGAATTTACCCTTTTTGAAATTTATGAAGAGGATGTTCTTTATGATGACGAAATTAGAACTATAAACAAGGGTAATGAAATATATGGAATTTTTGAGAATATTGGATATGGGATTATAACTATGGAATGGACAATAACACAAGAAGATTATGATGCAGCTAACGAGTTGTTTGCTGATTATGATGGGTTTGTTTTTAGAATTAATGAACAACAAAGTAATGAATTAACAATATGGCTTGAAGATGAAACTTTTTGGTGTTCAGATTATGATAATGAAGATAGTTGTAAAAGATGTAATGATTATAATTGTTATGCTGCAAAGAATAGTGTGGATAAAAAAGTATTTGAAGTGTTTCCAGATGTATGGGGAGATATAAGGTGTGGTAGTGAAATCGCAATTAGTCCAGAATGTAATTATGCTATTGAGTGTTGGTGTTATTGGAATCCAGATGCTATTCCCTCTTGCGGATATGACTGGAAATTAATCCCCTATAATTGTGATGCTTATCCTACAATTGGTTATTGTTCATATCAAGAGGATACAACTGATGATTGTGATGATGGTATTTTAGAGTATTCATGGATAGCTACATGGATTTGGGGAAGTGATAATGGATATGATAATTATAATAATGGCCCTTCAAATAATGAAAGTGATTATATTTATAATGAAACTGAATTAAAGTTTTATTATGACCCAGAAAAAATTTCAGAAAGATGTTATGAAGCAAGTAATACTATTGCTTGCCCTGCGCAAATTCAACTGCCATTTTTCGGAATTTATAATATTATTATAATAATTACATTAATTTTTTTAATTTCTTTTTTAATTTCCAAAAAAAATTCAAAATCCTGATAAAAAGGATTAGATTTGTATATAATTTATCTTGATAATCTTTATATAATTGTTTCAACAATTTTATTTATGAGATTTAAAACCTCAAAATTAATCATCCTCACAAAACAAGACAATAGGATTGAATGCATCCCTGAACAGAGAGTTTTAGATGCAGCATATCATATATGGGAAAATAGTGAAAAACCAAAAGAGCAAGAAGATAATTATTATCAACAAGCCTTAGATATTTTTAGAAATGAATATCAATATACAATTCTTCCAAATAATTTTTATAAAAGTTTAGAAAATTTTGTTATTTCTGAAAAAGACCCCCAAGTGAAACCCCTAAAATGTATAATTAATAAGTATTAATCCTAACCTCTCTTAACCCTTACCCCATTTTTTGCATCGTCGATAATATAGCCTAATTTTTTAATCTCATCTCTCAAATTATCTGCTTTTTTCCAGTCCTTGTTTTTTCTTGCATTTTCCCTGCCTTTAATAAGTTCTTTTATTTTAATAGGAATTTTTATCTCACTTTTTTCTAATAATTTTAATCCAAAAACCTCATCTATTTTTTCAATTGTGTTTAATTTTCCTTTTGCATTTTTATCCCTGACTAATTTCCATAAAACCTGCAATGCTTTTGGAGTGTCCAGGTCATTATTAATTGCTTTTTCAAATTCTTTTAAATATGGTTTGTTTGCCCCAGCATTCCGCAATTTGGGGTACGCCGAGTGGCGCTCATTATCTTTAATTTCAGAAATAATATTTTTCAGGCGGTTATATGCTATTTTTGATGCTTTGAGATTTTCCCAGGTAAAATTAAATCTTTGCCGATAATTTTTTGTTAAATAAAAATATCTCAAGTCAAGCGGGGAATATTCTTTTTTTATAATATCCCTCAGATTATAAAAATTTCCCAAGGATTTTGACATTTTTCTATTATCCACCAAAACCCAGCCATTATGCAACCAATAATTTACAAATTTTTTCCCTGTTGCACACTCTGATTGGGCTATTTCATTTTCATGATGCGGAAAAATTAAATCCTCTCCACCAGTATGAATATCAAAATGTTTCCCAAGATATTTCATTGACATAGCAGAACATTCAATATGCCAACCAGGTCTGCCCTTGCCTATTTCTGTATTCCAAAAAACATTTCCATCTTCTTTACTATAAAATTTCCATATTGCAAAATCATTAATGTTTTCCTTATCATATTCATCTTTTAAAACTCTCTCACTTGCCCCTGTTTTAAGTTTTTTTAAATTAATATTTGATAATTTTCCATAATCTTTAAATTTTTTAATTGAAAAATAAATTCCATTATCTGTTTTATATGCAATTTTTTTATCAAGAAGTTGTTTAATAATTTCCACCATTTCATTTATATGTTCAGTTGCTTTGGGCATTACTTCTGGCATTTCAAGATTCATTAATTTAATGTCTTCTAAAAATCCTTTTTCATATATTGCAGTAAATTCCTTAAGTGATTTATTTTGTTTTTGGCTGTCTCTTATTGTTTTATCATCTACATCTGTTAAATTCATAACTTCTTTGATTTTATAATTATTAAATTTTAAAACTCTTCTCAAGATATCTGCAATTAGATAGGCTCTCAGGTTTCCAATATGAATATAATTGTATATAGTCGGCCCGCAAACATAAACCCCTGCCTCACCTTTTTTTATTGGCTTAAAAACCTCTTTCTTTCTTGTTAAAGTATTATATAATTTTAATTCCATATTATACTTTGAACAAATCTGTGCTTAAATATTTTTCACCCCTGTCTGGAAAGATAACCACTATCACTCCTTTGTCTATTTTTTTTGCAATCTCAACTGCAACATACATAGCAGCGCCTGAACTCATTCCAACTAAAATGCCTTCTTTTTTTGCAATTTGCCTTGACATTTCAAATGCCTGCTCTGATTCAACTTTTACAGATTCATCAATTTTAGAAGGATCATATATTGAGGGAACTATTGCCTCTTCCATATTTTTTAATCCCTGTATATAATGCCCTTTTACAGGATGAGCTTCTACTATTTTTATATTTGGATTTTTTTCTTTTAATCCTATTCCAGTTCCCATTATTGTTCCTGAAGTGCCTAGTGAAGAAACAAAATAATCTATGTTTCCCCCACATTGATTCCATATTTCTTCTGCAGTTGTTTTATAATGCGTAATTTGATTATATTTGTTTGAAAACTGGTCTGGCATAAAATATTTTTCAGGATATTTTTTAACTAATTCACGGGCATTAATAATTGCCCCATCTGTTCCTAATTTAGCAGGAGTTAGGGTAACTTTTGCTCCAAATGCTTTAATCATTTTTTGCCTCTCAATAGATACTGCTTCTGACATAACAATTTCAACTTCATATCCTTTTATACATCCTATCATTGCCAAAGCAATTCCAGTGTTGCCAGATGTTGGCTCGATAATTGTCTTGCCTTTTGTTAAGGCTCCTTCAAATTCAGCCTGTTCAATCATTTTAAGGGCAATTCTGTCTTTTATAGAACCAGTTGGATTAAATCCTTCTAATTTAGCATATATCTTTACATTTGAATTAGGATTTAATTTGTTAATTTCAACTAACGGGGTATGGCCAATTAATTTCAGGATATTAGAAGCAACAGGGATAATTAGCATTAATTAAATCTTTTTTTTTATCTTGATTTAATCTAATTGCCATGAATTTTTATTATAATACCTTATTTAAATATCTTATGGTAATTAAGGCTATGTGTAATTCTTAAACCATAAACTTTGGAACAATATTCCATTCATGTTTTGCTCTGTTAAGAACTGCTTGATTATGAT
>JAHIHG010000059.1 GCA_018898425.1 Nanobdellota archaeon | reverse complement strand
TATTAAATGCGGAATTTGTGCAAATAAGTGCCCAATGAAAGCCATAACCCTTAAACCCTGGCCAGTGGTTGACAGGAAAAAATGCATAAGGTGTTTTTGCTGTATGGAAATCTGCCCGCAACATGCTTTGAGTTTAAAAGAATAAGCTTAAATGTGAATAAATGCTCAAATAAACCAACAAAAATGCCAAAAAAAGATGTTGATAAGCTTAAATTTCCATTAAAAGGAAAATATGTTGCCATGCTTGCTCCAAGTTTTATAATTAAATTTCCATATCCTTCAATAATATCTCAATTAAAAAAACTAGGATTTGAAAAAATAGTAGAATTAACTTTTGGAGCAAAACTTGTCAATAGAGAATATCATAAATTATTAAAAAAAACAAGTGAATTAGTTATTGCCTCTCCTTGCCCGGGCATTGTTGAATTAATTAATAAAAATTTTCCACAATATAAAAAAAATCTGGCTAAAATTGATAGCCCGATGATTGCAATGGGAAAAATATGCAAAAAAACCTATCCAAATTACAAAACAATTTTCATATCCCCATGCAATTATAAAAAACAAGAAGCAAAAAAATCCAAATATGTTGATTTTGTGATTGATTATGCTGAATTGGAAAATTTATTTAAAAAATTCAAAATTAAACATTCAGGGAAAAAGGTTTATTTTGACAAATTTTATAATGATTATACAAAAATTTATCCTATTGCAGGCGGAATGGCAAAAACAGCTCATTTAAAAGGTGTAATCAATAAAAATGAAATTAAATCAATTGATGGTGCTCAAAAAGTTATTAAATTTTTAACAAAACCTGACAAAAAAATTCGTTTCCTAGATGTTTTATTTTGCAATGGGGGATGTGTTGGAGGCCCTTGTATTATTTCCAAATTAAGTTTAAGGCAAAAAAAACAAAAAGTTTTGAATTACCTGAAATTGGCAAAAACAGAAGACATCCCTGAAGTTAAAAAAGGATTGTTATGCAAGGCAAAAGACATAAGATTTAGCCATTAATTATAAATAATGCTCCAGCAATCAAAAATATTGTGGCAATTATTTTTCTTAGTAAATTATGCTCTTTAAAGAGTTTGCCGCCAATCAGAACAGCAAAAAACACAGAAATTCTTTTGATTGAAAGTGCAAGTGCAACAGGAGCTATTTTAATTGCTAATAAATGAGCATATCTGTATGTAATTGTAATAAAAGCTATTAATAAAACAAATTTCCAGGAATTTTTAAAACTGGATTTTACTGATTTAGTTTTTCCTAAAAAAACAATTACTGTAAAAAAGATTATTGCCAAAAACAAGTGCTGAAATCCCATAAATGTATTTATAGGAACCTTGAAATTGCTTAATAGAGCTTTGTCTAAAATAGAAGTTATTGTGAATAAGGTTAATGCCAAAATAATATAATAATGTCCTTTTGGATTAATTGATTCTTCAACAGGTTCTTCTAACTTTTGTCTTTTTTTCAATGAAAGAGTATAAGTTCCTGCAATAAGAAACAGCATTCCAGTAATTTCAAAACTAGAAAGTGACTCTCCTAAAAACAAAAATGCAAAAAATGCAACTAATCCTGGTGTAAGCACTAGCAGAGGAAGAGCCCTGCTTATTTCAAGATTTTTTATTCCAAGCATCACACAAAAAAATGAACCAGCTTCTAAAACAGATTTAATAAATAATACAAGCATAGCAGAAAAAGCAAGACTTGAAAAATCAATAAAAAAGAAAAAAGGAATAGCAATTAATAAACTAAAAACAGCTAAAACTGCTGAAAAATTTAATGCACTCTCTTTGAATAAAACTTTTTTTTGTGTTATTGCTGCTGTTGCTGAAAAAAATGCAGAAATTAAAGAAAAAATATACCAAGATATTGCCATTTAATATTAAAATAAAATAGTATAAAAAATTATGCATAAAGTTTAAAAGATGTTATTTCTAAATACAATAAAATTAAAAACATATCCACTATGAAATTATATGAATATTTATGAACTTATTGGCTTTATAATTGGATATGGTAATATTTATTATAATACTGCAAGAAGAGTTTATCGGCTGGAATTAGTTGGAAATGTTGAAGAAGATTATGATTATTTTAATGATATAGAAAAATTTC
>JAHIHG010000010.1 GCA_018898425.1 Nanobdellota archaeon | reverse complement strand
ATTCTTTCTCCATTGACAAAATCAAAAAAAGTTAAGGAAATAGGAGATTTTTTTGGAATATCTTTTGCAAATTCGCTTGTTGTTAAAACCTGCATGACTTTGTTTCTTTGTTCAGGATTTAAAAGAATAACTTTAACCTGGGAAGATACACTTCTTCCTGTTGTAGGAGCTGCATTATTAAAAATAAAAGTTAGTAAAATAGATGCAACAATGATTGTTCCAAAAATAATTATTTCTTTTTGATATTTCATATTATATTTGAGAAAATTTAGTTTATATTTTTATTGCTTTAATTGAAAAAAATATTAAAATTTAATTCCAAATCAGAGAAAGAAAATGCGGCATTTCAGCCACATAAACGCCCCCGCCCCGAATCGAACGGGGATGGCCCGAGGGCCCCGGATCTCAAGTCCGGTGCAATACCATTATGCGACGGAGGCTTTAGTTTTTTCCTCGTATTCGACATAGTCGAGAGCAACGCGAACTATGCGACGGAGGCTTTAGAGGTGTTGCTTATGCAGTTCCACCTTACTTTTCAGAATAAGTTAGAAGTTTTAAAGCTTACTATACCCAAAAAACTCTCTCCTGTTCTCGCACGAAGTTTCATTTGGATTATTCTTCTACCACGAAAACACTCGTTTCCACCAAGGTTTTTTTATTTTTACAGGATTATCATTTTTATCAAGAATTTCATATTTAATTACTGGTTTTTCTTTAAGTTTTGGAAGTGTTTCAGCAATTTCTTTATTTGCCTGTCCAAGAGCCTGCTTAACCATTGTTCTTGAATAGCCCTGAGTGATTAATGCAAACTTCAGAGAATCAGCATCATATCCTTTTTTTAAATTCTTCTTAATATAATCTATAATTTGTTTTTTATCAGTAAATGCCATGATTTAAGTAAAACACAGGGGTTTAAAAAATTAGTTGTGATTTTTTACTTTTATTGGATTGTTATTTTTGCAAAAATCTGCTGCTTCTTTTAGTCTGGATTTTGATTCTGAATAAATTGTTAAAAGTTTTTCATTTGTCTTGATTTTATCTCCAACATGATGAAACAGATAAAGTCCAGCAAATTTATCAGCAGGACATCCAGTAATTCTTGCCAGAGCATTAATTTTTTTGTTATTTATTTCAATTATCTTTCCTGATTTATCTGATAAGATATTTTTTTTAAATTTAACAGGCCAGTGATTACTGGAATTATCTTTTTTAGACCTTTTTATTAAATCAGCCATTAAACTGAGTTTTCCTTTTTGAGCCTCAATTATCTGCTTAAATTTTAAAAAAGCTTTTCCTGAGTAAAGTATTTCCCTGGCAAATTTAAACCCTTTTCCTTTTTTTGCTTTTCCTGTTAGTTCAAAAATTTTTCCTGCTAAAAAAAGTGACTTTCTCTCTAAATCATCAGGAGCCTGAAGATTAGTATCTAATACCCTTATAACATCAACAAGTTCTAATGCAGGACCAATTCCATTCCCAATAGGTTCTGTTCCATCAGTTAAAACACAAATTAATTTTTTATTAAAATATCTTCCAAGTTTTTCAAATTTTTTCTTTAAAACTAATGCTTTGGTTTTAGTTACTTTTGCACCTTTGCCATGAGGAATATCTATAACAATATATTTGCTTCCAACAGCAAGTTTTTTTGACATAATTGAGGCTAATAACTGAGCTTCTGGATCAATTCCAAGTATTTTTTCAACTTTTATTATTGCTGAATCTGCCGGCACCATGCCTAAAGCCCCTCCCCAAACCATGCAAGCATTTGTTTTTTTAATTATTTTTTTCACTTCATCTAATGAAAACTCCACTTGTGCAAGAGTTTCAAGCACATCTGCTGTTCCAGCTGCACTTGTTATTGCTCTTGAAGAAGTTTTGGGCATTATTAACCCTCCAGCCGCACAAATTGAAACAACAATAGGAGTTGTTCTATTGCCGGCAATTCCTCCTATGCTATGCTTGTCTGCTACAAATTTTTTATTTAATGAAAATTTATTTCCTGATTTAAGAATAGCTTTTATTAAAGCAATTGTTTCTTTAAAACTCATTCCTTGCTTATACATTGCTGAAACAAAAAGTGCAATTTCTGCTTCAGAAAGAGAATTATTAACAATATCCTGAATAATTTCATTTATTTCTTTTTCAGATAATTCTTTATTTTTTAATTTCTCTCTTATAAAAAAAATGCTTTGAGGTAAAGAAGCCAGTCCAATATCTACTTTTTGTCCAATTCTCAAACCTAATCTTGCTTTTAATTCAGAAGATACTGCAATTTCAGTTTCACCCACTAATCCAGTAATTGTATCAATTATAGTAAATATCTCTTTAGGATTTTTTGAAAGAGTTTTAATAGAAATTCTATCTTGCAAATGTGCCCCAATTCTGCCTGCTGTTTTTTTATTCAGCATAGCCACTGGAAGCCCTGCAGACCATTTTAAAACCTTAACTTTTAATTCCATTTCAACTCTTTTAAT
>JAHIHG010000058.1 GCA_018898425.1 Nanobdellota archaeon | reverse complement strand
TTCCAATAAGAAAAAAAGGCAAGCTTCCCCATAAAACAGAGTCGCAGGAATATGAACTGGAATATGGAACAGACACTGTTGAAATTCATCAGGATGCAATCCAGCCAGGACAAAGAGTTTTACTCATAGACGACTTGATTGCTACTTCCGGAACCGCGATTGCCGCATGCAACTTAATTGAAAAACTCAAAGGAAAAATTATTGGTTGCGGATTTCTGATAGAATTAATAGAACTGGGTGGCAGACAAAAATTAGAAAATAAACAATATAAAGTATTTAGCCTTGTGGAATTTACAGAGACTGAACAATAGTTTTAATTTTCTAAAAATTCATAAATTTCTTTTTGTTTATGACTATTAAGAGAAACATGCTTTTCACCAGTAGAAGGTTTTATGTTTAAAAATTCCTTTTTCAATAAGTCCTTGACAGCTTTTTTAGAATCCTTACTTCCCCTTAAATATGAAGGCAAGGATTTTTGCAGGTTCTTTAACTCTGTATGTCTTCCTCCCCAAATATTTAAGTTAATCAATTTCCTGAGAAATCTTTTCATAATAGCCTCTTTTAATTCCATAATAAATTAAACAATTAATATTATAAAAAACTTTTGAATTCATATGAAACAATAGTGTTCCAAAATAGGAACATTTATAAATTACAAAAATAACATATAAACATGGAAACATTATTTAAAAAAGCCCTAGGAGATACCCCAAAAATAAGAGTGTTGGAATTTCTTATTGAAGGAAGAGAATTAGATTATGCAATAAGTGATATAGCAGAAGGGGCAGAAATAGGCAGAACAACTTTATTTAGAATTTGGCAGGATTTGATAAAAAATCAAATTATTACTCACACAAGACAAATTGGAAATGCTAAATTATATAAATTAAATATTAACAACACTTTTGTTAAAAAATTAGTTGAAATCTTTGATGAAATAATTATTCCAAAAAAGAAAATTATAATTTAATATGAAACATTTAAACAACTAACAAAAACCTATTTAATTTTTTTTAAGAATCAATTCATAACCAGGAATCTCAACTTTTATAATATTTTCTAATTTTAAATATTGATCCCTCTTGCCAATGCCTCCACCAATTCCAATCATATTTAATTTCTTTTTTAACAAAGACTTATCTGTTTCAAACCTAATTTGCACTTCTTTTTCTGACACTGCTGGATAAAAATCATAATAAGACATTCCAAGTTTAATCTCTTTATTTTCAATTATCCCAGAAGCATAAATACCATATGAAAACACATACACACTTTCTTTTTCATCACCCATATGTAAATAATACCAAAGAACCTTTATAAAAATTTAGAAATGAAATTATATATTTTTAAACCTAAATCTTTTATTTAACTTATGAATCAACAAGAAGTCTGGAATAATATCGCAGAAGAATGGTATGAATTTAAAGACACTCCTGCTCCTGGAATAATAAAATTCTTGGAAAAACAAACAGGAAATATTCTGGATTTGGGAAGTGGCTCAGGAAGGCATTTAATGCAGATAAAAAATGGAAAAATGTATCTGGTTGATTTTTCAAAACAAATGATTAAATTTGCCAAGCAAAAAGCAAAAAAGCAAAACATAAAAGCAGAATTTTTTGTTTCTGAACTGGCAAAACTTCCTTTTAAAAATAATTTCTTTGATTCTGCGATTTGCATATCTGCTCTTCACTGTGTTAAAGGAGAAAAAAACAGGGAAAAAACAATACAAGAACTTTTCAGGGTGATAAAACCAAAAAAAGAAATTAAAATAGCTGTCTGGAATAAAGATGCAAAAAGATTCAAGAACTCTCCCAAGGAAAAATATGTGAAATGGAGAGACAAAGGGGCAAGATATTATTATTTATATGAAGAAAAAGAAATTCATGACTTATTTGAAAAAGCAGGATTTAAAATAATAAAAAAATTTCCAGCAGACTTAATGATTACTTTTAAAGCAATCAAACCTAGTCAATAATCTCAATAGCTTTAAAGTTAAACTAAAAATGCATTTATTAATTAGAAATTATATTTATTAATTAGAAACTGTAGTTAATACTCTAAACCGCACATAGCATATTTTAAAAATACACTCGCAAATACCCGCAATGCACAATATTATTAATGAAAAAGCAGTTTACCTTGATATTTTACCGACTATCCCGTATTAGTTGAACAGCGTGAGCAATTTTAAATCGTCAAGGCTTGGCTATAAAGCGCTGGGCTCAAGGTTTTGCTTTGCGCATGCTCAAAAACCTACTCATCTCTCTTAAATATTTTCATGATGTCGAAAAAAGATTTTTTCTCAAATAAAACAACTTCCATCTTAGAAATGTCAATATTAAGTTTTAACATCCCAAATCCTGAAATAAATATAGTTGAAATAAAAAAATCACTATCATCTTTATTTTGAAGTGAAAGAAGTATTTTCTGAAGCTTATTTTGAATATTCTCCTGCTTTATTTTTTCCATAATAAGCTTTTCAATATCATCAAAATCAACATCATTATTGACTAAAAGCTTGCTTGGAACATAACCATCAAATATCTGGGCAGGAATTAATTTTATTTCATCCTCTAACTGAAAACTAAACATTTTTTTTGAGTCAGGAACATAATAATCAAGATGCTGTTGATTATCCTTGCCTTCTTTATCAATTGAAAAAAAACCAGAACAAAGATATGCTGAAGGATTTTTTTTTATAAATTTTCTAAATTCTGCAAATCCTTGTAATTTTTCCAGATAAAATTGAATATTCATTTTTTCTTATAGACTCTCCCCCTTTTATCAAGAATCTCTATTATTAAAATTTTCTTCTCAAAATCTATGCTAATTAATGCACGATAATCTCCTATCCTAAATTTATAAATCTCCTCACTTTCAAAGTGCTTAAGATATCTAAAAGGATTTTCTTTTAATTTATCTAATTTATTCCACATCCTTAAAGCAATATTTTTTGGTAATTTGCTAATGAAATTTAATGGCTTTGGTTTCCATTTAATAAAATAACTCATTTTTTAAGAAGTATTTCTTTAACTTTTTCATGAGAAACACATTCAGAATCAGGAATTGCTCTCGCCTCAGCTAATTCATTCTTAGCCCAGTCAGTTAATTCAATTTCTTCAAAATCCTTATTTATTCTCTCTTTGAGAATCTCTATATCAATTTGGATTTGATTTATCTTATTTAAAATTTCTTGATTTATATTTTCCATGCCAAGAGAAGATGTTACAGATTTATAAAATTTGCTATAAGTGAAAATTTGAGGTTCATAATAAGAAAATAAAACAAATCAAAAGACTCATTTTTTCTTCTCCATTTCTTCCCAAATATATAAATTTAATTCCACCTTGCAATCATTGCAATAAGGATATGAAGGAATATCGGGGTCAATAGCTGGCCAAAAACTTTTTGCTTTTATTTCAATTTTATTCTTATAGCATCTAACACAGTAATAATCCTCTGCATAGCACTTGCCATCATCTCTTACAATATTATCTTTTCCCCAAATTCCTAATTTTTTAGTAAGTTTGGATTTCATTTTCTCTTTATAGAATTCACACCTTTTAATTCCTTCCAAAGCTGTTGATAAATTTTAAAATTAAATGCTTCAAATCCCTCA
>JAHIHG010000057.1 GCA_018898425.1 Nanobdellota archaeon | reverse complement strand
TTCAATTATCCCAGAAGCATAAATACCATATGAAAACAAATACACACTTTCTTTTTCATCACCCATACTTAAAAAATGGAAAAGAACCTTTATAAAAATTTAGAAATTAAATTATATATTTTTAAACCTAAATCTTTTATTTAACTTATGAATCAGCAAGAAGTCTGGGATAATATCGCAGAAGAATGGCATGAATTTAAAGATGCTCCAGCACAAGGAATTATAAAATTCCTGGAAAAACAAACAGGAAATGTTCTTGACTTGGGAAGCGGCTCAGGAAGGCATTTAATGCAGATAAAAAATGGAAAAATGTATCTTGTTGATTTTTCAGAACAAATGATTAAATTTGCCAAGCAAAAAGCAAAAAAACAAAACATAAAAGCAGAATTTTTTATTTCTGAACTGACAAAACTTCCATTTAAGAATAATTTTTTTGATTCTGCGATTTGCATATCTGCTCTTCACTGTGTTAAAGGAGAAAAAAACAGGGAAAAAACAATAAAAGAACTTTTCAGGGTAATCAAACCAGAAAAAGAAATTAAAATAGCTGTATGGAATAAAGATGCAAAAAGATTTAAAAATTCTTCCAAGGAAAAACATGTGAAATGGAGAGACAAAGGAGCGAGATATTATTATTTGTATGAGGAAAAAGAAATCCATGACTTGTTTGAAAAAGCAGGATTTAAAATAACAAAAAAATTTCCAGCAGACTTAATGATTACTTTTAAAGCAATAAAAACTAGTCAAAATTAAGAGGTTTTTCTGCAGGCCAATCATCATCACAAAGACTTTCTTCAAGAGATTGTTCTTCTAACAAAGATGATGCTTTTGTTTTTGATTTATCTATAAAACACTTTCCACAAATCCCTTTATCAATAAATGCTGCAGATTCAGGATTCATAACATAAAAATCAGATTTTCCAATAACCCTTATAATATATTTTTCTTCAAGATACATGTCTCCCATAATTTAACAAAAAAACTAGATTTATAAAAATTATTGTAGTAAAATGTTAATTATCTCTCTTAACTATTTTCATAATATCTAAAAAAGATGTTTTTTCAAATAAAACAACCTTCATCTCAGAAATATCAATATTAAGCTTTAGCATTCCAAATCCTGAAATAAATATAGTTGAAATAAAAAAATCATTTCCATCTTTATTTTGAAGTGAAAGAAGTATTTTCTGAAGCTTGTTTTTAATATTCTCCTGCTCCATTTTTTCCACAATAAGCTTTTCAACATCATCAAAATCAACATCATTATTAACTAAAAGCTTGCTTGGAATATAACCATCAAATATCTGGGTAGGAATTAATTTTATTTCATCTTCTAATTGAAAACTAAACATTTTTTTTGAGTCAGGAACATAATAATCAAGATGCTGTTGATTGTCCTTGCCTTCTTTATCAATAGAAAAAAAACCAGAACAAAGATATGCTGAAGGATTTTCTTTCATAAATTTTTTAAATTCTGCAAATCCTTGTAATTTTTCTAAATAAAATTGAATATTCATTTTCCCTTATAGACTCTCCCTCTTTTATCAAGAACCTCTATTATTAAAGTTTTCTTCTCAAAATCTATGCTGATTAATGCGCGATAATCTCCCATCCTAAATTTATAGATCTCCTCGGTTTCAAAATGTTTAAGATATCTAAAAGGATTTTCTTTTAACTTATCTAATTTATCCCATATTCTTAAAGCGATATTTTTTGGTAATTTGCTGATGAAATTTAGTGGCTTTGGTTTCCATTTAACAAAATAACTCATTTTTTAAGAAGTATTTCTTTAACTTTTTCATGAGAAACACATTCAGAATCAGGAATTGCTCTCGCCTCAACTAATTCATTCTTAGCCCAGTCAGTTAATTCAATTTCTTCAAAATCCTCATTTATTCTCTCTTTGAGAATCTCTATATCAATTTGAATTTGATTTATCTTATTTAAAATTTCTTGATTTATATTTTCCATACCAAAAGAAGATGTTACAGATTTATAAAATTTGCTATAGATGAAACTTTGAGGTTTATAATAAGAGAATAAAACAAATCAAAAGACTCATTTTTTCTTCTCCATTTCTTCCCAAACATATAAATTTAATTTCATTTTGCAATCCCCACAATAAGGATATGAAGGAATATCAGGGTCAATAGCTGGCCAAAAACTTTTTGCTCTTGTTTCAATTTTACCCTTATAACACTTAACACAATAATAATCCTCTGCATAGCACTTGCCATCTTCTCTTACAATATTATCTTTTCCCCAAATTCCCAGTTTTGCAGTAAGTTTGGATTTTTGGATTTTTTTAATAAGTTTGGATTTCATTTTCTCTTTATAGAATTCGCATTTTTTAACTCTTCCCAAAGCTTTTGATAAATTTTAAAATTAAATGCTTCAAACCCATCATCTTGGTTATGTGTAATAAAAAATTTAATTTTATTAGGCTCTTTCCTGGTTCTAAGACACTCAACATTATAAGTAAATGAATTTTCATGCACAAAAGGCACAAGCACATAATCTATATTGACAATTAAAAAACCCTCAATCTCCATTTTTATATAGCCTTTATCAGGGGGGTGAAAATTTACAATATTTTCAATAGAATTTAATCTTTTCAAAACATTTTTATATATAACTAACCCTAATTTTTCAGCATCATCAGGCCTATAATGAAGCACCTTAAATTTCAGGACATTATCCAGCCCTGTTCTGCTAAATTCAACATCATAATAATTCTTTTCCAAACGCATTGACTTTGTTCTTACAGCTTTCACATAATTAAGTAAACCATTCACATATCCTGATTCAATAGTTAGCATTTTAATATCTATTAAATAAATTAAACTTTTGATATAAGCATTTATATTTAAAAAAATAGGTTTATTCTCTCTCACTAATCTCTTTTCTCAGTTTATCAGAAAAATCTTTAACAGAAAACTGCTGTATTTTTTTATCTCCCCTGGTTCTAACAGCAATTGTTTTATCTTTTTCTTCATTATCTCCCACAACAATCACATAAGGAATCCTCATTATCTCAGCATCCTTGACTTTTGAAGGAATAGTATTATGTTTAAAATCAGACTCAATCCTCAAACCAGGAACTTTTTCTTTTAAATCATCTATTATTTTTTCTGCATATTTTTGGTTTCTATCTGTAAAATTCAACACCCTGACTTGAACAGGTGCAAGCCATGTTGGAAGCCTTCCGCTATAATGTTCAATTAAAACCCCCATAAATCTTTCCAAACTTCCATAAACTGTTCTATGAAGCATTACTGGTCGTTTCTTTTTATTATCCTTATCAGTATATTCTAATTCAAATCTCTCTGGCATTGCAAAATCTAACTGAAGTGTTGCACATTGCCAAGTCCTTCCTAAAGAATCTTTAATATGAAAATCAATTTTAGGACCATAAAATGCCCCATCCCCTTTATTAATTTTATAATCAAGTTTTTTATCTTTCACAACTTTCTCCAATATCTTTTCAGCCTTATCCCATATTTTATCATCACCTATTCTCTTTTCAGGCCTGGTAGACACTTCAACCCTAAAAGGCAAATCAAATTTATTGTAAAAAACAGCAATTAAATCAATAACATTTTTCAACTCTTCTTCAACTTGTTTTTCAGTACAATATACATGAGCATCATCTTGTATAAATTGAATAACTCTAAACAATCCTCCCAAAACCCCAGACAATTCTTGCCTATGCACAATTCCTAATTCAGCCACTTTCAAAGGAAATTCTTTATAACTCTTAGGCTTATTTTTATATATTAACATTCCTCCAGGACAATTCATTGGTTTGACAGCAAATTGCCTTTTTTCATAATCAGTTAAAAAAATATTCTCTTTATATTTCTCCCAGTGCCCGGAGATTTGCCAAAGTTTTTTATCTAAAATCTGAGGAGTTGAAATCTCTTCATAACCTGCTTTTTTATGAACTTCTTTCCAAAAATCAATTAATTGATTTTTAATAATCAAACCATTATTATGCCAAAAAACCATTCCAGGCGCAGTTTCATTAAAACTATACAAATCCATTTGCTGCCCAATTATTCTATGGTCATTATGCTTTAATTTAGAAGTATCTAATTTTGATTTTGAAATTTCTCTAAGTAATTGTTTTTCATCATATTTTTCCTCCCCTACTCCCCCAACCTTTATCTCCCTGCTTAATTCACTCAATGGATGTCCTTTAACTTTTAATTCAAATTCTTTATAATATCCAAAAGGAGCTTTTACAACATTAAATGATTTCTTAAGCTCTTTTTCTGTTTTTGATAAAATATCTATTGCAATTTCAGGCAAACCTAAATTACTTGAAAGATGAGCATAAGGATACAATACAATATTTTTAACCTTGACTTGCTCTACAATCTCCTTAATATTTTTCACAAGCTCTTTAACAACTTTTTCAATATCGCTGTCAGTCTTTTCAACAGCAGTCAAGACAACCAGCACCTCTTTGACTTCTTTCTCTTTTTT
>JAHIHG010000001.1 GCA_018898425.1 Nanobdellota archaeon | reverse complement strand
GCTAAGGAAACTGAATATGGTTTTAGGTGGAAAAGCACAGAAGGGATATTTTCAGCAAAGAAAAGGATATTTGGTGAAACTGTTAGGGCGAGAAAAAAGAGAAGTGCGTATAAGGAAGTTCGTCGCAAATATTGGTTCTATAATAAACTTCAAGAAATAACTTGAAAGAAAATAAAGAGTTATAATGGGAATACTA
Source organism: Nanobdellota archaeon (assembly GCA_018898425.1). Classification (GTDB taxonomy): domain Archaea; phylum Nanobdellota; class Nanobdellia; order Pacearchaeales; family GW2011-AR1; genus JAHIHG01. Next base: position 2,546 of record JAHIHG010000001.1, on the reverse strand, counting down.
TTATTTATTTGGATTCATACAACACAGCAACAAATAGAAAACCTTTAAAAACATATTTTTCTCTCAATTCTCATGGTAGATATTGTTAAAGAAATAAAGGACAACATTGAAAAAGGTGAAGAGAAAATTAAAGAAGTAGTTGAAAAAATAGAAGAAGTTGTTGAAGAAGCAGTTGAAAAACTAAGTGAGGGTGTTAAAGATTCTTTAGATAAAAAGAAAAAGATTAAAAAAACAAAGATAGAATTAAAAGATGACGATAAAAAAGAATCTTTAGATGCCAAGGTTAAAAAACCAAAGCAAGTTAAAGAAAAAACACTTGAAGAAAAAAAGAAAGAATTATTAGAAAAAGCAAAAAAAATTTCTGAAAAAATAGATGTTGCTAAAACAGCTGATTTAAAAGAACAGGTAAAACTCAAAAAAAGAGAAAATATGTTAATTCCTCTTGAAGAATATGTCAAGGCAGGAATTTATCTTGGAACTAAGGTTGTCACCCCAAACATGAAACCATTTGTTTATAGAAGAAGAGCAGATGGATTAGCAATTTTCAATACAGATTTAATTGATGAAAAATTAAAAGAAGGAGCAGAATATTTATCAAGATTTGATGTGAAAGATATTATTATTGTTTGCAAAAGACTAGCAGGATGGAAAGGGGCTAAAATGTTTTCACATTTAACTGGGATAAGAGTTTTTACAAAAAAATATCCTGCGGGAATTTTAACAAATACTAATCTTCCTGATTTTTTTGAAAATGAATTGACAATTGTCACAGATTCCTGGCTTGATAGAAATGCCTTGAATGATACATTAAAGGTTAATAAAAAAGTTTTAATGATTTGTGATACAAATAATTTTTCAAAAGGGGCAAATCAGATTATAATCGGAAATAATAAAAGCCAGAAAAGTTTGGGCGTAATCTTTTACCTATTAGCAAGAGAGTACTGCAAAAATAAAAAAATAAAAGCAGATATCCCTGATTTGGAGTGGTGGACAGGGGAAGAAGAGTAATTTTTAATTTTATACAAAATGTTAGAAGAAAAAACATCAAAACAAATACAAATAGAACTTAATGTAACTAATAATAAATCTTATCAAACAGTTCCATATACAAAAGTGTTAGGGCAAAAAAATGCTTTAAAACAATGGCTTTTATTTTCTAATGAGAGATGTATTGGATTATATAATTATAATTCTGACCAAACTCCTTTTTTACATTATGTGGCTAATGTTCTTCATGATAAGATAATTAGATTAACAAATTTTTAAAAAGTGATTAATTTCTAAATATTTAAACAAAAATGACAAATTATTTGATGGAATTAATGAATTATGCTGAAAAAACGCCATTATAGCTTATGCTAAAAAAAGAATAGAAACCCTAAATACTAAAGCTGTGAAAGGCCTGGAAGAAGTAATGAACTATACTAAAGGTCCTGTAAGGATTTTTAATCAAGAAGAAATTTCAGATAATTGGAAAGATTATATTGAATTTATAAAAAAAACAAATAAGCCTTATCCCAGAGATTAATTAAATTTTCATAACACACTGAACAAGTTCAGGCACTCGTTTTTCAAACTCGCATAAAAAAATATGAAATTTTCAGACAAAAATTTGACATCAAATTTTCATAAAAAGCCAGTTTTTTTTATTTCCTTGTAATTTTGCATTTATCAAAATATATTTTCCTTTTAATTTTTTTCCAAAAAGTTCAAATTCAATTTTTTCTTTGTCTTTTTTTATTAAATTATAAGTTCCTTTATCCCAAATTTTGACTTTTCCAGCACCATATTGTCCTTTAGGAATTTCCCCTTCAAAATCTGCATAATTTAATGAATGGTCTTCAACTTGTATTGCTAGGCGTTTAATGTTTTTTATTCTTGGGGGTGTTTTTGGAATTGCCCAGCTTTTTAAAACACCATTCATTTCTAACCTAAAATCCCAATGCAAATGAGAAGCATAGTGTTCTTGAATAACAAAGCGAGGACACCTTAGGTTTCCTTCGCGTAACCTTCCTTTTCTACATAGTTGGGCGATTTCTTTAATTGCCTCTGAAGGAAATCGCGATGTTATTGACATGTATATTAGAAGATAAACAGAATTAAATATGTTTTGGAGAATAAAAATCATTATAAAATCCGATAATTAATTAATTTTATGATGGGGGAAAAATTTTATAGTAAATCTAAATTAATAAGAATGGGTGCTCTTATTTTTTTATTAGGGGGAAGTATTGGGGGATTAACTGCAAGATTATTTCCAGAACCAATAAAGACAACTGGTTTTGTTACTGAATTTAGTTTGCATGCAGGTCAAAAAATTCATAGGAAATTAGGACCAGATGAAATAATAATGTATAATTCTATAAATAATAATTGTGTTCCTATGAATGATTATTTAAATCAATTTCCAGAAGAATATGGAATAAGAAAGTATGTAAATGTATGCAATAATTCAGTTGATTGAACTAAAATATATTTTTAACTGAATATAAACTAAAGATTCATAATTTAGTTAATTCAATACTCCAACTCTTAATCTTTACTTT
>JAHIHG010000056.1 GCA_018898425.1 Nanobdellota archaeon | reverse complement strand
TTTATAAACCCAAATCATCTCAAAAATTTGTCATTGACTACATCATTGTGGAATAAATTCTATGTCCATAGTGCATAGGTAGTAGACATTCAAGATGGAATTTAAAAAACAATTACAAACAGCCTTAGATGAATTAAGAAAAGGCAAAGAAAGAAAATTTGACCAGACGGTTGATTTAATCATAAATCTGCAAAAATTTGATGTTAGAAAAAGTCAGATGAATCTATTTACAACTCTTCCCCATAAAATTAAAGAAAAAAAAATAGGTGCTTTTTTAGAATCTCAAAACCCAATTATTGAAACAATAACTTTGGATAAATTTAAATTATATTCTGACAAGACAAAATTAAAAAAATTAGTTAAAAAATATGATTTTTTTATTGCCCAGGCAAGTTTAATGCCAAAGGTTGCTACAACTTTTGGAAGAGTTTTAGGGCCTGCTGGAAAAATGCCTTCTCCTCAACTGGGAATAATTATGAATGCAGATGCAAAATCAATAAATGATCTTAAGAAAAAAATAAACAATAGTATAAAAATAAGAGCAAAAGAAGCAAGCATAAAACTGGCAATAGGAAAGCAAAGCATGAAAGACGAGGATATAATTGAAAATATTCTTTCTGTTTACAGCACTATATTAAAAGAGCTTCCAAAAGACAAGGATAATGTGAAAAATATTGAAATCAAATTCACAATGACTAAGCCTCAAAAAATTCAGATAAAATGACAACTAAAAGAAATATTCTTATTCCAGAAATCAAGCAAAAATCTGTAAAAGAACTTTCAGATTTAACAAAAACAAAAAAAACAATCTTGATTGTATCTATCAAAGATATTCCTGCTTCACAATTTCAAGAAATAGGAAAAAAATTAAGAGGCAAGGCAATTGTAAAAGTGCCTAAGAAAAATTTAATTTTCAGAGCATTAGATTCTTCAAAAAATGAAAAAGTAAAAGAATTAAAAGAACATATTAAAGACAGTGTTGCTATTTTATTTTCAGATTTAGATTGTTTTGAACTTGCAGGAGAATTAATAAGAAGCAAGAGTCCTGCAAAAGCAAAAGCAGGGCAAGAAGCCCCAGAAGATATTGAAATACAAGCAGGGCCAACTGAATTAGTTCCTGGACCTGCAATAAGTGAATTAGGTGCTTTAGGAATACAGATACAAATAGAAAAAGGTAAAATTACTATTAAAGAACCAAAAGTAATTGTTGCAAAAGGCAAAAAAATATCACAAGCAGCTGCAGATCTCATGAGCAAACTAGATATAAAACCTTTTTCAGTAGGTTTTATTCCTTTATCTGCATTTGATACTCAAGAAAGTAAAATTTATTTGGAAATTGTAATCGATACTGAAAAAACACTGGAAAATTTAAAAACATCTTTTGGAAAATCTCTTGCTTTTGCTATAGAAATAGGTTATCCCACTCAAGAAACAATTGGATTTTTAATTAGTAAAGCGCATTTGCATGCAAAAGCATTAGAAACATTAAAACCTGCTAAGAAAAAAGATGAAAAAGTGGAAGACAAAGTTGCAAAAGAAACTGAAAACAAACAAGATAATACTTCAGAAAATAAATCTGGGGAGGAAAATAAATAACATAGAATGCTTAATTTAATAAGCATTTTTTGTAAACAAAAAACACAATGGAATACATTTATGGAGCTTTACTGCTTCACAAACTTGGAAAAGAAATTAATCCAGAAAATTTGAAAGGTGTTGTTGCAGCTGCAGGAGGAGAAATTGATGAATCAAAAATCAAATCTCTTGTTGCAAGTTTAAAAGGCGTTGATATAGCTAAAGAGCTTGAAAATGCCAGCTTAGTTGCTACCATGGCACCTAAAGGTGTACCTTCTGACGAAGGCAAAGAGAAAAAAGCAGAAGCAAAACCAAAAGAAGAAAAGAAAGAAGCTGCAGCAGAAGGCTTGTCTGCACTATTTGGATAAATAATTATTTTGTTTTTAATCCAAAGACAAGCCTCAAACTTTCATAGTCTGGACAAGAGAGTTTTAGTATAATAATTCTTAAAAAGAAAAATAAAATTGATTTTATATGAAAACACAATATAGTATGGTTGGAGTATTTATTCAACCTTTTTATGGAAATGGAATTTTTGAAGGAAAAAATTTGCTGCATAATGAAACTGATAACAGTCTTATTGGAAAATTATCTGATGTTGCAGGTCAATCATCAATTAAAGGAACTTTAGAGTTATCTAAAGGGGTGATGGAATTTGAACAACAATATTATGGAGATAAAAGTATAATCGAATATAAATTTGTAAAACAAGAAAACTTATGGAGAGGAAATTTTAATGGTGAATGGACAGGATTAGGGGAAGCCATGTGTGAAATATTTAATCCAAAAAAACAATGCTCTCAATTTGATTGGAATTATATTGCAAGCAAAGTTGGTCTTTCTGATTCAGGAACTGAAAATTTGTTTCAGGATTTGCTTAAAAAGATGGCACACAAATAATTAATAAAAATAATTCCAGATTATTTTATTGGGAAAAAACTTATTTCAGCAAGATATAAAGAGCAATAATCCTTAAAAAGAATGGATAATTAATAAAAAATGGCACCAATTACAAAATTATCGGCCTTAAGTTCTTATGCAAATATTATTAGTACATATAATTTATTAAAACATCTTGTAAAAGAGGATTTAAAAGAAGAAGTATTCAATAATCTTGAAAATAGGGTGGTTGAATTAGAACAAAGCGAACATAATTATAGTTTTAGTTGTTATTTTGGAACCCAGCCTTATAAATACATTAAAGATTTAAAAGATAAAATATTATTAATAAAAAACAGAAATTATGATGCTAAAATACTAATAGAGGATATAAAAACAAAAATTCATGAAATTTCTTCATTCCCTTTATTGAATCATTGCAAGAGTTTCCTTTGATTTCTATTTATGTTAGCGCAATTAATTTAAACCTCTCATTTTTTCTTAATTCATGACATGGTCACTATATCAAGATAAAAAATTCCTTGAACCCCTGGTTTTTTCTAATGGCAAATCTCAAAAAGATATTGTTAAAGAAGTTCTGGATGCAATTAAACAAGGGCATAAAATTATTTTTATTCACGGCATTTGCGGTTCAGGAAAATGTCTTGATAAAAACAGCCTTGTTTTTTGTAAACCTTCTGAAGAAAAATATTTTAAATATTATAGAATCTCTGAACTGGTTGGGAAAAAAGGAAAAATATTATCGCTTAACACAAAAGGAAAAATTGTTGAGTCATTATTTAGAAATGTTAGAAGAACAGGAAAAAAGAAACTATACAAATTAAAAACAAGAACAGGCAGAAATATTATTGCATCCCAAAACCATCCCTTTTTAACAATAACAAATAAAGGAACAGAGTGGATATCTTTAGAAAACTTAAATGAATCTTCTTATATTTGCTTACCGAATAAAATAGATATAAGTAAAAAAATCAACTATGATGATGATAAAATTAAAATATTAGCCCATTTAATTGCAGAAGGTAAATTAGGAGATAAAATTGGCTCTCCAGTTTATTTTCAATGTTCAAAACAAAACCTAGAAATTAGACAAGATTATATAAATTCTTTAAAAAATTTATTTCCAGATGGGGAAATAAAAAGCTATTGCGGAAAAGATGTTGTCATAGTTTTTAGAAATATGAATACAACTAAAGGAACAACAAATAAATTAAGATTATTTGTAAGAGAACACGGACTTGATGGGAAAAAATCAGATGAAAAATTTATCCCAAAAATTATCTTTAATTTAGAAAATAAGAAAATAGCTTTATTTCTAAACAGATTATTCTCTTGTGATGGATGTATTTACATTAATAAAGGAAACTCACAAAGAGAACAGATTGTTGTTGAATATTGTTCAATTTCAGAGAGATTAATAAGAGATGTTTCATTATTATTGGGGAGGTTTGGAATTCATCACACAATCACTTCTAAAAAATTTAGAGATAATCAACATTATGCGTGGAGAATTTGTATTTCTAATCATGAACATCTTAGAAAATTTATAAAAAATATAGGATTTATTGGAAAAAAGCAAAAATTAGCATTAAAATTGTATAATAAAACTAAAATTCATAAATTCACCAACATAGACAAAGTGCCAAGAATAATTAGAGAATATTTAAAAGATTTAGGTTATAATTATACTGAACTCGACAGATTTTTGAATTATAAGGAAATTGAAGAACTTAGAAAAAACATTGGATTTAAAAAAATAAGGAAAGATAAATCAGTGGAAACACCTTTTGTATTTAATCAGCAAAAAATAGATTTCTTAAGAAGCCATATTAACAAAATAAATAAATATGTTAAAGATAGTGTCCTTTCTTTTATTTGTAGTGAGGATATTTTCTGGGATAAAATTAAAGAAATAAAATTTATTAAAGAAGATGAAACATATGATTTAGAGGTTCCAAAACACCACAATTTTATTGCAGATGGGATGATTATTCATAATTCTGCGATTGCCTTAAACATAGCAAGAAAAATAGGAAAAACATCAATTATTGTGCCTGGGAAAAATCTGCAAAACCAGTATAAAAAAGATTATGAAAAAAATAAATATCTCTTAAAAGCAAATGGAGAGAAATTGAAAATTAATGTCATAACTGGCAGAAACAATCATAAATGCCAGTTTTTAGAAGACAATGAAAAAGCAATTCCCAGAATTAAAAAAGAAATAGATTCAAAACTACATGATATTTTTTCAGGAAAAATAGAAGAAATAAAAAGAGAGATACAAAATAACTCTTCTGCAGATAATAGAAATATTCCGTGCAAAATAGAAATAAGAGAGCAAAACTGGCATAGAATAAAAAAATACTTAAAACAAAATAAAAAAATTAATCTCAGTGATTTTTCACAAATCAAAGATGTTAAAAGAATATCTATTGCAAGTGTTTGCCCTTACTGGAGCCCTGTTTTGCAAAAAAAATATGAAATAAAAAATCTTGAAGAAGTTAAACAAAGACATTATCAGGGTGTAAGCGGGACTGAATGTGTATTTTATCAAAGAAAAAAAGGATGTGGTTTCTATGAGCAATTTAATTCATACATTGATTCAGATGTAATTGTATTTAATTCTTTAAAATACAAATTAGAATTTGCCCTTGGGCGAAAACCCATGACAGAAATTGAAATAATTGATGAGGGTGATGAATTTTTAGATAGTTTTGCTAATCAGAAAAACCTGAATATTGACAGATTGCAAAATTCATTAATCAGGGTTTTTAATGAAGATAAAAATTTTGCAAAAGTAAAAAATGAATTAATTGAAATAACAAAGCAAATAAAAAGAGATAAAAAAATTGATATGGCAGCAAAGACAAATGAAATACTTGCTTTAAAAAATACCGGGATTTATGATTTGTTAAAAATTATGCTGAATTCAAAAACTTTTCTTGATTTTATAGATGAAGAAGATTATTTGGCGCAATTAGAAGAAACAGCCAGAATGTTTGGGGAATTTCTTGATGAAACTTATGTAACTTTTAATAAAAAAGAAAATAATTTAATTGCAAGTCTTGTTACAACAAATCTTGAAAAAAAATTCAAAGAGCTGGTTGATAAAAATAAAATAATAATATTAATGTCTGGAACTCTTCATTCTGATGATGTCTTGAAAACTATTTTTGGTTTAGAAAATTTTAAAAAAATAGAAGCAGAAAAACAACACCAGGGAAAGATTGATATTTTAAAAACCGGTTTAGAAGTTGATGGCAAATATTCTAATTTTTTAACTAAAAAATTGCAAAGAAGGGACTATTTAAAAGCACTGGATAAATGTGTTGAAATAGCAAAAAAACCAGTTTTAATTCATGTAAATGCATTTAGTGATTTGCCTCTGGAAACAGAAATCAAGGAATTTAATTTAAAAAATTTAATCAACAGAGATGAATTAAGAGATAAGCAAGAACAGGATAAACAAGGCATTTTAATTAATGAATTTAAAAAAGGTGAAACAGATATTCTTTTTTCAACCAGATGCGCAAGAGGTATTGATTTTCCTGGGGAGGAGTGCAATAGCATTATTTTTACAAAATACCCTAATCCAAATGTTCAGGATGCATTTTGGAAAATATTAAACAAAACAAAACCTCAGTATTATTGGAATTTTTACAAAGACAAAGCAAGAAGAGAACTATGGCAAAAAGTTTATCGAGGGCTAAGATCAAAAGAAGATAAAATTTATTTGTTAAGCCCAGATTCAAGAGTTATTAAAGCATTTGAAGAGGGGAAGAATTTAAATTAAATTTATAAATACTTCTAATATTTTGTCAAATATATTCTATTAATTGGACAGTGTGAGCAAATTTGAATGATTAATGTTGAACATAAAATAGCTAGGTTAAAGAGCTACTTTCTTTAATGGAAAAGTTTATAAATAATGGAAATAACACTAATTTATGGAAAAAATTCTCTCTTTTGACAAACAAGGAAGATTATATCTCCCAGAAGATATGAGAAAATTTCTTTTTTTCAAAACCCTAATAGCAAAAACTATTGAAGAAGGGCTTTTACTTAAACCTCTTGAAGATGATCCTGTTAAGGCTTTAGAAAAATTAGGGAAAATTAAGCTAAAGGGGAAATCTATCAAGCAACTAAAAAAAGAAGCGAGAATAGAAATAGAAAAAAATGCAACTGAAAAAATACGCAGATACTGATTTTTTTCTGGCATTGATGAAAGAATCAGATTGGTTAAAAGAAAAAGCAAAAAAAATATATCAGGGGAACATTGGAAACATTTGGGTTACTCCTTTTACAATTGTAGAAGTGATGGTTATTTGTAAAAGAGAGGGGATTTCAATAAAAGAAACACTTGTCCAAATATCCAGAATTGCTAAATTAGATACAATTGCATGGGATGTTTTTTTCAATGCTTGCGATCATATAAACAAGGGTGCAACAATTTTTGATTCTTTACTTATGTCTTTTTGCGGAGAAAATATTATAATTAGTTCTGATAAGATATATAAAAAGTTTGGATGTAAAATTATTAATCTAAATAAAGATTAAGATGCCTTGATTTTAGGGAATTTGAAGAAAATAAATTTTAAAATCACCATTTAGTTTTTTTAATTTTTAGATAGAACCCTATTCGTGAAGCAGAAACACTTAGCAAAAGTGTAATTATCAAAGCTGTCAAAAAAATGATTGTTGGAGAAAAAATATAAAAAATCATTAGGGGATTAATAATAATCTGAATAAAGTAAAGAAATTTGGAAGATTAAAGATCTTTTCTTTATGTTTCATAAACTTTAAAAACAATTTTCTTTTAAATACATTATGATAACTGTAATACATTTACTTGTTGGAGCAGTTATCGGGAAATATATCAAAAGTATATGGTTAATAATAATTTTTGCACTTTTATCTCATTATGTTCTTGATTTTATTCCGCATTACTCCCCAAGTGCTGTACAAGGGTATTTGGAAGGAGGCATATCTGGAGCAGATACTAAAAATTTAGTTTTGAAAAGTCTTATGCCTTTTTTTGGAATTATCCTCCTAGCTTATTTAATTTTTTTGAATAAAGAATTTGCAAGGCCCATGATTATCGGTGCTTTTTTTGCATGGTTTCCTGACCTTCTAGTTTTTATGGGATGCCAGTTTCATTTAGATTGGATGAATAAAATTGTTCCAAGACACGGTAATATTTTTTATAACAGAAATACCTCTTTTTTAGGGATATTAACTCAGATAATTGTTTTTATTCCTTCTATTATTTTATTAATATTTAATCGTGGAAAATCATAACCAGAATAATTGAGGTCATCACAAACTTTTTTATAATTAAAAAACAATACAAAAATATGGAATACAAAAATAAAAGAAGATTAATCCTAGGTATTTCACTTTTTCTTTTATTAGTATTTTATTTATTCAAAAATATCTCTACTAGCTTAAGGGTGTTTAGTTTTATTTTTGGCATGGTAATCTTTTATTTAGGAGACCATATGTTTGAGATTGAATATAAGTTTAGACATTATTTGTATATGATGACAATATTACTTTTTGGATTTTTACTCTCCCCCTTATTTTTTATTTCTGCAAATTATGATAAAATATTGCACTTAATTTCTCCTTTTCTAGGATGCTTACTAAT
>JAHIHG010000055.1 GCA_018898425.1 Nanobdellota archaeon | reverse complement strand
TTCAATTGATTCTTGCTGTGAACAAGGACAACCGCAACAGCTCATTCCTGCATCAAACAGGATTTCTGCTGCATCAGGATTTGCACTAAGTAATTCGCTTAACTTTGTTTTTTTAGTTATTTTTTTTGTCATTATAAATTTCATCTCACCAAAGGACTAATCTTCCTTAATTTCTCCACTATTTTATTTAATTTTTCCAAAACATAATCAACTTCTTCCTCTGTTGTATACTTGCTGATACTAATTCTTATTGAACTATTTGATTGTAATGGAGTTAATCCTATTGCCTTTAAAACATGACTTGACTCTAAAGAATGTGAAGCACAAGCAGAACCTGTTGAAGTGCAAATCCCGTAATTTTCCAAATAACCTCCTATTGCCTCACCTTCAATATTATTAAATGAAATATTAATGTTATTGCATAATCTTTCTGTTCTAGGGCCATTAAGTTTTGTATTAGGAAGTTTTAAAATTTCACTTATTAATTTATTTCTTAATGCAGTCATTTTTTTAACATTTTTATCACTTGCAATCTCCACTGCTTTTGCAAAACCAACAATTCCAGATATATTTTCTGTTCCGCTTCTAAGATTTTTTTCATGCCCTCCGCCATGAGAAACAGGAGTTATCTTGATATTCTCCCGAATATACAAAACCCCAACACCTTTTGGCCCATGAATCTTATGTGAATTTAAGGTGACTAAACCAAGGTTTTGTTTTTTAACATCAACAGCAACCTTTGTATAGCTCTGGCAAGCATCTGTATGAAGCAAAACATGTTTTTCCCTGCAAATCTCCCCAATCTTTTCTAAATCCTGAATTGTTCCTATCTCATTATTTCCATGAATAACTGAAACAATTATTGTTTTGTCTGTAATAGAATTTTTTAACTGATTTAAATCAATCAAACCATCTGAATCAACATCAAGATAAGTTACTTTTGCTCCCTGAGTCTCTAACCATTTGCAGGTATTTAACACGCAATCATGTTCTATTTTAGTTGTAATAATATGATTTTTTTCAGGATAATTTTCAAAAAACAAACCTTTTAATGCAAGATTATTTGACTCTGTTCCTCCAGAAGTAAATATGATTTCATTTGTTCTTGCATTTATTGACTTGGCAATTATTTTCCTGCTTTTCTCAAGGGCATTTTTTGCCTCTTGTCCTTTAAAATGAACAGAAGAAGCATTTCCAAACCCCTCATCAAAATAAGGAAGCATCTCTTTCACGACTCTTTCATCAACCCTTGTTGTTGCAGCATTGTCCATATAAATTTGTTTCATTTTTTCTTTTGAATATCTTTATACTCTCTTAAACATTTATTTAATTTTTCTTTATTTAAAATCAAATAGGGAAACTTCTGTCTTAATTCATTTGAATACCCCCTTGGAACAGAACAACTTAGAACATCTTTTTTAAGTTCCTTTATTAAATTAAATGCTGGGACAAAATCAGCATCTCCTGAAATTAAAACAACATAATTAATTTTATCATTTATTACTTCCTTCACCATATCAATTGCAATCCAAACATCAATCCCTTTTTCCTTTTGAGAATGGTCTGTTATATCTAAAAAACTCTCCTCCACAATTGGTTTACAAACATCGCATAAATCCCAAGATTCAATAAAATCTTGCCTTTTCTTTTTTAATTCTTTATTTGATAATCTTTGAAGTTTTCTTGTAATGACTTTTACTCCTCTTTTTCTTAAACTAGCCAAAAAATCCATATGTCTAGTGTAGTTTAATTTATTATCTTCAATATTTGGAATCGAGGCATACCACCTTATTTCAATAATCTCTAAATTTTTCTCTTTCGAAATTAAATTAGCAACTTTACAAATATCAATTTCACTTGGAATAAACCACTTTTTAATATTATGATACCAATTATTTGCATCAACAAAAATAATAGCCTTTTTAATCATAAAAAAACCTCCAGAAATGAATATGAAACCCGGCATATCCCGAAGGGTAACACCGGGGACTTAAATTAATATTAACAATATTAAAATGTTTATAAATGTTTTTATTTAGTTGTTTCATTTCAGTTTCTTCTCCATTTTATAATGCTCTTTATCTTTTTTTCTTGTTTTTTTATAACCTAATTTTTCATAAAAATCAACTGCAGGCAATAGTGCTTTAACATAAACCCTTTTTAATCCCTTTTGCTTGGCAAATTTTTCTATCCCTACAACCATCATTGTCCCTATTTTTTGTCTTTGATATTTTGGGTAAACATAAATCATTCCTATTTCATGTTTAATAAGCATCCCTGATGCCTGCACATTGCCAGATTTTTCAAAAACAAACATGTCTGCTTTTTTAGATAATTTTTCAATGCCCTCCAAAGTATATCTTTTTCTTAAAAATTTCTTCATTTTTGGAATTATATTAACTTGTTCAATGCATGCATAAATAACTTCCTTGCATCTTTTCCAGTCTTTTTTTGTTGTTTTTCTTATTTTCATCTGCATCCCCTGCACTTGCTTCCGCAAAATGTGCTTGCATGCTTGTCAATAAGGTTTAACATTGGCACAATTGTTTTTTTATTTAAAAAATAAATTCTCTGCTTTCCTTTTTGCTTGACTTCCACAATATTGCAGCATTTTAAAGAAGATAATGCATGTGAAACCTTGCTCTGTTCAACCCTTAATTCATTGGAAATATCAGAAACATTTTTTTCTTTTTCCCTAAGATTGAGAATTATATTTATTTTCAGGGGATTTGCAAGATTTGTAAAAAAAACATGATATGTGTTTGAATTCATATGAAGTGTAATTCATATGTGTTTATAAAGTTTTCTCAACTACCAGTATCTACGCAACTAACCAATCCCCTTACAAAAAATAATTAATTCTGAAAACTCAACCAAAATAATATCCTTCAATTTTTTCTTAAACAAATAACTTTCTATCTTTCCATTTCTGCTCATTTGCCACAAATTAAACAAT
>JAHIHG010000054.1 GCA_018898425.1 Nanobdellota archaeon | reverse complement strand
ATCTGCTCAATAAGCTCTTCATTGTTTCTAGCATTTTTTCCTGCTAAAACTAAAGTGCCTTGTTTTGTGATGTATTCTCTAAACTTCATAATAGATTAAAACAAATCAGTATTTTAAACCTTATTGATTATTTTCTCTCTAAAGGAAGAAATTTGGTTATAATTAAAATTCCTAAAACAGAAATAATTGTTATAATGATTGCACTGATAAAACTCCCTTTTACAGGACTTGCACTTGAAATAACATCAACATACTCTGTAATTACATCTCTCCATACAAGAGCAATTAAAAAACCAAATGCTGCAACAATTGCTGTATTAAGTGATCTTGTTATTTCATGCTTAAATTTTTTCATAGATTGTTTAGTTTTAATTTTTAATTCCTGGCTATTTTTTCTTATTTTTTTTATGACCATTTCATCCCCTCCATTTTTCCAGGGCTTGTTTTAATTCTTCATGTGTTTGAGCATATTTTTGCAATGGAATTTTTTTTAATGAAGCATCAACTGCTTGTCTCATTGCTTTTGCTCCAGCAATACTACCCTGGGGATGCCCGTGAACTCCTCCACCTGCCTGAATAACAACATCATTTCCCATTAATTTAATAATTGCAGGAATCATTCCAGGATAAACCCCTCCAGAAGCAACTCCAAAAACAGGTTTAACATTATACCATTCCTGGGAAAGATTTTTTTCTGTTTGTTTTGTGAATTGAGATTCTATTTCTGTTTCAATGTGAAGCACTTCATCTTTTTTTCCAGTCATTTTCCCATAAGCTGCTCCAATATGAAGAGTATCAACTCCGACCATTCTTGCTAATTGCGCAATAACTTCCATGCTCATCCCGTGTTCAGGGTTTCTGTCAAACATAGCATGCCCTGCCCTGTGAGCATGAATTGGAAGTTTAGTAAAATTTCTTGCAGTTTGCAATGCTGCCCAGCCAAGAGTAATTATATCAAGCATAATATAATTACCACCATTATCCTCAACAAATTTTATTCGATTTAACATTTCTTTTGTTTCTGCTGTGCAATTAATCAAATAAGCTTTTTTCTCACCTGTTTGTTTCTCTGCTTTTTTCATTGCTTTAATTGTCAATAAAAATCTTTTTTTAAATTTATTAAAATTTTGGGAAGTCAGATTTTCATCGTCTTTAACAATATCACAACCCCCTAACCAGGATTCATAAGCAACTTTTGCATGTTCTTTTTCTGTTAATCCCACCTTAGGTTTAACAATTGTGCCTACTAAAGGCCTTTTTTTAATTTTTAATCTTTTTCTAATCCCTTTAATTCCAAATCTTGGACCTTTAAATGATTTTAACATTTTTTTTGGCAGAGTTACATCTTCCCATAATAATCCTTTTGCAGATTTCATTCCATAAATATTTCCACCAATAGAAGACATTATTTCAGGAAGATTGCCCAGTTCAAACAATTCAATTGGATAAGCAATTCTGCATCTTTTATTTTTTTTATTTAAATAAAAAACTTTTGGAGCAAGCTTATGCCCTATTTTAGGATTCATTGTTTTTACATCTGTCCAGGTTCCAACAGAACTTTCTCCAGCAACCATGCTTACAACATCTTTGAAATCATAATTTTTTGCAGGAGTTACTTTAAACTGGCAAACAACATCTGTTTTTTTTGGTTTATACTTCAAATCAATAAAACTTTTATAACCAGATTTTTTCATTTTAAATTTATTTTCTCCTGTGATTTTTAGTGCAATTTTCTTTTAATAAATGAATTTCTTTAATTGTCGCATCTTTAAACTTTTTTAATTCTCCAACTTCCTTTACTGCTGTTTCTAATTTATTCATTGCCCAACCTGCAAGATAAACTGATCCAAAATAAGGTGCATATTCAATTAATAAGGGGGTATTAATGATTCCTAAAACTTTCAAGATTAACCATAACAAAATCCCTGCCAAAACAACCCATGCAATTATATCCCATATATTTATTTTTCTCTCCATCTTTTGATAATTAATAAATTATTTCTAAGATATTTAAATCTTATGACATTTATTGGAAAATTATTATCTAATAATAAGCCCTTATAATTAATTATTTTTGAAAAATTATATGATTTAACAGAGTTGATTGTTAAAATTTAAATTAAACATAATAGTCCTAAACATATTAAATTTTACCAAAACATTTTTAAATAGTTTTTTCTATCCTTTAATTAACATGGAAGAAGAAAACAAACCAGAAATTAAAGAAGACATAAAAGAAGTAAAAGAAAAAGAGAATAAAACAGAAACTAAGGAAGAGATTAAAGAAAAAGAAGAAATTAAAGAAAAAGAACATAAACCAAAAAAGCATATTTCTAAAACAAAAGAAACTCTTACTGATAAAATGAGGGAAAACCCCTGGATTATTTCAACATTAGTTTTAGGAGTTCTTGTTTTAGTGTTACTAGTGGGTAATTTTTCTGGAGACATGGCAGGACAAACTATTTCAGAAGAAGAAGCTGGAGAAGCAATCCTTGATTTTGTTCAGTCAAGAACACAAGGAGAAGGAGAATTAATAGAGATCAATGATTTTGATAATAATTTTTATGAAGCAGTTGTTTCATTTCAAGGACAGGAAATTCCACTTTATGCAACTAAGAATGGTGAATATCTTGTTTCAGGATTAACTCCTTTAGTGGCTTTAGATGCAGAGGATACTCCTGCACAGCAAACACCTCCCCCTCAAGAGATTCGAAAATCAGATAAACCAGTAGTTGAATTATTTGTAATGACACACTGCCCTTATGGAACTCAGGCTGAAAAAGGAATGATTCCAGTGTTAAATACACTTGGTGATACTATTGATGGAAAAATAAGATTTGTACATTATTTTATGCACAAACAACCAGGTCAAGAGCCTGATGAAACTCCACTACAAGTTTGTATTAGAGAAGAACAATCTAGTAAATATTTAAATTATCTAACATGTTTTTTAGAAGAAGGAAATTCTGAGCAATGTTTAACTAAAACAGGAATTAATCAAATTAATTTGAATAAATGTATTGAAGAAAAATCAGCAGATTATTATGCAGAAGATTCAGAGTTAAGTCAATCTTATGGTGTGCAAGGTTCTCCAACTCTTGTAATAAATGGAAAGATTATAAGTTCTGCAAGAGATTCTGCAAGTTATTTATCAGTAATTTGCAGTGCATTCAATGATGCACCTGAAGAGTGTGATGCAGAGTTATCAACTGCAACTCCTTCACCAATGTGGGGATGGGATGCAACAAGTGCTGGAACTACTGCTAGTTGCAGTTAAAATAAAGTATTTTTTTAAAATAATTCTTAAATTAATCAGAAGCTAAAACTCTACTCCTTTCAGCTTCTGTTATTGAGAGATTAAAAATAGTCAGAAGCTAAAACTCTCCTCGCCCTTTCTTTTGTTATTAATAAAAAAATGTCAAAAGAAAAAGCTCGCATACCCCACAACCCGATTTTTATCACCAGTAACATCTCCTGAATTTTTATATTCAACTAATCCTAGCTTCCAGTTCTTTATCCTGCACAAATGCATCATGATTAAAAGAGGGTATTTTCCGCAAGCATCAATTTTATCCCATGCTTCAATATCAAGATTTTCAATTATTTTTATTGACTGATTATCTTTTTTAACAGCAACATCATAAGGAAAAAAATGAGATAAATCTGTGGAAAAAATATAAACTGCTTTTTCTTTAGAAAGATATTCTGCAATTTGTTTAGCCTCAGCATTAGAAATTTCTCCAACAACTAAAGGCAAAACTTTTTTAAAGTTTAATTTTTGCAAAAAAGGGATTTGATTTTCAACAGAGTGTTCATAATCAAGTTCTTTAAATTCATTATCTGGAATTTTTATTTTTCCCAGAGGAGTTTTAACATTTTTTAATGATTTAATCCCCCTAAAACCAGAGTAATGGCTTGGCCCCAATATAATTGCTTTGTTTATTTTATTATTTTTTAATAAACTAAAAGCTTTTCCTGCAATTTTACCAGAAAACTCATATCCAGCATGAGGAACAACTAATCCATGGATATTTTTCCTAGATGATTCTTTATTAGACAAGAAATCACTTAATATTGTATTTAATTCATCTGGATTTTGAGGATACCAATTTGCCATAAATTATTTAATAAGATAAGATTTATTAATCTTATGAAAAAGTGTGTTCTTTATAAAAAAGAAAAAAATAACCTCAAATGTATTGCCTGTTCTCATCAGTGCTTAATTTCAAAAGGAAAAACAGGAATTTGCGGAGTAAGGGGGAATATTGATGGACAATTATATTTATTGGTTTATGGAAGAATTGCAGCAAAACATATTGATCCAGTTGAGAAAAAGCCTTTGTATCATTTTCTTCCAAATACATATACATATTCAATCGGAACAGTGGGGTGTAACTTTCGATGTGGTTTTTGCCAAAATTATGATATTGCGCAATTCAAAGAATTTCATAAAAATATTTTTGGAGAAAAAATAACTTCAAAACAAATTGTTGAAGAAACATTGAAAAATAATTGCAAGAGTATTGCTTATACATATAATGAACCAACAATATTTATTGAATTTGTTCATGATACAGCAAAACTAGCAAAAAATCAAGGACTCAAAAATATCATGGTAACAAACGGATATATGACAAAAGAATGCCTGGAATATATTGCTCCTTATATTGATGCTATGAATATTGATTTAAAATCTTTTAATGATGAGTTTTATAAAAAAATATGCAGGGCAAGATTGCAGCCAGTATTAGACACAATAAAAAGAGCACATGAAAAAGGCATACATATTGAGATAACAACCCTCATAATTCCTGGGGAAAATGATTCGGAAAAAGAGTTGGAAAAAATTGCTAAGTTTATTGCCTCAATAGATAAAAATATCCCGTGGCATATTTCAAGATTTTTTCCAATGTATAAAATGAAAGATAAACCAGTCACATCTATTGCAAAATTAAAACAAGCAGAAAAAATAGGCAAGAAATATTTAAAATATGTTTATGTTGGGAATGTATGACATGAAAACTATTTTGTTACATTTGTAAACAGCTATGTGTAAAAATTAAAATAACAACAAGATAAAATGGAATTCCTTATTAAAACAAATCTGCCACATCTATTTAATATAGAACTTAAAACAAAAGATTTATAAATATTGATTACTATCAGATATCAATTGATATTCAAATGAAACAGAAAATAGAATTTAAAGAAGAAGGAATGGTTGAAAAAGGAGGTAAAGTCAAGAGATACCCAAACCTCAACACCGTTTTAATGGTAGAGGACTTTCTTAATGCTCATAGAGATCTCCCAATCAAGATTTCTAAATTAAAAAAAAGAATTCCAAAAAAAATAATGCATCAGACATTAATAGTCATTCTTGAATACTTATGGAGAAGTGGAAAGATTATTTATGGACCAAGAGGTATTCAATGGATATATTCTGAACCAGAACACTTAAGAAAGATGTTTGAAGATAGTTTAGAAATTTAAAATGTTTGGAGAAAAAGAAATTAGGATTTTTTTAAAAGGTCAGGCCAAAAAAAGTTTTATTGAACTTAAAAAAAGAAAAGATAAAGAATCACAGGCTATTCTTCGCTCTATTGATAGAGTTAAAAATATTTTAAAACAAAATCCTCAATATGGAAATCCCATTGCCAAGGAGATAATTCCAGATTCTTTAAAAAAGCATGGCATCAAAAATCTTTATCGCGTAGAATTATCTAATTATTGGAGAATGCTTTATACACTGCAAGGTAACAGGGTTGAAATATTTTTATTTATCTTAAATATCATAGATCATCCAACATATAATAAATTATTTGGTTATAGAAAAAGATAATATGGAACTTATCATCAAAACAAACAAAAGAGAAGAATTAATTGATATAACAAATTTAATTAATGAAAAAATCAATGAGGCTGATAACGGAATTATTCACTTGTTTGTGGCTCATACAACAGCAGGTATTACAATTAATGAAAATGCTGATGCAAATCTTCCAAAAGATATTTCTAATTTTTTAAACAAACTTGTTGCAAAAGGAATTTGGATGCATGACAAACTTGATGGCAATGCAGATGCACATATCAAAGCTTCATTAATAGGCAATTCTGTTTCTATTCCAATCAAAAATGGAAAAATGGAATTAGGACAATGGCAAAATATTTTTTTATGCGAGTTTGACGGGCCGAAAAAAAGAAAGATTTTGCTGAATTTTTTAAAAACAAAGAATTAAAAAACCAGGTTTTATTTTTAATTTATATGGAATGTGAAAAAGAAAAAAACAAGAAATTCTGCAATTGCACATATTCTTGTGGAAAAAAAGGAAAATGCTGCGAGTGTTTGAGGCATCACTTGCAAAACAGGGAATTGCCTGCATGTTGTTTTCCAAAAGATGTTGAAAAAACATATAATAGAGGTTTTGAAAAGTTTGCAGAATTAGTTGAGGAGAATAAAATTTAAAAAATGAACCTTACACAACTTGCCAGAAAAACACTTGAATTTTATTTTGAAAATAAATCGTTTAAGCCAGATGAGCAGACAAAAAAGAAATATAATCAAAAAAAGGCATGTTTTGTCACACTTGAAAAAAATAATCAGCTCAGAGGCTGTATTGGATGCCTGGAAGCAAAACAGGAATTATGGAAAGAGGTTCAGGAAAATGCAATTAATGCAGCATTTAAGGATTTTCGCTTTTCTCAATTAACAAAAAAAGAATTAAATAAAATTAAAATAGAGGTTTCTATTTTAAGCAAACCAAAAAAATTAAATTATGAAAATGAAAAAGACCTGCTTAAAAAAATCAACAACAAAATGGGAATTATTTTAAAAAAAGGTTTTAATTCAGCGACATTTCTTCCGCAGGTCTGGGAGCAGATTTCAGATAAAATTGAATTCTTAGAGCATTTAAGCTTAAAAGCGGGGTTAAATAAAGATGCCTGGAGAAAATCAGAAATCTTGTTTTATGAAGTAGATGCTGAGAAAGAGTGAATTTTAATTATTTAATCTTCAAAACTAAAAGATAAATTATTATATTCCCGAGCATCATAAACCTTAATACCTTGTTTGTGAAATAATATAAAGTTTTTTATTCCTAAATCAAGAGCCATTTTACTGCATATAGTGCAATAAGGTTTTCCAGCAGGAAGTTTAATCCCTTCTTCATCAATTCTTATAAAATATAAATCAGCCCCTTTTATTGAATCAGAATTAGTTCTCAGTGCATCAAACATTGCTCTTTGTTCTGCATGCATACAACAGGTTTTGTCTGTAACTTTGTTATTAAAATCTTTTTTTGAGTTAGAACATCTTCTTTGTGATTCAAGTTCAGCAGGGGGAGAATTAAATCCTTTTCCAATAATTTTCCCTTTTTTTACTATTACACAGCCACATCTTGCTTGTTCGCATCTTGAGAAACTATAAAGCCCCCCCTATAAAATCAAACAATACACTCCACAGGATTTTTTAAGAAATTAATTAACTTATTATAAGGCGATTTACTCTGTATTTTCCATGTTTGTCTATGCGTTTCAATAATAGCATAGTTTCTAGTT
>JAHIHG010000111.1 GCA_018898425.1 Nanobdellota archaeon | reverse complement strand
ATAATTAAGTAACAACATAAGGTTTATAAGTAAAACCTTATAAAATTAGATTTTTTGCATATATGCACTAAAATCAGACAGTAAGCTTTTTAAAGAAAATTGAATTTTCATTAATACGCCTGAAAAGGTGGTTCTAATAGGGGATAATAACATAGTTCGTTAATAAAAGATGAAATTAACGGATTTGTAATATTCATATTAATGGTTTAACCCTATAACCATTAAGATGAGGGTTGTCATAGACAACATATTTAATATAGTTGAAAAAGAACAAAGTTCTTACAACCATATGATATACAGTTGAAAGGAGGTTAAAAAAATAAAAAAAATGAAATTTAATTTTAGAAAAATTTCTGCAATCGGAGCTAGTGCTTTGTTGACTGGTATGACTCTTGGAGTTGCAGCTGCAGCTAATTATCCAGCACCTTTTGTTGTTGGAGGAAGCGCAGATGTAGCAGTTGTTTATGGTACTGGAGCAGGAGTTTCTACCTTGGATTTAATCCAGGCAGGAAACATCCAGACTGATTTACAATCAAGCATGGGAGCAGCTGGAACAACAACTACTAGCGGAACTGTAAGCGGAGGAGATAGTGTTAAATTAGAAAAATCATCTACAAAATTTCAGTTAGGTAAAGGTATTTCAGATATCATATCTACATCTATTACAGATGACAGTCCTGGAGATGGACTTACAACTCTTTTAGCAGATGGAGTGTATGTTGATGATGACAATGATGAAAAAGACTATACTCAGAAAATTGATATGGCTAACTCAACATTAGCTATGTTTGATGATGATGACTATAAAGCAGACACTCCAACTATTGGAATGAGGTTGGCTAGTGCAGCTCATGTATTAAACTATACACTGGACTTTACTGATGAACCTGAATGGGCTGATTTAACTTCTACAAATATAGAAATAATGGGAAAAAATTATTTTATATTAAGTGTAACAGCAAATACAACAATAAACCTGCTTGATTCAGCTAATACTGCTACTGTAACAGAAGGTGAAACAATTACAGTAAATGTGGAAGGAACAAGCTATGAAGTGTCTATCCAATATATTGCTTCAACAGAAGTTAAGCTAAATATTAATGGTGCAAGCACTAATAGTCTTGCAGAAGCTCAGACTCAAAAATTGAGTGATGGGGCTTATGTAGGAATCAAAGATATTATGCATGACTCAAAAACAGGAAGCTTAAGCAGTGTGGAATTCAGCATAGGAACAGGAAAACTTGTTCTTAAGCATGCTACAGATGTTGAAATCAATGATGTATCTGTATCAAACATGAAAACATACATTACAACTACAAGTTCATCAACTCCAACAATTAGCAAAATTGCAATTGAATGGAAAGCAGATGATGAGTTATTCTTAACACCAGATAGTGAGGTTACAATGCCAGGATTTGAGGCAGTTAAATTATCTTTTACAGGAATGTTATATCCTGCTGAAGAAGTAATAACTGTTAAAGGCGGAAGCACTACTTATGTAACTTTAGATAATTTCCCTTTAAAAGACAGCACAGAAGATATAAACATTCTTTATGGAGATAGTGCTAATTTTACAGGAATTGGTAAAGATTCAACTCATTTATTAAGAACTTCAAATGAAACTTCAATAACATTTGACAAAGATACAGATGAGTATTTTGTGGCATCATTTAATGATGGAAGCAATGCAGAATCTTATTTAATGAGAGCAACTGATTTTGGGCAAGTAGGAACAACTACTGCTAACAGAACAGATATCCAATACAAAAAAGATAGTGTCTGGACTACAATAAAAGATGATGCAAAAATCACTGATGTTGTTACAATAGGAAATGTGCAATTAACTGTTGGAACAATCCAAAAGTCAGCTGAAAACACTGTTGTTCTTACAGCAGGAACAAATTGTAATTTCCATACACTTTATTCAAAAGAAGGTTTAGAAGTTTTCTTGCCTTGGAATGGAACTGCAACTATCCCTACTGATACATCAGCAATAGGTAAAGCTGGTGCTTTTGTATATAATGCAAGCCGTGCAGTTACTACTTTTGATCTTACATTTGCAGAAGAAGATAATAATGAGAATATTGGAGATGGAGGGAATATCACTGCTCAGTTGGGATGGAATTCTGCATCAACTGCAGAAGCTTATGTAAGTGATGTTGGAAATGAATCTGTAACCTTTGTAGAAAATGGAGATAACACTAAAAAATGGGTAAGCCATAAATATAGTGCACTTGCATCTGCATTACAATGGGATAAAAGTGGAGACCAATATGAACTTCAAATAACATACCATGGAGAAGAATCTTATGGTGAAGTTTATGTAAATGCTCCAGGCACAACTGTTACAGCAGGAACAACTACAACTGGAACTGCTACATCTCTTGGAGATGTATTAGTGAAAGATAGTGAAGTTAGCTCTGTAAGCACAAAAAATCTAATTGTTATTGGTGGAAGCTGTATTAATTCAGCTGCTGCTAAAGTATTAGGTGTTGCAACAGGCACATGTGGTGCTGCATTCACAGAAGCAACTGGTGTAGGT
>JAHIHG010000053.1 GCA_018898425.1 Nanobdellota archaeon | reverse complement strand
TTTTTCACCACAGTAATCTTAAAAAAGAGATATAATTAAGTAAAATAATGGAATGTTTCAAATGCAATGCTTTTGGGGTAAAATTAATTGAAGTTATCTCTGGTGAGGGCATTATAATGGTTTGTGAAAAATGTGCTTCTGAATACGATATGCCCGCAATTAATAAGATTTTTCCAAGTTCTTTTTCTCCAGAATTTCCTGAAAAAAAACAAACAGTTTATGACAGGCTTGCTCTAATCTCAGGGGTTAGTTTAAAAGATGGTCCAAGGGAAAATCCTTCAAAAGAACAGGAATTTGAATTAAAAAAAATTGTTGACAAAAATTATGCTAAAATTATTTCTGCAAAACCTGCTAAAAGAGATGATTTAATTGATAATTTTCATTGGGTAATTATGAGGGCAAGAAGAGCCAAACACATAACCCACGCACAAATGGCCAAAGCAATTTCAGAGCCTGAACCAGCAATTAAAATGGCTGAAAAAGGCATATTGCCTCAAAAAGCATGCGATAGGTTCATAGATAAAATTGAAAATTATTTAGGAATTCAAATTTTAAAAAGGCAAAATAATTCTGATTTTTCTTCAAAATTTGATTTAAAACAAGAGTTTGTGGAAAATCCGAGTTTTGATCCTATAATTACAAAAAATCTAACAATAAATGATTTAAGGGAATTAAAAATTAAAAAAGAACAGGCAATTCTGGGGAAAAAAGAGGCACCGCTCGGGGTATACCCAAAGGGCACAAGACCCCAAAGCACAGAATTAAGGGGCAAAGAACAAGCGGATTCAAAAAAAGAAATTAAAGAAAAAAGGGATTATTCAGATGATAAAGGAGATATTTCTCAGGAAGAGATTGATAGGATAATTTTTGGAAAATAAAATAACAATGACTTGGCATTGTTAATAGGATTATTTTTAATTAAACAAACAAAGCGAGTTCTAAATTCAAAAAATTAAAATCAAAATCTTTATAAACTAAATTAATGAAGTTCTATTATGAAAATTAATGTTATTAAAAGTTCAAAAGATGAAATTGAGTTTAATATAGAAAGTTTAACAATAGCAGAGCTTCTTAGAACTTATCTTAATAAAGATTCTTCAGTAACTTTTGCAGCATGGAAAAGAAAACATCCTACAGAAAATCCCATAATTCTTGTTAGAACAAAAGGCAAGACAGCAAAAAAAGCTTTAACTGATGCTGTTTCTGCAATTGAAAAAGACCTGGATAAATTGCTTAATGATTTTGGAAAGTTGAAGTGAGTGTGCAAGTTTTTTAATTTTATTAAAAGAGTTATCTGTGAATTGTTTTGATCAATAATAAAAAAATGTGGTTTATTTTTTATTAGTATTTAAATACAATGATTTTTTGAATTTGTTTATAAGAAATTTGCTCCATTTAAAACATTTTTAAATAAATAGAAATATAAAAAAAATTATTTTATTGTTTTTGTTTCAAGTGGTTCAACACTTTGAACCAAATATGTTGTATCAGCTCTCCATGGCCATGTTGCTAATGGTTCTTTGTAAGTTATCTTAACTCTTTGACCATTTTCCATTTCTTTGCTAATTTGAGAATATAATCCATCTACATTTTCACCATGTCTTGCTGATTTGTCAATACTAAAATCCCAAACTCCTGCACCTGTGTAATCTCCTGTGCTTGTTCTCCCTTCTAATGAAAGTTGCCCTTCTTTAGTTTTCCAGATTAAACCCTTTTCAGAAATCTTATTCACAACTCCAACTCTTTGACCTTCAGAATATTCTATATTATTTCCAATGCCTTGATAGCCACCCCAAATTAATGTTCCTGCAAGAAAAATACTTCTTGCCCATCTACTAAAGAATTGGCCAACTCCAATAGCAGAATAATCTCCGCCCCTAGCTCTTTCTAGTTTATCGGCATCATCCATAGTTGGAAACCATTTTTGTCTGAATGTGAATTTTTCCTTTTCCATGCTATTTGCGAATAGATGTCACTTTATAAATATTTCTATGATGTAACTACTTTAAAGTTAGAAGTATTTATGAAATAATAAGAATTTTTTATTTATAAATTATCTCACAATAATCCTTATTAACTTAATCTGCTTTTTTTATAAATGGAAAATAATAAATCATTTAAAATTTCAACAGGAAGTTTTGATTTAAATAAGTGGTTATATGGAGGTTATGAAAAAGGGGTAATTACCATGCTTGTTGGGCCCCCTGGCTCTGGAAAAACAAACCTTGCACTTCTCGCTGCTTGCAGTCAGGCAAAAAAATCAAATAAAGTTATTTTTATTGACACAGAAGGAGGATTTTCAATTGATAGGGTCAAGCAAATCACAGGAGATTCTTATGAAGAGATTTTAAAAAATATTTTTATCTTAGAGCTTACTAATTTTGAAGAGCAAGAAAAGTGTTTTGAAAAACTATTAAGCCAGATTAAAAAAGAACAGGTCAAACTAATAGTTATGGATGGAATGGCCATGCTTTATAGATTAGAATTGGGGGATGCAATTCAATCAAAAGAAGATGATAGAATAAGAAAAATAAACCGTGCAGTTGCCAGACAAATGAGAATTCTTGCTGAAATTTCTAGAAAACAGCAAATACCAATAATAATAACTAATCAGGTTTATGGGGGATTTTTATCAGAAGAAGAATGGAAACAAGGGGTTCAAAAACAGGTAAAAATTGTCGGAGGAGATTTATTCCAATACTGGAGCAAGTGCATAATAGAATTAAAGCACGATGATGGCAAAAGAAAAGCCATACTCTTAAAACACAGAAGTTTGGGAGAAAAAGAACTTAGCTTTGAAATAAAAGATAAAGGCATTTTCAAAAAAGGCTGGATTTAAATATATTCTATATGAAATAAATTTATTTAAAGCATTATTAATTATTAAATTTATGGATTTTATTTATGATGGTTTACCTTTTAAAGAGTATGGGGGAGAACATAAAAATGTATTTATAGGTGCTGAACAATTTGGAGCTTTTTTCCCAGAAAATCATAGTGTTTTAGCAGGGATTGTTTTAGAAACAAGGGATATTAATCCTTATGCTGGAACTTCAGGAGCAATTTCAGATTGGCATACAAAATGTTTTACTTTACTCAGAGAGCGTGCAGAGTGGGGGCAATATTACGAAGGTCCGCAAAGAGGTTTTTCTGTTGGAGATATTCATGGAGATACATGTTGTGGGCTTTTTAGGGTATTAGTTCAATTTGAGCTTGATGATGTGAAAAATAGAATTTCTAGAGAGAATGAAGTTAAAATAATAAAAAGAGAAATAAAAGAATACACGTTCAAGTTAAAGAAAAATATCGGGAGATTGAGAGAGTTACAGAAAAATTAATATTCCCAATTCAAAAAAGGCTGGATTTAAAATTTAGGGATGTGGAATAACAATTCTTGTTGAAGGAACATCCATTTCTAAATATTTTTCCAAGTTATGTTCAACAATTCCATTTCCGATGTAAACATGCCAGTTATTTGGGCAAGGACCCCCAATACATATTTGTTTTGAATAATCCGCATTCCAATATTCTCCAAAATTTTTTGTTTGTTCCAACATTTGTTTAGATTTTTTTAATAATTCTGGAAATTTTTTTAATAATTCACTTTTTTCTGGATTTTTATTCCTAAATCTAATTTTTTTTGTGTCAAAAATATCACTTTCAATCCAGATTTTATCTCCCCCCTTTTCCCAATTTCCAGTATATCCTTCTTCTATTCCAAATGTTTTTAAATCCTTTACCGGAACATAAAGATATCTAAATGATTTGTCTACTTCAAATATGCATTCTCCTGAAATAATTCCCAAATCCAATTTTTCATTTTCTCTGACTGTTAAAATCTTTTGCCCAAAATATTGTTTAACTTGATATTTAAATTCATTCACTAATTCTAAATGTTCATAAATTTTTTCACTAAAATGCCTAAAACAATAATCTAATGCAGGGTTTTCAATTATACTCCCATTTACTTGCTTTTCTAAAATTTTCCTTCCCAGTTCTTTTTGCTTATCATATAAATTCTCAACTTTTGTTTGTTCTGCTTCCATAATTTCTTCTTTTGCTTTTATTTTTTCTAAGCAAAGTTCATGTTCTTTTACTGCTTGTTCCAGATTATTATTCATAATAATAAACCTCTTTTTTCTTTTATAATCATTATTGTATTTCAAGTTATATATAAATTAATATAAATCTCCTGCTCTTTTTCTTATTATGAAAGACATTAAATTCGAGATAATTAAAAAGCTGGCAGA
>JAHIHG010000052.1 GCA_018898425.1 Nanobdellota archaeon | reverse complement strand
TCATAACCTTCCATCTTCATATTGATTTTAGTTTTCATAATAGTAGTTACCAAGTAACTACATTATATAAATATTAGTAAACACTTATTAAGGATAAAATTTGATTTTTACAGAAGACTCTTAAAACCTGTTACCAGGTACGGAAAATTAGTGTAGACTCAGAGGGTTGCTCAAGGATAACCAAAAAGCTACCTTTATTCTTCCTCAGTTCTGCGACCTGCTAAGCATCTTAACAAATGTTTAGGGCTGCTCCGATCAAGGTCTGACCCAGTTCGCATATGCAAGATCAAAACAGACAGAACGTCAACGTCCGAATAAAGACTTCTTGACGCACCAATCACGCCCCTCCTTGCAGTCTGCCTAAAGCCCGTTTGCAAATAGCGGAGGGCTAACCCGCTGACCTAGTCTACAATAAAATTTATCATCAGATGTTTTTAAATCTTTAGCCCTGCATTCTCTGGCGCATTAATTGGTCTTAATTTTTCTTCGGGCACCGAGATATTTATAAACTTCGGGTTCCTAATTATTTTATGAAAATAATGAAAGTTATTGATAAAAAAGTAGGAGATACAACTTATATTAAATATAGAATTAATTTACCAAAACAAATAGTAGAAGATTCTGGATTAAAAGACAAAGAGGTTAATGTTAAACTTGAAGGGAAAAAGATTGTTATTGAGAAAGAAAAATAATTTTTAAAGTATCCTCCAAGAAGTAGGTTTTATTCTTATGTTTCCTTCAGCATTTATCTCATAACAATGGTGCTTCCCTGTGTCCTGAACTCTTTTTGGTTTATTATCCATACCAATAGCACGAACTTTTGCTTTTTTTGTCAAATTCATTAACGATAACCATTTATCCCCCTCAATTATTTTTATAGGAACAGATACACTTGTGTTCTCACTCATTTTGTTTTACTCTCTTTTCCTTTTCTAATTCAACCATAATTTTTTCTGCTTGCTCTATAGGAAGATTTAACTCTGTTATTATATCTATCATATCTATATTCTTTATATCTTGTGATTTAAATTTTTTAATTAAACTTTCAATTTGCATTTTAGCTTCCTTATCACTAATTAAGCAAAGTTGTTGTTCTTTGCTTAACTTAAGTTTTTGAATTTCTTCTTTCAGATAATTTATTTCTTCTATTAGAGGTTTAGCAGAACCTTTATACCTATAACGAGTAACCACTTGTCTATCAAAAACTATGTCTTGCTCTAAATTATCGTCTTCCTCATATATTTGTATTCCTGTTTCCATTTTATAATTTCCCAAGAAATTCTTTTAATAATTTCTCATCAGATGAATTTATATGTATTAATTTTTCTTTAATTTCCTTATCATTTTCATGACTTGCTATGAGTATCTGTGGAGGGATATTTTTTGATTTCATTTCTTCATTATGTTTCACAAAAGTTATATTTATTGATTGCAATTCCAACTCTTTAGAAATCTCTAATAATTTTTTATTAAAAAAAGAATTAAGATTTATGCCTTTTTTCTTAACTTTTTCTAAAGAAAATCCATCCATATCTAATTTAATGGAATTAAGTATTTAAATCTTTCATATATATTTTCAGGCACAGAAAGGTTTATGTAGTTCGGGTGCCTAATTATAATATGAAAAAACAAATAATCTGCCCAAAATGTAAGAGTAAACTTTTTCTTTCCTTTATCTTTTCTTATTCTTTGACTAATTCCTTTCATTTTTTGTCAAAAATTAACCTGCCAAAAAGTAAAGTAGTCATACTATTAACAGGGTTTTTATTACCTTTAAACATTTTCACCAACCTTTAACACACCAATATATGAGAAGTGCTTTTATATTCAATCCATGCATTAACAACTTTATTAAGCAAATGGAAAAATTAAATGGAAACTGGGAAACTCAGGATAAATAAAAACATTTAAATACTCTATCAACTCTAATGTTTATAACTATCAACCAAATGGAGACAAAAGAAAAAATCCTCTTATTTTTAATAAAGGAAAATAAACAGACTGCCACGCAATTAGCAGAGCAATTAAAAATATCCCGCCAGGCAGTTTGGAAGCTGTTAAACAAGCTTATTAAAGAAGAAATTATTCTTGCCAAACAATTAAGCAACAAACAAAAAAGTGTTAAAATAATCAGCTTAAATTTCAAAAGCCAATTGCTCAAAAAAAATCTTTCCCTGATATTAACCAAGGAGGCAATAGAAAACGAAAAATGGATTCAAAACTTTGCAGGATTAGAAAAATTAACTGATTTTGTCTTATTATTTGGAAGCATCTTGACAAACCCCAAACAAGCAAACGACATTGACCTATTAATCATGCCTAAAAAGAAAAATTTTAAAGAAATAGAAAAAGAAATATTAGAAATTCAAAAAGTTCAGCTAAAAAAAATTCATGCCATTCAACTGACAAACAAAGAGTTTTATAAAGAAATAAAAAATCAAAATAAGGCTTATCTGGATGCAATAAAAAAAGGGGTAGTCCTATATGGCCAGGATAATTTTATTAAGCAAATGGAGAAATTAAATGGAAATTGAGACAGAATTAAAAGAATGTTTTAAGACAGCTAAAAAACAAGAAGAAAAAGGAATAAAACATAAGGGTTTGCTAATTATTCAATCAGATAAAGAAGAATCTAAAAAATATATTGAAAAAGCAAAACAAGAATTAAAATTATGCGAATTATACAAGAATAAGGGTTTTGATTATAAACTGCCAGAAGAATGGTTTTACATATTATATTATTGCGGATTGGCAATTCTCTCTAAAATAGGCATAGAATCAAGAAGTCAAAAATACACTGCCTTGCTTTTAGAATACTTAAAATCAAAAGATTTGCTTAATTATGACGAAAAATTTATTCAAATGATAAAAGTCTCTTCAAAAAAAGAAGAAGAATCAGAAGTAGATAAAAGAGAATTTGCAAGATACAGCTCAGCGATTAAAATAGAACAAGTTAAAGAAAGATATGAAGATATGACAAAAAACTGTAAACAGGCAGTCTCCCAGGCAGAGGAAGTCATATATTCTAAAGAAAAAATAATAATTCCAAAAGAATTATTTGGGATATGAAACTGCACACTAAACACTCTTAATGTTAATTTAAATCATCCCGCAACCCCCTTCAATCCTTGCATTAACAAATTTCATAATTAATCAAAAATAAAAAGAGAAAAAAGAAATTAAAAAATAAAATTTAGTATAAAATGTTTATTCCTGCAATATCTCCAGATTCAAGACTTCTTTTTTCAATATCTCCATTCCAAGAAATTCCATACATTGTTTGAGTGTTGCATTCTGTATTATATAAATCACCCATTCCCATTGCATGTCCAAGTTCATGAGTTGCAATGTTTTCAAAATCCATTTCTGTTATTGAATTAGTTGCATCTTCTGACCAATCAAAATCTACATCATCAAATATCATATCCCATTCAACTAAAACTCTTCTTTTTGCAGGACCACTAAAAATACCCCAAACAATTGTAACCCCAATTGCTCCTGAGCTATCAATATCTCCAAACATTACTTCGTTTTTATCATTTAATTGTCCAATTGTACTTGCATCAACATCTCCTGTTTTTCCATCACCAAGAATATCATAACCTCCTGAAGCAGTTTCCCATTTTAAAATATCTGATGCTAAATTATCACTTATAAAAGAATCGGTTAATCCCCTACCATTAGCTGTATCAACAATATAAGGTTCAACTGATTTCCATTTTGCACCTTCAGCTAAGAATGTGTAACAAGGATCTTCTTTTGGTGGTTTTGATATCCTTGCTTTTTTATCCTGACTATCTTTAATCATAAAAGCATAACCTTCAACAACCCTGCCTTTATCTAATGCTTTACCTAAGTAAAAAACTCCTGGAGAAACCTCCATTGCATTTTTTGGAAGAATAAATTTATTTTGCTTTTGAACATTATCTTTTGAACCTGCAACTGCAAATCCCAAAGAAGCCATCACCACAAAAATCATGCACATTGCTATTATTGTTTTTTTCATATATATTTTACCTCCTATGATTTAATTAAAAGAGTAAAATATGGGAAGTATATATAATTTATGATAGTGGGAAAAAAATTAACTATTATGCTAGATTTCCTAAATTTTCTTCACTTTTCTTCAGCTTCAAATGCCCTTTTCTTTGAAGGAAAATCACACTTGCTCCTAGAATTAAAATTGTGAATGTAAAAATTAAACTTGTTTTGCCACCCTTAGATTTTGCAAAACCAACAACTCCGCCTGTCATTCTAGAAAATAAACCTGGTGTGTCTTGTGTTTCTTCTGGCTCTTCCCTGTTACTTTCATCTTCTTCTGTCTCATTTATTTCAAAACTTAAAGGGACAAAATCTGGAAAACAACTCCTTGTTTCTGTTCTATTAGGTAAATTTCCACCCATATTTTCACAAATTCTTATTTGAGTTCCATCGATGCATTCTTCCCATTTTCCACAACTGAAAAGATTATCACTTCCGC
>JAHIHG010000051.1 GCA_018898425.1 Nanobdellota archaeon | reverse complement strand
TTAATTCAAATAAGATTCTATTGCCTCTTCAGAAGTTAATTCATAAAGAATAACATCTTTACCAACAACTACACAAGGCAAAGATTTGATTTCAAACTGATTTACAAAAGCATTAACAGAAGATAAATTATTATCTGCTGCTATTGGAAGCAAAATAATCTCATTTCCTTTTTTATATTTTAAATCTTCTAATATACGTGACCAAACTTTTTGAGTTGCTTTTTTTGCTAAATCTTCAGTATTTTGTTCATAAAGATAAATAACTGGTGTAAAATCCTCTGAACACTTCTCAAAAATTTTTAAAGCATTTGCCCAGACAAAAGTTCTTAAAAGATCATATTTTTTATGAGACAAAACCAGATCATCTACAATTCTGCTTGCAGACTCATATTCTTGCAAAAGAAGTGCTTCAAAATAAATTTTATCAGCAAACTCCATATTTGCATTAATCAATACATCGCAATCATAACCTTCAATATCGCTTAGTTTTTGAAGAACCATTATGTCAACAAGAGAAACTTCTGATTGTGCATAATAATTTTCAATAATATCTGACTGGTGTTTTTCAAAGCTTATTCCAATTAAAAGTCCTGTAATAAAAACAATTACTGTTACAAAAAGTGCTTCCCAAAAAACATGTTTTTTACTTTTTAGCATTTTACCAGGTTTGATTTTTAGTTAAAAATTTATATATTGATGTGACAAGCACAATTGGATAAAATAACAAATAAATAAACATGTATGTCACAACATTAGTTATATTTTCTCCTTTAAATTCTTTATCCTCTTTTCTTGAATAAGCCAGAGCAGTAAAATTATAAAAAATTCCTAATGCAATCAAGACTACTCCAAAAAAGAATAAAATTGTCGGAGATAAATTTAACTCACTAAACCTTATCACAGCTGTTTGAGCCTCAATTGAATAAGTTGTGGCAAGATACTGGACAAATAAATAACGGGAAAATCTATAGATTACAAAACCTAATCCAAAAATTGCCAAAACCCATGCTACAAAAAAATAAGGCATAATAAAAAATCCAAGCATTCCACACTTAAAAACTGATTTTTTATATTTGTCAAGAGTTTGAATTCCTCCCACATTCCATCTTAATCTCTGATTTAACCAAGGCTTAAATTTATGTGGAACAACTGTATAAACCAGGGCATTTAAAGCCATATGAACTTTCCAGGCTTTTGCAATAAAATGCCATGTAATTTCAATATCTTCAGTTAGATTTTTCTCATCAAATCCCTTAACATTATCAAAAGCTTTTTTACGATAAATGCTCAAGGGCCCGTTTGTAACATAAATTGAATCAATAAAACCAAATAATTTTCTTGTAAAAGCGATTACCTTGTATTCAATTGACTGCACTCTTGCAAGGAGTTTATCCCTGTTTCTTACAAGAACACGAGATGTTACTGCCCCAACTTTTTCATCATTAAAAAAACCAACCATTTTAGATATTGCATCTTTAGAAGGATAAGAATCATCGTCTGTAAAACCAATTAATTCAGTTTTTACAAATTGAGCCCCAAAGTTTTTTGCTCCTGCTGCACCACCTGTGTTTTTTGGGGTTTGCACAACAAGAACCCTTTTATCTTTTTTTTCAAAATCTTTTGC
Source organism: Nanobdellota archaeon (assembly GCA_018898425.1). Classification (GTDB taxonomy): domain Archaea; phylum Nanobdellota; class Nanobdellia; order Pacearchaeales; family GW2011-AR1; genus JAHIHG01. The sequence continues at coordinate 11,489 of JAHIHG010000051.1, read as the reverse complement.
AATTTCATATGAATTATCTGTTGAACAATCATCAACAATAATAATTTTTTTTAATCCGGGGTAATCTGATTTTAAAAGATTTTCAATTGTTCTTCCAATATTTTCCCCACCATTAAAACAAGGTATCACAATACTTAAAGAATATTCTTTCAAGGGTTTAAAATACTCAAACATATGTTTCCTATTTTGAAAATAAATTAAAATAAAAAGAAAAAAATAATAAAAACCAATAAAAATCAAACTAAGATATAAAATTGTGAAAAAATCCATTATTTGCCCTCATTTGCATGGTTTAATATTTCTTTGTCCTCATTAATGCTAAAATAATCATAAAAATCATCACTTAAACTTAATTCATGCGTGTGCCCGGTTTTTTTCTTTTTAATCAATCCAAGTTCTGTAAATTTTTTTACATGGTCATAGGCTTTGTTTCCTCTTACTTTAATTAAAACAGATTGTTTCATAGGTTGTTTAAATGCAATGATTGCCAGTGTTTCCTGTTCTGCTTTTGAAAATTCAGAAGTTCCCGTAGCAAATTTATTTATAATATAAGAAAATTCATTTTTAACATCCATTTTCCACATGTTGCTTTTTTCCACAATTTCTATGGCTGAATCATTTTTATCATATTTCTCTTTTAATTTTTCTATCAGGTCCTGAATAATAACTGGATTTAAATCACTAAAAGAAATTAATTCCTGCATGTTGAGAAATCTACCTGACACAAAAAAGATTGCCTCTAATTTTTTTAAATTCTCTTTTTCATTGGTTTCATCAATCTCATCAAGAGTTTTGCTTGATATTTCCATAGTTAAATAAAAAACAAAGTGTTTATTAATTTAATGATATCAGATATAAATTTGTGAGTGATTGAAGTAGGAAAGCAAAGTTGTTTGAGTAATTTTCTGAAGCGTTTATTTAAAAAATGAATAAAATATATCAAGACAAAGAATCAATAAATTTTAGCTTAGAGAATATTTAATTAACAGCAATCAAAGAATATTTAAAAATCACTGCATTTAAAATTAATATGAAAGTATGCTATGTATTTCCCGGTCAAGGGTCTCAAAGTGTTGGAATGGGAAAAAATATCTATAATAAATACAAATCTTCCAGAAATATTTTTCATTGTGGCAATAAAATTTTAGGATTTGATATTACTGATTTAATGTTTAATGGTCCGGAAGAAGAATTAAAAAAAACAATCAATTGCCAACCAGCTATATTACTTACTAATTTGGCATATTTTTCTGTATTAAAGGAAATAAATCCATGTTCATTAACACTTGGTCATTCTGTTGGTGAATATGCTGCTTTAGTTGCTTCAAATACTCTATCATTAGAAAAAGCAATAGAATTAGTTGATACACGGGCTAAATTAATGAATGAATGCATCCCAAATGAAAAAATTGAAAAAAACACATCTCACATGGCTGCTGTTTTGACTGATAATTTAGATTTGGTTTATAATGCTTGTAAAAGGTGTTCATCATCTGAAAGTATTGTTCAAGTTGCTAATATAAATTCTCAATCTCAAATAGTAATATCTGGGAATAATGATGCTGTAATAAAAGCAACTGAATATCTTAAAAAAGAAGGTGTTAAAAAAATAATTTACCTTAATATTGAAGGACCTTTTCATTCAGAGATTATGAGGCATGCTGCTCAAGGTATGAAAAGGGTATTGAAGAATATTATAATCAAGGAACCTACAGTGCCATATATAACTAATTTTACTGCTGACTTTGCCAGTGAGCCAAATCAAATTAAAGAATTATTAGTTAAACAAATATGTGGAACAGTAAGATGGAAACAATCTTTGGAAAAAGCAATCTCTGAGGGGTTTGATGTTTTTGTAGAATCTGGTTCAGGAAATATTCAAACTAAATTATTAAAAAGAAATTATAAAGGAATAAATATTTTAGATACTTCAGATATTATATAAATTAAAGCTCACATTTGATTATAACTCTAAATTTATTAAATATAACATCAGGCTTAAATAAATTTGAATAGCCGAAATTTTATAAATAACCTGCAAAATAAACTATATTTTGAGTATCTGCCATCTTTTTTATTAACTTAAAGATAATCCTGCACTGACACAAAATTTATAAAAAAGGAAATTTATTTTATTAAATACATTAAAGTAAATGACAAATAATTTTAAAAAAAAGAGGACAAACAATGCTCCCTTTGGGAAACATACCACCAATAACTTCAACAGGGCGTAGAAGAAAAAAGAATTCTACAGGACTTCTTGACAGCTTCTTGCAAATATCAATTGGAAGCCCAATGGCAAGAAGAGGAGGCAATCCGTTTAATACAGAAAAGACAGAAGGATATTCAGGGGATATTTCTAAACATGTATATAAAAAAACTAAACCAAAACCTACAAGAACTATTCACTATGAGCCAAAAATAAAATGCATCACAGAAGTTATTGAGGATTTTAACAGCAAAGGAGATCTTGGAGTGATACTTCAGTTTACTGGATTCAAATTTTTAAAAAATATTTTTACCCAAAACAGAAAAGATTATGATAGTAACTCATGTGTTTATTCTACTCCTGTTAATTATAAAGATAAGGGAGCATATTTAATCCTATCAACTATAAAAGATATTTTCAAATATGAAGTAGTGCCTCAAAGAAAGGGGAATCAGTTATTTAGTGATGAAACTTATATCTCAGAATTAATGGAAATTTATAACCCATTAAGCATGAAAGTTGTACAAACAAATGGCCTTAGTATAATAAGTTATAAAAAAAATGAATAATATGAGAAAGCTGTTATATATTCCAGTAATCCACGACCAAGCTGACATGGGCTCGCTTGAGACAAGACTTTCCATGGAAGGTGAAAAGAAGTATGGTCAAGCAGCTTGGCAGAATCATCTTGCACAAGTCCAGACATCCTGGAATAGAATTGAAAATGAGATTAAGCAACAACTTAACAGCACACCAGCTAATAAGATGAGAATTTATCAAGATGGTTTGCCAAAAGCAGGAGAAATAGGGTTGAAAATTATTAAAGAAATTGCGAAGCGAGGAAGTAAGAATTACCAAATACTTGATGAATTGTCTAGACAAGGAGCACAGCTTGAAGAAGCAGAAAGTAAAGAATTATTGCTCCAAGAATATGAATACTTGTCTATATTAAGTAAAGCGACAACACTAACAGAACAGTTACATGCATATATAGAATTCCAGGAAGTAGCACAAGAATTATTAAATAAAAGAGATGCTTATATTGCAAACAGGATTAATATAACTCTGAAAAAAGATGAACTTGGAATCGCGTTTTTTGGGGGCAAACACTACATCATCAATAGACTAGACAAAGACATAACAATTAATACAATCCAGGAATTTAAGGATAAAATCTCTGCTGATTTGATAAACCAGCACTCGCTTTGAATAAAATAATAGAAACATTAAGGGGTGGCTGCCAAATCTAAATAGCTGATGACTTTAATGTTATTTTCTTTTAAAATATTATTTAAATTTTTGATGTGTTCAACATCTCGCTCTCTATCTTTATTTAGGCTTGATTTACAACCGATATCAAATTTTCCGGGATGAAATAAAATCTCATAAAACTTTTCATCTTCAAAGGTTTTAGTCCATTCTTCTATCTTACCAAAATCTTCAGTACTACCAAAGAATGCTTGAATTTTAGTTGTTTTGCAATCTTTAAAGATTTCACCCCTATTTCTACAAGGCAAATTATTTTTTTTACAAAATTCAGCTACAATAGAAAACGAATCCATAAACTGCCGCGACTTATGGATATCAATATGAGACGGATTAAAACCAAGGAGTTTTTTAAATTTATAATATTGAGATTTGATTTGTGAAGGATAATCATTATCCTTAAATTCTAAATGAAGCCCGATACTTAGATTCTTATTTTTTGAGAGGGCGATTAATTCATTAAATTGTTCTTTTTGATTATCCGTAACCCTATCAATCATCACAGTTGTAGAATGAATTAAATCTTTCCTAATCAAGTCTAAAATAACATCATTAAAAATTTGGCTCATTCCAAAATCGTCAGCATTAATTATCAGATATTTAGTCATGATATGGATAGAATTTATTTCTTATATAAATTTATCTAGGCAGTCACTCCATTCTAGTATTTTTGAAAATTGCACATAACATCGCGATTTAGAGAAGTTTGATTTTCCCTCGTGAGAGAAGCGAATTTGGACGGAGCCTGCAAGACGAAGTCTCTTAATCGCTGTTATGTGTTTTTTCTGCAAGAAAAAATGCCGACTGAAAGGAAGCACAGTATGACGCAAGGAGTAAAAACAGCTAAAGTATGAATAATTTTATATATTTGGTTTATTAAACTAAATATATGTCGGAACCAAGATTAATTGAAGTATATAAATTGCCAACAGTCGATAATGTGTGTAATCAGATTTTGAGAGAAGTTATTTCTTTGCCTAAAGTTAGTATGGCTCATGTTATAATGAATAAAGGAAATGTTTCTCTTTGGCATCAACATTCAAAAATGACTGAAGTTTATTTCATTTTAAGTGGTGAGGGGGTTTTATATTACGGTGATAAAGCATTGCAGGCGGAAAAAGGAATATATCTTGTTCTTCCTCTGAACACACCCCATAAACTAAGAAATATTGGAAAATCTGATTTAGAACACTTGGTATTTGCAATTCCTCCCTTTGATCCTGAAGATGTTAAAATATTAGACAGTTCTCCAACTGAAAATATTATTCCTGCAAAACTTAGTTATGATAAACCTCCGATAACTGCATTAGATGGTGCATTAATATACGAATTGATGAATGTAGAAGAGAGGGAACAATTAGATGTTGCATTGGCAGTTGGATTCTTGCCTGCAGGTAGAAAGGCAATTCCGCATTATCATAAAATTAGTGAAGAATTATATTATGTAACAGATGGGTTCGGGAGAGTAAGAGTTGGGGAACAGGATTTTGAAGTGAAAAAAGGATCTATAATTTATATTCCGACAGATAAGGTTCATGCTTTAGAAAATGAAAGTGACTTAGAAGAATTAAAAGTGTTGTGTGTTTCTTCTCCATCATACACAGAAGGAGATTTTATATTGAAAAATGATAGAAATTAAAGAATATAAAAATCGTGAAGAAGCATTAGAACAAATTTTAATGCTAGATCAAGATTACACTCTTATAAGACATAATTTTGAAAAAGGAGAGATTATAGAATTACATAAACACCCTGTAGATGAGTGGGTTGTCTTTAATTCTGGAAAATGTGATGTTACTCTAGGAATGGAATCAAAAATTATTGAAGCAAAGGAATATACACTAGCAATTTATCTTCCAAAAAATGAAAACCATAGGTTAAGATGCTTGACAGACATTTCTTATTGGGTATTGAGGAAAACAGAATAAGCTGTTTTTGCCTTTTCTAATTTATTTTGCCCCGGAGTAAGATTGTATTTAACATCGCGATTAAGGGAGGTTGCGACCAACGGGAGCAATTTGGGTGGAGAAGTCTGCAAGACTTCGTAACCTCATAATCCTTGTTATATTCCCCGTAGGGCTGAAATTTAGTGCAACGTCCCGAAGGGAAATTTCAGAGTTTTACATTTAAGAACATATATCAAATATCGAACGAAGGGAGACAATAGTTAAAAGCCCCCTTCAACTAATGTTTAAGAATCTTTAATTCAACTTTTTTATCAACTTTCAAACTAACTGTTCCGCCAATTGGAAAAGTAATCAATGGATTAGTGTGACCAAAATCTACATTTGCTATAATTGGAAGATTTTTTAGTTCTTGCTTTGTTTTTATTATGTATTTCAGTTTTTCCAGATTCATATCTGTTTTTTTCTGAAATCTTCCAATTACAATCCCTTTTACTTTTTCAAAATTAGGTTGGTGAATTAGCGATTGTATATTTCTATCAAATTCAACTCCAAAATAATCTCCTGCCATGTCATCATCTTCTAAAAAAAGAATAGAATTGGATATGTTAGGTATAAATTCTGTTCCTTGCAATAAGTTAAATGTGCAAAGATTTCCTCCAAAAATTGTTCCCTCGACATTTCCCTTGTTTAGAATTATAAAACCTTCATTTTTTCCAAGATTTCTATTTTCTTGGTCTTTATACCAAGCGTCATCAGACCAAGTTTTTGAAGGTTTTACTTCAAATTCATCTTCTTCAATTAAGCATTTTCTGAAATATTCAAGATTATATTCAAATTCCTTCTTCATTCCCCAAGTAGAGAAGTGAAGACCTGAATATGTTACTAATCCTGTTTTTGCAGTGATTGCATTTGCTAAAGCAGTAATATCTGAATAGCCACAAAGAATTTTTGGATTTTTCTTAATTAAATTATAATCAATATATTTTAAGAGCTGATTTGAATTAAATCCTCCAATTACTGTAAAAATTGCTTTAACACTCTTGTCAGAAAATGCTTTATGTAAATCATTAACCCTAGATTTGATTGAAGATGAAATAAAAACATCTTTTTCTTTACAATTTTCGGAGAAGGTTATTTTGAATCCTTGCTTTTCAAAATTTTCTTTCGCTAACTTCGCCAATTCTTCAGAGAGTAAAGATAGACTTCTAGCTGGAGCAATAATTCTTATCTCGTCTCCTCGTTTTAATTTTGGCGGAACTATCATAGTATACATAGTAAAAAAGTTAAATTTTATAAATCTTTTGAAGGGGGCTTTTTCTCGTTCTTAAATGTAAAATTGAATATAACATTGGGCTTAAGGGAAGTTCAATTTCCTCGAAAAAATTTCCCTCGTGAAACAGAGCTGGAAATTTTTTCAGAGCTGAAATTGAATTTGGGTGTAGTGAGGTGCAACCGAACGAAACCCTTTAAGCCCTGTTAGTTTCTCCCGAATACTTGGAGGGATTGATTTTTAGTGCAACGATGCCGAAGGCAAAAAATCAAAGTCGTGAGCCATATTAATTTAAAGATGGTACTTCAGGACGGCGGGATGCTGTCCAAATAATTTCAGATTGTCGCTAAATAAATTACTGCGAAGCAGACAAAATGTCCGAATGGATAGGCAGGGGCGTTTTTGCTTCTTTTTCTGAAAAAGAAGATTTTACAAATATAGAGTTATTTTTCATTAATAAAATATCATTCTTTATTTTATTAGCGATTGCTTCTGCAAGTTTAACAGGGACAGCATTTCCAATCATCTTATACCCATCTGCAACATCAGTATAAAAAAATTCAAAATCATCCGGAAAAGTTTGTATTCTTGCACATTCTCTTACAGATAACCTTCGGTAAAGATGTTCTTTTCCTTTTACAAATTCTCTTTTATTTTGCTCAATAAATCTCATTTTTGGGGCTTGTGGATGCATTGGGGCGTGTCTTCCCCCAGCTTGAATTGTAAAAGAATATTCATTCCAACTTCTTACACGATTTCGCGACATATAAATCGTAGAAAACCCCCCATTCATGTATTCATGGTTTAGAATTTCTGTTTTTCCATTTGTTTTATTTTTTTCTTTTGCAGATTTTGCAGGAGGCAAATCTCCGATAGCATCTCTCAAAAAAACGTTAGAATTTGTTGGTTCTGGAAATTCAAATTTTTTACCTAATTTCTTATGATAACCTACAATAATAACTCTTTGTCTATCTTGTGGAACCCCATAATCTGTAGCATTTAACAATTTATAAGAAACATTATATCCTATTTCTTTAAATGCCTCAATTATCTTAATAAATTCAGAGATGTGCTTATCTGATAAAATTCCGGAGACATTTTCAGCAAGAAAAAATAAAGGTTGTTTTGCTTTTATTAATTCAACATAATTATAAAACAATTTACCCCTTGAATCATTTATCCCCCTCATTGCTCCAGCAAGACTCCAACTTTGACAAGGCGGACCTCCTACAAAACCAACAACTTCAGGTATTTCCTCTGGTTTAATTTCAGTTATCGATTTTTTACAAATTGGATGATTATGATTTTTTTCAAAGGTTTCCCAACATCCTTCCCAATTATCATTAGCAAAAGCTAAATTAAAACCTGCATTAGTAAAACCTAAATCAAGTCCCCCTGCTCCTGAAAAAAATGATGCTATTTTCATTTTCTCACCTCAATTAATTTAGCTATTATTTGTTTAGCAGGATTATTTGGGTCTTGAATTTTTACATCCTTAATTGTAATTCCTGATTCTTTTTCTATTGCGGTTTTATCTTCTTTTGGAAATGAATCATATTTTGATTTTCTCATTAAAGCGAATAATTGAAAACCATTTCCATTTAATCCGAATAATTCTTTGTAAACTTTTAAAGGATTTTGAATGGTCCACATTCCCCTTATTCTAAGATTTGTAATTCCTAAAGGGTCAACTCTGTTTACTCTCCCCAATTCCTTAGTTTCAGAAAATTCTAAATCCATTTCCTTTAATCCTGTGCTAATCTTATCTTTAATTCTTTCATAAATTTCCTTATTTGCAGCATAACAATCGCCATATACTAAAGATAGAATTTTCAAATTATGATTATCAATGTGACCAACAGCATAAATAATATCTTTCTCTGTCCATTTCTCACAATTTTTACAGGCGGAAGTTATCATCGGACTATCTTGATGAAGTTTTGCTTTGGGATAAGAACTATTTAACGCTAAATCTGCTGCTCTAACTCCATTAATTTTTTTAACTTCGATTGCATCGCTGTTTTTTATGATAATGTCTGGAGGATTATTTTGGTTTCCTAAATATGAAAAATTTTCGCTGTAAATTTCTTTTTTCTTTTGGGCGTTGATTTCTTCAAAAGCATTACAAAAAGCATCTTTTGTAAAGAACTCTAATGCTTCTCCCATATTATTGGCACGATTTACCGCAGAAGCTCTATTTTTAGAGATAACATTGATTTTTGATAAATCAAAATCTTTTCTCTTTTTTATTGTAATTATTGCTTTAAGGATATTTGTCACCATTTTTTGCCTCTTATAATAACCAATCTAAAAGGTTATTTATCTCTTTCTGTTATACTTTTTAACTTTTCAGTAGGAAGATTATTATAAAGATTATCAATTTCTTTTGGTTGGGTTATCATTGTATTGGCAATGAGATTTATTAAATCAAATAATTTGTATGCTGTTTCTTTATTATCATCTAAATTAATTTGCCCGGGATGTACTGACTCATTGCCCACAACTCTCACAATATCTAAAGATTTTTGTATTTTTGCTGGCAATCCTTTCTTAACAAGTTCGCCTATATCATTATTGATATTTTCCCCTTTTTCTCCTAATTGTTTACATAATTTCTGAATTGCGAGTCGAAGTAATGCGGCAGCAGATTTTGGAGATTTTTCAACTATTTCTGCCGCTTCATTGTAATCTTTTTTAATATCTTCTTCTAAATCTTCGTTTGATGTTGGAACACTTGGTTTACTTGGAAATAACATTTCATCGTTTAACCAAATTGTAATTTTAGAACAATGGTCGCATAAACCAACAATCATATCTTTTTGGCGAATCCATCCTCCTCTGCCATCAAATTGGGTCATTAAATCACTCCAATTCTGCATAGCATGAACTCCACAATGGGGGCAGGTAAATGAATTTGCTTTAGTTTCTGGTTTTTGGAAGGTCATAATTTAATGAGATATTACTAGATATAAAAAGTTATCTTTTTGCTTTTAGAAAAATATAAAAATGTCCGGTTCATTGAAAAAGGATGAAAAAAGAGGACTAAAGGAGGTCCTTAAATAATTCTCGCCTCCATAAACAAGAGAAAAAATTAAAATGGAGGTAAAAAAATGACAAACGAAAAAGGAATTATCATAGCAGTAATAATGGCTATTGTTCTTTTATCAACTGGAGCGGCAACAGCGATAATAAGTGCATTTGGAAGTGCTTTTGGTTGGGCTTTTGGTGGAATAATGGGCGTTCTTATTGTTTTAATGATTATCTTTGCAGGATTTAATAAAAGATAATCTTACTCCGGCGAAAGCCGGAATTTATTTTTTTGCGAAGCAAACTATCTGTCCGAAGGACAAGCCCCTGCCCGTTTTTTCTTAAAGCGACAATCTGCTATTTAGGGGTGGGTGGTCGGGGGTTTTGAAGTGCCATCTTTAACTATCTTTTAATTCTCAAACTTAGTGCCTTCGAACAATTAGACATAACGTTAGGGATATACGAAGTTTTTCTGGAACGAAGTGGAAGGAAAATTTGGGTGAAGCCCGAGCCGAGGGCTGAACCGTATATCCTTTGTTATACGCCCCGACGACTGAAAGGAGGAGAGCGCAGCGTGGTCGAAGCGAAGCGGAGAAGTTCAAAAAATATTTTTCGTTCTCAATTATCAGATAGGCTTTCCTCATTAATTATAAATTTGATTTTTTCCGTTTTGAAAAATGAAAGAGGGGTTAGGGGTGAATTTCATTTTTTAAAACTCCTTTTTTTATTGTAATTTCTATTGACATTTAGTTATTTCAACATCTTTTTTTGCACTTGAACAATCAAAATGCGTCCCTTTTGAAATTATTACAGGAAAAACATAAGCATCTTCAATGTGATATTCCCAACCAGCCTCGTATGATAATTCAAATTCAACATTTCCGTTTAAATTTTCAATATCATATGCTTCTTTCCATGCATAAGTACCGAGATTGGCTCTAAAATTTTTAATTTTATCATTTGTCATAACAAGATTAAATTTAATACTTGAGCCCGTGTCACAAGCTTCTATAGACTTTATTTGTGCATCAACAACACAATTCGCCTCTTCTCCTAAAAAATTATCGCCCAAAACTTTTTCTGGCTCAATATTATAGAATGTGAAAAATATATCCTTTGATCGCCCTTCACCTTCGTCCCCGCAAATATGTATTTTAATTTTCATTCCTGACTTTTCATAGATACCGCCCCAGTCGCCTCCACAATCAGTCATGTCTTCCTTTCCCAAATTTTTAGTTTTTTTCCATCCCTCGTTACTTAATTTATTTTGATAATATTCATGGACTTTTCCACTGAATGTTTCATATGTAATATATGTGATTCCTGTAATATCTTTTCGCATTCCTGTTAAAGTAGAATCCTGAAATAAAAATGATTGATTTTCACTTACTTGCTTATTTATTTCGCGATATTCGTTCTTATTTAATATTAGAATAGATACAAATACTAAGATTAAGATGCCAATTACTGCAAGAATTATTATTTTTTTTGTTTTCATATCATTTAAGTTAAATTTTAAAGTTTATAAATAAATCGTTTTCCAAAGCAAAACGTAAGAAAACACATTATTATCCCCCTCTATAAATAAAGAAAAAATCAAATTTATTCCTTTTAGAAAGCCGATCTTCATTACCTCAAGAAAAATATTTTTTGAATTGCGTATAACATCAGGGATATACGAAGTTTTGAAAATACCTTATAAAATAAAAATCATTTTCAAAATTTGGGTGGAGTAAAAAGAAAAAATTATAAATTTGCCGGTTATAAGCTACAGTCGTGTTTACAATATCCGTCCTCACCGCAAAAATCT
>JAHIHG010000050.1 GCA_018898425.1 Nanobdellota archaeon | reverse complement strand
TCATAACCTTCCATCTTCATATTGATTTTAGTTTTCATAATAGTAGTTACCAAGTAACTACATTATATAAATATTAGTAAACACTTATTAAGGATAAAATTTGATTTTTACAGAAGACTCTTAAAACCTGTTACCAGGTACTGAAAGAGAAAAAGAATTAAAAATAAAAGGGCTTAGCATTCAGCCTATAATTGAATGGAAAACATTATTAAAAGAAAATCCAGAAAAAGAAAAAAAAGTTTATTTTAATTATGTGGATAAGGTTATGATAACATTATATCCTGATTTGTCTAAGGAAAAAAGAACAAAAATTGCCAGAGAAAGTTATTTTAATTCAGTTATAAAATTCATAAAAGATAATAAAAATCAGGTGAATTACAATATAATAGATTATTTTTCTTCACTTAAAAATAAATATAGATTAGCTATAATAACCACAAATACCCAATCTGCACTTGAAAAAATAATTAAATCAATAAAGTTAGACAAAGATTTGTTTGATTTAATAGAAACTTCAAAACCAGAAGAAAAAGATAATAAAATTAGTGTGTTTAAAAGATTTGTTAAAAAATATGGAAAACCCTTTGCATATATTGGTTTTGGAGAAGAGACTATGAATTATTGTAAATCAGAAAATATCCCATATATTTTAGTAGATTTTGAAAAAAAGAGTGATTCTAAAGATGTAGTAAGAAACTTAAAAGAACTAAAAGAAAAAATATCTCTTCTTAAATGTTAATTTTTTCTAAGAACTTTTATTTATTCCTTCTCCAAAATTTCTACATCAATCCCTTCTTCTTCACATAACTCTTTAAATTCTTGAGCATCAGTCACATCACCAACCACACTTCCATAATGCATAGGGATAACCAGAAAAGGTTTAATTAATTTTACAGCTTCAACAGCTTCTTCAACACTCATTGTAAATCTTCCTCCAATAGGAAGCAGAGCAATAAATTTATTTTTTTCATGATTATATCCAGTAAGTTTTTGCATTTCAGGGATTAAGTCAGTATCCCCTGCATGATAAATTAAAGTATTTCCAATTTTTATTAAATAACCAACCCACCCTTCTTCTTTTGCATGAAAAGGCTTGTCAGTATTATATGCAGGCAAAGCAACAATTTTAATATTATTATATATTAATTCCCTTTCTGGTTCTATGATGTCAATTTTAATAGGAATATCAAACCTTGCAATTTTGCTCTGGCAGTCTGCTGTGAGAATAATTTTAGTTCCTTGTTTAATTATTTTTTTTATATCTGCAACACTACAATGATCATAATGACTATGTGTGATTAAAATCAAATCAGCTTTTTCAGATGCATCTTTAATATTATAAGGGTCAATATAAATTATTTTTGAATTCTTGATTAAAAATCCAGAATGCCCAAGCCATTTAATCTCAATATCATTTATTTCCATGAAAACAAGAATCTGGGGGGGCTTTTAAAGATTTTGGGCAGAATTATTCACCCACTCACCCATTTTTCCAGTTATAAGCTTTTTATCTAAGATTTTCAATTCTTCATAGATTCCTTCAATTAATTCATAATTTTTAGCTTCTTCTAAACTCACCCATTTATATTCTGTTAAAGCAGGACAAAGATTGATTTTTTCACCAATTGGCTCTGCCCATAAACTAATAATCAAAGAAGGTATTTTATCACTTCTAATATAAACCAAACTAGTAACATAATTAAGGTTCTTAAATCCCAAGCCAACTTCTTCCATAACCTCTTTTTTAGCTAAATCTTCTAAAACATTATACCAATGAAAAGCTGTATCTTTTTGTTTTAAAACATAATCTAAAACTTCAAGTTTCCCTCCAGGAACAGTCCATTTACTAGGAAAGGCTTTTTCCCAATCTGCTCTTTTCGTGATTAAAAATTTACCATCTTTAACAAGAATTACAGTAGCTGTTACATAATGAACTTGATTTTTATCAACCATGGAAAAACTTTATTACAATTATATTTAAATAGTTCCTCAAAAAAATTGACCTATGAAAAACAAAATACTTTCTGTATTTTTATATAATAATAAACTCAGATTTAATGAAATTGAAAAATTATTAAAAATTCGTTCAAATAAATTAGCATATCATTTAAAAAAACTTGAACAAAAAGAAATTTTAATTAAAAACAAAGATTATTATCAACTTTCAGAAATAGTAGAATCATTAATTCCATATCTCTCTGCAAAAAATTCAATTCTTCCAGTAATCTTAATTTCTATTAAAAAAAACAAAAACATATTTTTATATAAACGGCAAAAAAGACCTTTTAAAGACAAGCTTTCTCTTCCAGGAGGAAGAATGCTTGAAAAAGAAAGCATAAAAAAAGCTGTAAAAAGAATAATGAAAGAAAAATTAAATATTAATGCTGAATTTATAAAAATCAATTCTATTTCTTTGGAACATGTTAAAAAGCAAGACAGAACAATTCATAGTTTTCTTTTAATTTTAACTAGTGCAAAAACAAAAGACAAATTAAAATACATAGACATTAATAAATACAAAAAAGAAATAATAAACAGTGACTATAATCTTTTAAAAAATGATTTAAATAAAGAAATAAAAATTAAGACACTGATCACAGAAAATACATAATTATCCATACAAAATATTAAAAACTCAAAAAATTATGATTAATTATGAGTCTAACAGATGAAATAACTGGGGGAGAGATTTATAATCCCTATATAAGAATTTATGCACCTAACAAAAAATATTATCTCACAATGAATTCTGCTTCATTTGGGGATAAAGGGCAAGAAAATTTAATCTTTCCAGGTGAAATTGAAAGCATCCTAGAAATAAAAGAAAAAAAGTATTTTCCAGTAAAAGCAGTGATTGCTGAGCAAATTAGAATAGGTCATAAAAGACCCCAAATTTTAGGACAAGTATTATCTGAAATATTATTGGGTTATTTACCCGAGCATATAGTTGATGAATACTTTGCACCAAAATTAGAAAATGTTTTACTCAATTGTTTTAAATAATTAACCCAATTTCTCAATGCTTCTTGCAATCTGAAGCATTTTTTCATCTTGAAATTTATCACACATTATTTGCATGCCGACTGGAATTTTGTTAATTTTTCCAACTGGAATAGAAATAGAACAATTTCCTGCTAAATTTGAGGGAATTGTTAGAGCATCATAATCATACATTTCTTCAACAGAAATTTTCTCTTTAATTTTATGGGGTAATCTTGGAACAGTAGGAGAAATAATGCAATCAACATTTGTAAATGCTTTTCTAAACTCTTCTTTAATTAATCTTCTCACTTTTAGTGCCTGATAATAATATCTTCCCTGATGCTCTGCTTTTGCAATTTCGCTTCCGCCTAAAATTCTTCTTAAAACCTCTGGACCGCAAACCTCTTCAATTTTTTTGCCATATCTTCTACCATCCAGTTTTCTTGTTGCTGAAAAAAATTCCACATAAACCAGGGGATAATAAGTTGCTATAGCTAAATCAAGATATGGAATTTTTATTTTTTTAATTTCCCAGTTGTATTTTTCACAAGCTTTTTGAATCTTTTTATTAATTAGTTTTTGAATATTATTATCCTGAATAGGAAAATCAAGCAAGCCAACTTTTAGATTTTGTGGGATTTTGTCAATTTCTTTTAAATTAATTATTTTACTTTTCTGGCTTATTGAATCACAAAAATTTTTTCCTTGAATAACACTTAATAATAAAGATACATCAAGAACATTTTTTGCAAAAGGTCCAATCTGGTCAAAACTCATGGCTAAATCAATTAAACCATATCTTGAAACACTTGAGTAAGTCGGTTTCACCCCAACAACTCCGCAATGACTTGCCGGATTTCTTATGCTTCCCCCTGTATCAGAACCTAAAGCCATATCACAAAAATCAGCTGAAACACTTGCAGCACTTCCAGAAGAAGAGCCTCCTGGAATTAATTCTAAACATTGTGGATTTTTTGTTGGTCCAAAAGCAGAAGTTTCACCACTACTTCCGCAAGCAAATTCATCGCAATTAGCAATTCCAATAATTAAGCCATCTTGTTTTTTTATTTTTTCAATTACTGTGGCATTATAAGGCGCTTTATAATTCTCAAGAACTTTTGAAGCACAAGAGATATTCATACCTCTAACATTGATATTTGCTTTTACAGCAATTATTTTACCAGCAAGCTTGCCTGCAACACCTTTTTTAATTTTTTCATCAATTTTTTTTGCATCTTCAAGAGCATCTGAATTTAATTGCAAAAAAGCATTTATCTTTTTCCCTTTTTTATCATTTTTTTCAATTTCTTCAAGATATTTTTTAAGTTTTTGTTGAGTGTTCATTTTAATTGAAAAATACTTCTTATGTTTCCTTCAGTCATTAATTTATAATCTTTTTTTGACGCTTCTAATGTATCTATCATTGCTAAAGAAACCCTTGGATCTCCAAAAGGATAATCACTCCCAAAAATAATTTTTTTTGCCCCAAATCTTTCATAAATTTTTTGCAAGATGATAGAATATTGAATTCCAGAAGTTTCAAAATAAACATTTTTTGGAAAATCATAATTATTTAATTTAAAAAATGTTCCAGTAACAGAACCAGAATGAACAGCAATCACTGGCACATCAACTTTTTTCGCTAAATTAGAAACTTCTCCCAAATTTGTATATTCCTTACCTTCATTTGTATGAACAAAAACAGGCAAATTAATTTTATTAACAAATTTTTCAACTTTTTTATCACTAATATTCACTTTCCCGATATCAGAATGCAATTTAATTGCTTGATACTTTTCACTAATCTCTTTAGGTAAATCAAAAACATTAAACCAATAAACAGGAATAATTAATTTATTTTTTTCTGCTTCTTTTAAAACAGAATCATTATCTGGAGTTGACTTGTCAGTGAAATTTTTAGGCAAACCAATTGGAACTACACAATACTTTTCAATTCCTAATTTTTTAGAGATTATTTTATATTCTCTAAAATTTCCCCATTTCTTTTTTCCATCAGGAATCGAACCTAAATGCATATGTGCGTCTATTATCACCATTCTTTCTTCTCCGCAATGATAAAATCAGAATTTTGACTTGTACCCTTCCCCAGGGTATCAGGCGCATTATCAAACATGATTTTTCTGTCAATTTCACAATTTTTTACTTTGCCCTTAGTAAAAATTTTCGTAGAAAATTTTTCAGGGTACGCCTGCGGTGTGCCTTCCTCACGTTCAGATTCATCTCTTTCAATCAAAGGTTCTTGTATTTTTTTATCAACTTTAGAAAGCTGTTTTGCAAAATCATCAATAATGGAATTTGCCTGCTCTTGAATCTGTTTTCTTTCTTTCTCAGATATTTCATGAAATAGGAAATCATCAATCATAATTTACAAAAGAATAAAGGATTTATAAGATTAATCTTCTAATTCGCAACTCTGAATTAATGGACATGCTTTTCTATCATTCCAATTTGCTGCACCAATACCAACACATTCGCCATCAACATAAAAGAATTCTAAATCCATTTTTCCAATTTTTTTAGACATTTCCTTTTCAATATTCTCTTTATCTTTAAAAAATTCACTCTCTAATTTTCTATATTTTTCAAAAAAAAGTTTTAATTTTTTTGTTATTTCTTTAATTTGTTGTTTATCCAATTTATTCATATTAATTAAAAAATAAGATTATCTAAAAAGTTTTACCTTAACTAACTAATGAAAACAGTCTTGATGTAAAAAATAAATTAATTAATATCCAGCAAAACATAATCTCCTGAAACCCCAACATTATAAACTTCTGTCTTTCCAATTTTTGTTTTTCCCTTGCCTTCATGAATATGTCCACAAAAAACATATCTTGGTTGTTTTTTTAGAATATAATCTAAAATTATTTTACTTCCAGCATGCTTACCCCAAAATCGTTTTGGAGCCCCATACTTCCCGCTTACTTTATCTAAATATCCTTTTGGGGGACCATGACATAATAAAATATCTAAATTTTTCCCAAAATGATTTAAAATTTTTTTAGCTTTTGCAGAATCTTTTTTTGCATTTACCAATCTTTTTTTGCCCTTCTTTCCAAATTTTCAAAAAATCTTTTTCTAGCTAAATCCGCTTTTCCCAAATCTCCTGTAATTAATTTTAAATCTATATTTTTAAGATTGAGTTTTTTGATTTTTCCTAATTTTCCATGCGGGTCTCCAATAACCAATATTTTCATAGTTTATTAAACAAGAATCAATTTATAAAATTATTTAAATATTGAAATTAATAGAATCTTATGAATAAATTCAAACAAAAAATATACCAAAAAATTTCTAATATAAAAACTCCTTCAATAATATCAATTAGTATTCTTGGTTCATTTCCAAAAAAAAGAATAAAAAATGTAAATGACATAGATATTTTGATAATTTTTGATAAATTAAACTCTAAAATTTATAAAAATTTACTCAAGGAATTCAAGCAAATTGCAAAAGAGATAACAACAAGAAAAATAAAAGCCATTGTTGAAACACGCATGGGCCCTATTAAACCAAAAAAAGTAAAAGACAAAAAAGTACTTCAATTTCATCTTTTGGTTTATGATTTAAATTTGTTAAAAAAAATTGGAGAACCTATTTGGTTTAATGCACTTCATAATTATAAATTTATCAAAGGAAAACAATTAAACAAAATAAGAAGTTTAAAGAAAATCTCAAAAAAAGCCTTGTTAAAAGATTTGCAAAAATTTGAAGGAGATATTAAAGGCAGATTTGGTTGGTATAATCAATATAAAATAAAAAATAATAAACTTGAATTAAAGCTTGATCAGAAAATTAAATTGACTAATCAATACAAAAAAGAATCAATTGTATTTAGTATAGAAGTCGCATTAATGAATTACTTTTGTTACAAAGGATTTATTGTTGGAAAAAACAGAGAGAAATTAAAAAAATTATCTAGAAAATTACCTCTGCAATTACAAAAAGAGTATTTCAAAATAATTAGAATTTATAAAAAACAAGGCATAAAAGAATTAAGAGAAACTGCTAAATTATTTTTAAAAGAATTGGGAAAATTAATAAAATAATGGGAAATTCCCAAAAATCACTGTTTCAATTCCAAACAAAACATTATTTTTAAAACTTTCAATAAGAAATAACTTTGAGATTTTTAATTTTTTTAAAATGCTTGACATTTCTAGTAATAATTGTGTTAATGCCATTTGATAATAAAATTCCTGCAATCATGCAGTCAAATCTTCCAGAAGATTCTCCTTGCTTTTTCAATTCCCAAAAAATTTTAGATGCTTTTTTTGAGGATGGTTTTTCCAATGAAAAAACAAAAATGTTATTAAAAAAATCATCATAATATTTTTCTTCTTCAAGATGTTGAAGATTCTCATTATCTAATCCAAACATAATCTCCTGATGATTAATGATTGTGCTTGCAAAAGTTTTATCAAGACTATTAATTAACTTGATAATTTTTAAATCATTTTTAAAAATGTCTATTATTGCAGTTGTGTCTAGTCCGATCATTTTAATCTTTTTTCAAATTCTTCCCTGAATTCTCCCATTCTTTTTTCTTTGGCTTTCCAGTCTATATTTTTATTTTTCAATACACCAAAAAATTTCATTACGCTTTCTTTACTTCCTTTTTTCCCTATTTCTCTCTCCTTGAATTCCAAAATAACATCTGAGAAACTTGCATCTTTTGCTTTTAATGATTTTAAAAAATTATATGCTTCCTTTTTAATTGAAATATTTACACTTACCATCTGAGTACATAGTATGAGTACTTCTATTTAAATATTTCGGTTTTTTATACACTCAGGGCATAATATTTTATAACCCTTTATTCAACCTTTTTAAGAAACTTTCAATAAAAAAATAAAAATTAAAAGAAAAAATTTAAGACAACTCAGTCTTCGTCGTCATCAGAGTCATCATCTGTGTCATCATCATCTTCCCATTCATCGTCACTCATGTTTATTTCCTCCAATTTAAAATAGATGTACTAAATTACCTCGTTTTTAAACATTTCTCCGTATTTTCGTTATTACCTTAATTGGTCTTTTTAGATAGGTTTTTAAGTTTCTTTTAATTTAATTTTTTATGGCAACCCCCAGTATATCAAAACTCAATAAGGCAAGACATAAACAAGGTAGGATTTCTAAACAAAATGAAGAATTAAGAAAAAGTAAGATTAATGAACTAAAAAATGCTAAATCTTTAACAGAAGAAGAACATCAAGAAAGACTTCAAAAACTAAAAGAAATTGGTTTGATAAAATAATATGGTAGAAAATACTTTAAAATATGAACTACCTCTTACAACTTCAACAGGGAGAGCAAGAGTAAAGAGAAGAAAGAACGAATTTGGAGAACCACTAAAAATAGAAGATAAACTTTCTAAGGAGGATTATATTGAATGGCAGATTTCTTATTTTATGCCTTTTGATACCCTTTGGGATAAATTCAAAAGTGTTAAGAAGAACAAACAAAAGAAAAAATTATTGATTGAAGATTATTTTAGAGAATTTAAACCAAACGAATTAATTCAAGAACTTATTAATTTCTTTGAAGAAACAGAAGAAATTCAAAGAAGAGATTTTAAAAGTAAATTAAAAGAGATTTTTGAGAGACATAATCAAATTTTAATTATAAAAGAACATAAGGCCAATAAAACTTATGTTATGTATGAACTTGCCGATTTATTTGAAAGAGCTATACAGGAAAAGGTTATCTCCAAAAAAGAAATTGAAGAATTACTAAAATTTAATGAAGAAAAAATAGATGTTGAGATTCAATATTCTGTTAAAAGAAAATCCTTAAATAAAAAGATTTCAGAGGATTTTGAGTATTATGAAGAGTATGCTCCCTTATTTATTAAAAGAATGAATGATAAATTTTTTACAGAAATACAAATAAAACATAAACAAAGAGCAGTAGGTTACCAGGGAATGGTCTATTTTTGTATTTGGATAAAATCCTTAAAAGATAAAGAAAATAAACCACTTATTGGAAGAAAGGCAAAATCGAACGAAAAAATTATAATAAATTTATCAAAAGAAGATTTATTTAATATTGCTAAAACATTTATGATAACTTCAAAAGACCACGAGTGGGATATGAAAACAATACTTAAGGGAATTACAAGTTAATCTTAAAATTTAATAAATCATTTTTCTTCATAGACTTACTTCCAACACGAACAGATAAATTCCTAAAATGCTCTTGATTTTTATTTATTTCTGAAACTATCTTTTCTTTTAATTCCTTATTTAAATTATGTTCTTCCTTAAAATCAAATACATAAAACATATCATTTAAAATATTTTCTTTGATATTAATTAAACCTGTTTTTCCTATACTTGAATTTCCAACCCTAACAACTGCCAAAGAATACTCTTTAATATTTTTTTCTTTAGGTATTTTGGTCTTTGTTAATATATTTGCTCCAGAAATATTATTATTTTTATAATCTCTTTGATATTTTGCTATCTTTTCTGAGAGATATTTTGAAAGAGTATGTTTTCCTTTACCGTTTCCGTTCTTTTTTTTATATAAAAATGATTTTGGTATAAGCTCTTCTGTTAATAATTTTCCTATATCTATAACTTCTTTAATTTTTTCCCCATCTTCATAAAGCAAAATAATCTTGTCTTTATATTCTTCAATATTAGTAAATATCGCAAAACAACAAGGGATAGGTTCTTCAAACCAGCTTTTATCGTTTTGGTAGATGATTATTGTTGAGAAATTATCTAAGAGTATTTTTTTTGTTTCATTGTTTTTATTCCCAATAAAAAAAGAAATTGGTAAAACGAAAGCGATACTTGATTCTTTATTTTTGAGATGTTTGATAGATTTTAAAATAAATGCTTTTTCTATTTGTATTTTTTCTTTTTTATTTAAACCATTTTCTAAAAAAGAAATATTTTGATATTTTGATGGGTAAAAATAACTATTCTTAACATTGTATTTGGTAAATGGGGGGTTCCCTATAACTAAATCAAACTTACTTTTTTCTTCAAAGTTAAAAAAATCTTGAGGGTTATTGGTTAAATCTTTATCAATCTCACACTCGTTTATTTTGTTAAAACCACTTTTTACTAATTCTTTAACAAAATTTCTGGTTCCTGCGGAGGGTTCTAAAATTGAAACATCTTTACTATAATATTTATAACTTTGCAATAAATTTATCACTCTCTTAACTATTTCCTCTTTTGTAAAATATTGCCCTAAGACAAATTTCTTTATTTCTTCCATGCTGTTTTGAGTGTCTTCGGCATTATAAAGGTTAACCATAATCTATTATGGTACCGCTCGTATATAAATGTTTCGGTACCAGAAACAAAAAGGTATATTATTTTTATTCTTTCTCAATAATAATTTTATCTTTTTCTGCTTTTACTTTAAGATTTTTTCCTATTAACCCAGATTTTTTAATAATTTCTTTAGGGATATTAATAATAAATTTAAAGTAGATCATATCTCCTACTTTTTTTGATAAAACTTTAATAACTTTCATTAATTGTTAAGGTACCGATTATTTTTAAGTTTTTCTGTATCTTAATCTTTCTAAACGGTTTATTGCTAAATCACAATATTCTTTTTCTATCTCAAATCCTATAAAATTTCTATTGCAGAGCAAACAAGCAAGAGCAGTACTACCTGAGCCAATAAAAGGGTCTAAAATTATATCTCTCTCTTTAGAAAACATTTTTAATAATTCAGAAATAAAGTTTTTTGGTTTTGGAGATGGATGATTAATAAACCCCTCATCTGGTTCAACCATTTTAGAAGGAGAATCATTAAATATATCTTTATTCCATTTTATAATCTTTGGATTTCCTTTTTTAAAAACGAAGCAAGACATATATTTACTGAAACCTATGGGGGAACGAACACTCCCAAGAGGACAGTTTAATATAAATTGCCAATGATAATTAAAAGGATTATTTTTAAAAATTTCTGGAAGAAGTTTTGTGCTAAAAAAGGTTATAAAAAATCCGTCTTTTTTTAAAACCCTATAACACTCTAGAAGAATTAAATAAAAGGTTTCTAAATCTGCACTATTTTTTATTCCTTCTTTTTTAATTCCATAAGGGGGGTCAGTTAAAATTAAATCTACACTTTCATTAGAAATTTCTTTAATTAATTCTAAAGCATCTCCACAAATAATCTTATTTGTCCACTCTTTTATCATAAAATAATCAAGGAAAGAAGTTATAAAAAATCTTTCATTCAAACAAAAAAGACCAATTAAGGTAACAAAGTCTATGTACTTAAGAATAGGGAATTTTAAGGAAGTAATCTTTCAGTATCTCTGGGGAATAAAACAGCTTCCCTAACATTTGGCAATTCTAACAAGACCATTGTTAATCTTTCTATGCCAATTGCAAACCCCCCATGCGTTGGAACACCATATTTAAAAAACTTAGTAAACCATTCCACAGATTTTGGATTTACTTTCCTATCTTTTATATTTTTCATTAAAGAATCATATCTATTTTCTCTCTGCCCTCCTGATGACATTTCAATTCCTCTATAGTATAAATCTGTGCTTCTTGCGTATCTTGAATTGTCTTCCCCCATGACATAAAATGGTTTTTTCTTAAAAGGAAATTTATTAAGAAAATAAAAATCAACACCTGGATATTGTTTTTGAACATATTTCCATAATAATTTTTCTGCCTCTAAATCTAAATCTTCACCCTCTTTAATTTTTATCCCCATTTTTTCTAAAATACTATAAACTTCTGGGAAAGTTATTTCTGGAAAATTAGTTTGAGGAATATTTAATTTAATTTCTAATTCTTCAAGTTCTTTTTTACAATCTTGATTTACTTTTTTAAACGCAGAAATAATCACCTGCTCTTCTATTTTCATAACATCTTTTTCAGAATCAATAAAAGCTAGTTCAACTGCACAAGTTCTGTGTTCACATAAATGCCTTACAGTATGGCTTTTTTCAGCTCTCCAACTTGCACCAATATCATAAATTCTTTCCAAACCCCCTAAAATAGTAAGCTGCCGATGTAATTGAGGGTCTTGTCTTAAAAATGCTTTGTCTTTGAAATATTTGACTTCAAACACCTCACTTCCAGATTCAGAAGCAACCCCCATTAAACAAGGTGTAAAAACTTGAGAAAATCCATTTTTATGAAGCCATTCTTGCATGCCCTCAATTAATTTAGATTGTATTTTGAAAATAATTTGTGATTTCCTTGTTCTAAGACTTAAACATCTCCAATCCAATCTCTTAGGCAATTCTGTTTTTGAAAAATCAGAAACATCAATAGGCAAATCTTCTGCCTTGCTGATAATTTCAATTTCATCAGGGATAATCTCTTTTCCCCTAGGTGCTTGCTTTGAATCTTTGATAGTTCCTTTAACATAAATTACTGATTCTCTTGTAATCTTATCCATTAAGTTAAATAATTCATCAGAAACTTTACCCTTAACAGCAGTAATTTGAATAATCCCAGATATATCTCTTAAAACAATAAAATTAATTTTTCCTAACCCCCGAATTTTATGAACCCATCCGGCAATTTCAACTTTTAGCTTTTTACTATTAAAAACATCTTTTATTAAAATCCTGTTTTTGTTTAAATCAATTTGTTTCATGTTATTGGTTTATTTTCTTAATATTTAAATCTTCTTTTATAAAATTTATATTTACTTTGCAAATTTTTGAATAATTTCCATTGCCTGTTTTCCGTCAATTTTTCCCTTAAACTCTTTCATAATAAGCCCCATATAAGCATTCATAGATAATCCTGGTTTTTCTTTAATTATTTTCATAATTCTTTCTTCAATAATTCCAGAATCTTGTTTTTCAAATTTAATAGCTTTATCCAAATCCTCGCCTTTTACAATTTTTTCTAAAACTTGCTTAACTTGTGATTCAGAAATCTTTTTCTTTTTCAACGATTCTAAAACAAATGCCAAAACATCTTTATTTAAAATTTTATTAATTTTAATTATTGAAATTTTTTCACGAGTTGCTATTTCTTTTGGAATAATAAGAAGAATTTTTCCTGCTAGTTGAAGGTTATCAGTAACCTCAGTTAATTCTCTAAATTCTTCTAATTTGTTTTGTTTAAGTAATAATTTAATCATTTCCTGGCTTAATCCTTTTTCTTTGAGTTCTTTTTCAGTTTCACTTCTTAATGTTGGCAGATTTTTTTTAACCTCATTAATCAAGTTTCTTGATATTTTTAATAAAGGCAAATCTGTTTCAGGATACATTCTTGCAGCTCCAGGCATTGGTCTTAAAAATTCTGATTCTCCATTAGCAAGACAATTTCTCACTTCTGCTTCCATTGTATTTCCAGAATCAATTAATTTTTTTTGCCTTTTGATTTCATTTTCAAAAGTTTTTATCATGATTTTTGGGTCTTGAAATCCCTTAAGTTCAACTCTTTGTCTGTCTTTAAGCGAAATATTAATATCTTGTCTTATTGTCCCAATACCTCTTTTGACCCTGCAACTTCTTAAAATTCCTCCAATTTTCAAGGCAGTTTCTTTTGCATGTTCTGCACTTTTTATATCTGGATATGTCGCAATTTCAACTAATGGAATTCCTAATCTGTCTAATCTATAAACAGCAAGATTTTTTTCCCGCATAATTGGTCTTGCTGAATCTTCTTCTAAAAAAATTCCAGCAATTCTCACTTTTCCATGTGTTGTATTCACATAACCCTCTTTTGCAATCATGACTGTTCTCTGAAAACCGCTGGTGTTAGAACCATCAATAACTGTTTTTCTCATAATTTGTGTTAATGGAATTATTTTAGCATTTAATAAAATAGAAATTTGTAATGCAATTTTCAAAGCATCTTTATTTATTTCATGCGGGGGCTCTTCATCTAATTCAATCAAGCAGGTAGTATCATAACCCTGATAAATAAATTCTTTATCTAAAGAAGCCTGATAAGCTGCAGCCTTATCAATTTTTCCAGATTCACCTGCCACAGCATGAAGTTTTCTTGTGATTTTAAAATCAGGTTCATCTGTTCTTAAAACAGAGGGGCAATTGCAGAATAATTTATTTGTGTCAAGTTGCTGATGAATTTCTAATCCACTTTTTAATCCCAGTTTTTCATAATCTAATTCCATTAAATAATAAATTAAAAAGGGTTTATAATATTTTTCTGAAGACAATGTTATAATGAAAATTTGAATAAATTTAATTTATTAAATTCTGTAACAATACTGATTAATAAGAACATTTAAATATATTATTTTACTTAACCTATAATGGCAAAAAAACAAAAAAGAGTGAAGCAAAAATCAGATTCAAAATTATTTGCTTTTTTAGCAATTCTTTTAAGTGTTGCAGGTTTTATAATTGCATTAATTGCCAAAAAAGATGATAAATATGTTATGTATTATGCAAAACAAAGTTTAATTCTTTTCTTGTCTGGAATTGTTGTAAAAATACTTTCTGTTCTTCTTATTCTTACTATAATTGGGGTAATAGCTGTTCCGGTTTTGTGGGTGATGTATTTTGTAATCTGGGTGGTTGCATTAATAAATTCAGTATCTGGAAAGCAAAAAGAAACTCCTCTGATTGGACATTATGCAAATAAAATAAATATTTAAAGTTTATTTTTCAAAAAATATTTTACAATAGATTTTTTAAATGCAATTCCAAAGGGGATGTCCCATACCAATAGCATAACCCATGCATGTTTTCTTCAAATTTTCTAAATATTCTTGAGTAGTTTCTTTTTCCCCCATTCTTTTTAATAATTTATGTACACTTTTTTCTATATTTAAATTTGAAAGCCCAATATATCCCACTACAACATCTTTTCCATTTAATTTTTCTGAGTAGTGCTCTGTTTCTAAGAATGCTTCCCCCAGCCCCATTCTCATATAATTTTCTAAATTTTTTCTGCAAGAAGAAATTAAAACATGGTCTGTTTGTTTTTTAATTTTTGGAAATATTTTTCCATAAAGCCTTATAAGATTTACAGAAGGATTTTTTCCTCTTTTTGTTTTTGTTGCAAATTTGTTAAGTTCTGCTATTTTTTCCTCTAATCCAAAACCTTTTTTTTCCATTATAATTTTTATATCTTTGTCACGCCAGAATCCTTTTTTAAAAGAAGGTAATTTTTGAAATTCTTTAATTGTGTATGTTACAGTTGTTTGTCCTTCAAGAACTCCATCATTTTTTAAATCAAATAAAAGATATGATACTGAATCTATATCATTTAAATATTCTTCAATTATATTTTTGGTTTTATTCTTATCTCTTTTTGAATATATACCTTTTTGACAATATTCTTCAAAAATTAAATTTGCCCGTGCTAATGTTAAGGGGTCTTTTTCTTGTTTGGGAATTTTTGCAAGATGAAGCATTTTCTTTATAATTTATAGTACCTCCCTTTTATAAAATTTTCTTAAAAATCCCCCAAAGTCATCTGCTTTTTTCCATCAATTACTTCTTTAATATTTATTTTAAACACCTGAAAAATATTTTCAACAGCAGGAAGAATCTGTCTTTCAAGATAATACTGAATATCATATTCTCCTTTTTCTTCAGGAAGTTTTACCTTGTCCCTGACTAATTTTTTCTTGTCTTTTGATTCAGCAATATAATATGCAATTAAATTTCCCTGACTAAGTGGGATATTCTGTTCTTTCATTTTTTTGGCTGCAATAACATGCGGAGAAATAAGCTTATACTCTGAAATAGGTTTTTTAAGCTGAGATCTTATTATTAAATCTTCTTTGCTTATTTTTCTGTTTTTTATATCTTTAATCACTTCTTTAACATATTCAAGAGCTTTTTTTTCATTACCATTTTTTAAAATTAATTTTATTACTTTATCCTGCATTTTTCTGGATATTCCACACCAGTCTCTTCTCACTGTTTCAAACCCTCTTATTTTTACTTTTCCTTTTTCATCAATTAGAGCATATTTTTTCTTTGCTCCAATTGTTCCTCCACGAGTAGAAACCCACAGCCCTTTTTCAAAAAAACCTTCTAATCCAAGCTCCATTACCCCTGGAAGTTTTGAATTAATTTCTTTAAGAAACTTTTTTATTTCTGTTTTTGATTTTTTGTTCATTAAAAACCCAGTACTATCAGTATCTGCAAAAATAACTTTATATCCTGCTTCTTCTATTTTCTTGATTGTTTCTTTATTATATTTTCTGACAAAGGCAAGTATAGCAGAAGAAGATTCCAGTGAAAAATATCTTGCTCCAAAAAAACCAATATATCCATGGACAGATGCAGATAATACTTTGAATGCATTGCTTCTGGCTTTTGTGATATTGTCCGGGTTTTTTTTGTATTCTTGTTTATATCTTTTTCTTTTTTCAAGAATTTCTTTTAATAACAATGGAATAAATCCTGGTTTTTTTGAAAAATAAAACTTTCCTGTTTTTGTTTCTATATTGAATGAATTTTTTTCAGGTTTTTCAAGAAGAGTTGATTTTGAAATGTTCATAGAAATTATAATACTAGTATGCATTGAGGTAAAGTCAAATATTGCTATATTTTTGTAAAGTCCTGGAGTGGGTTCTAAAACAAATGCTCCTTCAACTTTTTCCCTGTGCTTTCTTTGTGAAATCTCATCATAGCCTGGCCTTTTTTCAGGAATTTCATTAAATTTTTCCAGATTATGCAATATATATGATTCTACTTGTTTTGATAAGCCATATCTTGAGACATCAAAAACTGGTTCTTGCATTACTCTTGAGAATTCCAGCATGTCTGGCCAGAATTTTTCAAATAAACCATAAGCTAAAACAGAATCATGCAAATTATATTCATAATATTTATCCCATTCTTCTTTGTTTATTTTTGAAGAGTGTTTAATTGTAAAATCTTTTTTCCCCTCGCCTAAAAATTCTTTTGAAACATCATTTAAAGAAAGTGTTTCAGATTGCATATATTGGGCATATGCTGTTTTTATGAATTTTATTATATCTAAATGCACCACCCCATTTATTCTTCCAGTTAAGTTTATGCCCCTGCTAAATCTTGGCACACTTCCATCAAGACCTAAGCTGAGTTTTACTCTGTGCTTATCAGCTCTTGCTTTTAAATAAGGTAAGTCAAAACCATCTGAGAAATATCCAACTAAAAAATCAGGAGATACCTCTTTAACACACTCAATAAATCTTTTAATTAATTCTTTTTCATTCTCCACATATTCAACATAATCCTGCTTTTTTCCAGAATATTTTTTCCAGGTTATGACTTTTTTATATTCTTCTGAAACAAGGGAAATCATAAGAATTTCTCCTTCGCCAATTTTTAATTCATCTGTTTCAATATCATAGGCAAGAGTTTTTGGCATAAATTTTTTTTCTTTAATACTCTTTAAACTTTTTAATTTAATGCAATAATCAACATCTAAACTCTTGTCAATACCCCCAAATTTTTCTGAATTATTTAATAATTCTCCCGAAATTTCATACCAATTTAAAGGAATTATTTTTTTTTCAATAATATAATGTGTTACATACCCCAAATCATAGCCTCTTCTTTTGACAATCTCTTTTGTTCCCAATTTATCTGCAATGTCATGCAAATCTTTGTAATTTGTTGCAAAAACTTTCAAAGCTTTTACTTTTTTACCTAAAAAGTTTTTTTCATGAACTTCCACTTTTTCAACTTTTGTTTTCCTTCCTTTAACATCAAGTTTTATTTTTTCAATTTTTAAAACAAGTTTATCAATTTCACTTTGTTTTAATTTATCTTTTAAAATAGCCCATAAATATACTGGACAAGAATCAATTATGCAAACTCTTTTGCCTTTTGCATTTCTTCCAATTATTTTGGCATAATTTCTTCCATTAAAATCAAAATAATCATAATCTATTGGAATAAACTCTGTTTTCATTAAAAAAATAAGTATTTTAATTATTTAAAGATGTTGATAGTTTGATTTAAATTATCTTTGATTATAATTTAAAAAAGAATTTTGCCACTTTTGACTTATTAATTCATCAATAACCATATTATTTAAACCATGATATCTTTTCACATTTATTCCATGATTTTTTAAAAATTTAATGCCTGCTTCAGAATGAACAGCAGATGATAAATCTTGCATACCAATAATAACAGTATCAATTCCTCTTTCTACTATTAATTCAGAACATGATTTTAAAACCTGATTTTTTTTAACACAAATACATGGTTCTAGTGTGGTAAATAGATAACTTTGTTTTGTTTTATATCCCGCATTATCTAATGCAACTCTTTCTGCATGCATAATTCTTTTTGTGTGTGGAATAAATTTTTTATATCCTTTTCCCGATATTTCTCCTTCTTGTGAAACTACAATTGCTCCCACATAAGGTCTGCCAATCTGATAAGGGGTTTTTCTTGCAATTTCAATACATTGATACATATACCATCCTAAAGTTGCTTTATCAAGATTAATTACCATTTAAACACTAAATTTTTAAGTTTTTAAAATTTATTATATTTAATTTCTTCTATTAAAATCAAAATTATCATTTATCCAATTCATACAGCTTTTTCATTAAATCAATTATTTCACTGTTTTGTAATTCTTTATTAATATGATTAAGCAGGGAATTTCCTGCTTTTGTGCCAGGTCTTGCTTCAGGCATTACTGAATCAGCAGGCAGGTATTTTTTAATTAATTTCCCGGTTTTTTTATCAACAACATAATAAACATCTGATTCAGCAGAACCTGTTTCATAATTATCTCCCATAATAAACACAAGAGGTTAATCTATAAATATTTTTTTTTTTTTTAAGTAACTTTTCTAAATTCCTTTTTCCTTTTTTATTAATGGAAATTAATGCTCATTCCAAATCAAAAGAGGAAATATTTAATGAACTTAAAACATCTGAGCAAGGATTAACAGGAGAGCAGGCAAAACAACGACTTGAAAAATACGGAAAAAATATCCTGAAAAAAACTCATAAACTAAGGCCTTTTAAGATTTTTATCCAGCAATTTAATTCTTTTCTAATTTATATTCTTATTTTTGCAGCAATAGTTTCATTTTTAATAAATCATCTTCTTGATGCAATTGTTATTTCTGCAATAATTGTTTTAAATTCTTTAATTGGTTTTTTTCAGCAATATAAGGCAGAAAAAGCCATAAAAAACCTTAGAAAAGTTTTAGTTCCAATGTCAAGGGTAATAAGAAATAATCAATTTGAATTAATCCCTTCATCAGAGTTAGTATTAGGAGATATTGTGGTTTTAAATTCAGGGGATAAATTAAATGCAGATTGCAGGATAATTGAATCTGAAAATTTGCAAACAAATGAAGCGATTTTAACAGGAGAAAGTTTGCCTATTGACAAGCACTCAAAAAAACTTTTATTAGATACTATTTTAACAGAAAGAACAAATGTGCTTTTTACAGGAACCCAGATTGTCAGGGGAACTTCTAAGGCAGTTGTTATTGCTACAGGAATGAACACAGCATTTGGCAAAATAGCAGGGAGTTTGCAGGACATTGAAGTGCAAAAAACCCCAATGCAAAAACGTCTTGATAATTTTTCAAAACAAATAGGGATTTTTATTTTAATTTTTGTTGCTTTTGTAGGATTTTTGGGAATTACTGGAAAGTTTGATGCACTTACAATGTTTATGACTGCAATAGCACTGGCAGTATCTGCAATTCCAGAAGGGCTTCCAGCAGTGCTTTCACTTTCTTTTGCAATTTCTTCCTTACTTATGTCAAAACAAAATGTTATCATTAGAAAACTTTCTGCAGTGGAAAGTTTGGGTAGTGTTACTGTGATTTGCTCAGATAAAACAGGAACAATTACAGAAGAAAAAATGAGTGTGCAGGAGATTTTTACCAATAATAAATTTTATTTAAAAGACAAGAATAATATTTTTTTAGGAGATAAAAAAATACTATTAAATAAAAATAAGGAACTTTTGCAGTTATTTAAAATAAGTGTTCTTTGTAATAATGCAAGATTTGAATTAATTGATGATAAATATGTATTTTTTGGAGAGCCCACTGAAGAGGCTTTGCTTTCAGCATCTCTTGAGTTTGGATTAAACAAGAAAAAAATGATTGAAGCTGAACCAAGCATAAGGAAATTTGAATTTGATTCAAAAAGAAAATTAATGTCTATTGCAAGAGATAACGGAAGAAATTATGTTCTTTATTCAAAAGGAGCAGTGGAAAAAATTCTAAGTATATCAAAATCAGAATTAATTAATGGGCAGATAAAGCCATTAACTGAAAAAAGAAAAAAAGAGATTTTAGAATCTTCAAAAAAAATGGAGCATAATGCTTTGAGAGTTCTGGCTTTTGCCTATAAGAATTTTAATAAAAAAGATGAATTAGAGGAAAAAGCAATGATTTTTGTGGGACTTGTTGGAATGATTGACCCTCCGAGAAAAGAAGTTAAAAATGCCATTAAGCAATGCAAAGAAGCAGGAATAAAAATAAAAATAATAACTGGAGATTCTGTTGCAACTGCAGTAGCCATTGCAAAGCAAATTGGAATAAAAGGAAAGACAATTACTGGGGAAGAGCTTGAAAAAATGAGTGACGCTGATTTATTAGATTCTATTGATGAACTTGTTATTTTTGCAAGAACAACTCCTCATCAAAAATTAAGAATAACTCAGATACTTCAGCAAAAACAAGAAATAGTGGCAATTACTGGTGATGGAATAAATGATGTCCTGGCATTAAAATCAGCAGATGTTGGCATTGCAATGGGCAAAAGAGGAACAGATGTGGCAAGAGATGTTTCAGATATTGTTTTAGTGAATGATAATTTTGCTTCAATTGTTGAGGGTGTAAAACAAGGCAGAAAAACTTATGATAACATAAAAAAATTTACCAAATATTTTCTTGCTGTTAATTTTAGCGAGATTTTTTTGATCTTAATTGCCTTAATTTTGGGAATGCTTTATGGGCAGGATAAATGGTTTCTTCCCCTGCTTCCACTTCAAATTTTATGGATAAATCTTATCACAGATTCTCTTCCGGCATTATCCCTTGTTTTTGAAAATCCTGAGCAAGTTATGAAGACTCCTCCTAGAAGAGAAAAAAGCATTTTGGAAAATATATGGAGGTTTATAATTATTGCAGGAATTTTCACTTTTGCAATAAAATTTGTTATGTATTTAATAGGAATTGGAAATAATTTTTCAGTTGAGCTAACAAGAACAATGGTTTTAACAACAGCTATTTTATTTGAATTGTTTTTTGTTTATACCTTTCGTTCAAATGAGTCCTTGATTAAATTAAAACCTTTTTCAAATAAATGGCTGAATTATGCAGTTTTAATTTCTTTAGCACTGCATTTATTACTCTTATACACCCCTCTTGCAAAAGCTTTTGATGTAGTTCCTTTAACACTTAATAACTGGTTATTAATTTTGCCTTTTGCAGTTTCAGGATTAATTGTGTTTGAAATTGCGAAGCTGGTTAAGGGGAAGATTGGGAAGAAAGATTGAGTTTTAGGAAATTTTTATTTGAGAAAAATTGAATATAAATTGTGTACTAGATGCGAATTGATAAAATAAAAACAAGTTAAAATTATTAATATCCGTAAGATTCAGCAATAAGTTTTCTTTCATCTAAATCCTTCTCTTTGTTATATGTATTAATTCCTAAAAGCGGGGCTAATCCAAAAGTTAAGACTGAACTTCCAGCCAAACCTTGCATAAAAAATTCTGCAATTTCATATTCTCCACACATAGAGGCAATTCCAACACCAATTGTAGATAAACCCATAGCACCTACTGAAACATTGGCTATTTTTTCGAGTGTTTTATTAATTTTGTTTGCCATACTTTTTCCAGAACTTTAAATTATTTAAACCTTTCTATTTTATTACTATTATCCAAAGGTAACAAATAACTTCAATCTTTATCCTACAAAAGAATATTATGAATAATGATATTCAATCAAAAAATTTTCAACAAAATAATTACTAAAAAACCTCAATGCTTCATAACTAATTCCCTGTTATACGGAGAAATCAAACTATTAGATATTGGTTTTTTGCCTGGAATATGCACTTCATAAAAAACCTGTGCCCAATTAAGCCCATATTGAACACTCATTTTTCCTTTTATTTTTTGGTTTTTGATATTTTTCAAAAAAGGAAAATAATTAGATGCATTAAAAAATTCCAATCCAACTATTTGCCCATTAAAACCAAAGTCAAGAATAATATCCCCATTTGGGAGATCAATATCAAAACTAAATTTTACATTACTTTCTCTCTTAGATAAATGAAGCATATCTTCTTCTTTATCATAATCTATTTTAATATTGTTTTTCTCCATTTTTTTTCAGTTCCTTTGCTAGTTTTAATAACATTAACAACTTTTAAAACCTTTGGATAAAATGCAATAATAAGTATAAGAGAGTATTTTGAACTTATTTTAAAAATTAATTTATATCTTTTTTCAATTTCTCCTTGATGCTGTTTTAATTGCTCTTCCACATAATAGAGATTATTTTTAGAAAATAAAGTTGTAATTACAATATTTTTTTTAATATTTCTTTCTTTCATTCTACCAAAACAATATTGAGTAAATTCAATTTGATTAGGGGGATAATTTTCAATTTTATTTGAGATATTTTTTATTAATTCTCTCATGAATAAATCAAGATTCTATCTCTTTAATAGTTTTTGATGTTTTTTATTATATTTATTTTATCTTCAAAACAAACTAATCAACCAAATTAAACTTAATCCCACACCTGCTCCTATTAAACAACCCATCATTTTTCCAATCATAGTTGAAAGCGAAGTTCTTTCATTCTTGATTCTTTTTTTTCTTAATATTTCTGCCATATATCCTTCAGATAAACCTCCTAAACCATCTGTTATGGCATTGCCTGCAGCTCCGCCAATTATTGCTCCTCCAATTCCTGCATATGTTCCTCCTAAAATTACCCCAAAAAGCAGGATTCCATTATCAACTATCCCAAAAATTATGTCTGGATAAACTGATCTGATTTTTATCTTAAAAAATTTTAAAAATATTAATCCAACTAAGCTTAATCCCAAAAATACAGGCCCTATTAAGGGTTTATTAAACACAAAATAAGCACCTCCTCCAATTATTAATATTGCAAAAATAGCAAAACTTATTGTTGCCTGAAGCATGTTTTCATTTACACTATTTTTTTCCATCCCTTTTCCCATCTTAAAAACAAATAATCAGAGTTTAAAAATTTGACTTAAATTTAAAAATATTTATTAATTTATAAAAAAAATCTTATGAAATTTAATTATGCAACTACCCTGCCAAAAATTAATCCTAATCAGGCTAAAATAGAATTCAAAAAAGGAGTTTTAAAAATAACTGCTCCTAAAAAATAGATATAATAAAAAGCCAGGTTCTTTGAGGTTGTTAGATGAGGGATAATAAGAGAATAAGCAGAACCCAGCTATTTATTGAGTATGTCAGTAAGGTAATTCTTCTTCCATTTTAGTTGGG
Source organism: Nanobdellota archaeon (assembly GCA_018898425.1). Classification (GTDB taxonomy): domain Archaea; phylum Nanobdellota; class Nanobdellia; order Pacearchaeales; family GW2011-AR1; genus JAHIHG01. The sequence goes on along the minus strand of JAHIHG010000050.1, from coordinate 11,347 downwards.
GCAACTCCTCCTTTTTTATTTTTCATAATAATCTTAGTCAAAAACTCTTTATAAGCAATAAGAAGTAAAAATATGTATTTATCCTCTATTTTTATTTACATATATCTTTAAATAATTTAAAAAAATCAAATTTTTATGATTGAATGGATTATTCAGAGCAAGGAATCACTTAAATTAATTTATGCTTTTATAATTATTTTAAGTTGCTTTGTAATTGTAATTAAGACAAACAAATTATTTAAATTAAGTGAACACCAAGGCATAAGATACTTTAGGAATGCATTCTTTTTTTACGGGATTGGATTTTTTATAAGGTATTTTTTTGATTTAAAATATTTTATTTTTAACAAAAATTATCATGTTTTAACAACTTTTATTTTTGAATATTTTTTAATAATGGGTGGTTTTTTTTTGCTTTATAGTTTATTATGGAAAAAAATAGAATCAGCAGGAGAAGAATATTTTACCTCTTTAATTAATTCAAAAGTTCTTGTTTTTTATTTAATGGCTTTTGTTATTGTTGGATTAGATTGTATCTGGAAAACATTTTATTTTATGTTTTTTTCGCAAATAATTCTTTTTGCAATTTTAATTTTAATAAGTTATAATAATTATATCGCAAAAGGAAGTAAAGGAAAGTTTCTTAAATTTTATTTAATAGCAATGATTTTTAGTTTTATTGCATGGGTGCTTAATTTTTTAGCAGCCCTGACTTTTGCATGGAATCCTGGAATTTTAATTACAATTTATTTGCTAAACATAATTATTTTTTTATTTTTTGCAGCAGGGGTTGTTAGAATAACTAAATAAAATAATATAAAATGCCTAAAAAACGTGAACGACTGGAAGTTATTAAAGATATTTTAAGAGCTATTAGAGAAACCAGAAGTATTAAGCCAACAAGGTTGTTATATGCTTCTAATCTATCTCCCCAAATGTTTAAGGAATATATAAATGAATTAATAAGTAAAAAATTTATTAATATCGACATTGATAATAAAGAAAAAAAAACATTTTCATTAACAAAAAAGGGACAGGATTTTTTGCAAGAATATAAAATTATTGAAGATTTTGTTGATAATTTTGGGTTGTAAATAAATTTTAGAGAATTAATGATGTAAAAAATCATTCCTTATTAACTTCTAAGTAACCAGTCAATTCAATAGATTTTTTAAATTTCTTATTTCTTTTTTCTGCAAGGACAGAAATTACTTCCCCAAGCCAATACAGCTAAAACTGTTATTACAATTTTAGACCACATCACTGCAGGCGCTAGCCAAACTAATGCAATAATTGCAATTGGAAAAATCCAATCACTTGTCTTGCAAGGGTAACACACTTTTTTGTCTGTGGTTGTTTTTGTTTTAGTCCTCTTTTTTGTTTTTGCCATAAGATATATCTGATTAATTTATTTTTAAAACTTTTCTTCTGCATGATAATTTTCTAATTTGTTAAAATAATCTAAGATTTTTTCAAGAGGAATTTTAACTTTTAATTCATCAAATTTTAAATAATATGTTTGATGGCTATTTCTTACACTTATAATTTCAATTGAATTAAGAGGCAAGTCAGCATATTGACTAAAAGCATTGAGCAATTTATTAAAACTTATTAAAGGAGCACTATACATTGGTACAACCTTCACCTCTATTTTACACATATTTTAACAAGAATTCTTTATATAAAAAGATTTTGATTATGAAAAATTTATTTAAAAATAATACAATTAATAAGCAGTAGAAGAAATTCTCTTTATCAGAATAAATAATACAAGTGAGGCTTTTAGTTGTTCTATGCTGAACACGTCGGCGAACCTTCGTGCTTACACAAGAACTCTATCAACGTCATCTTCTTTGACGGCCTTAATTGTCTCGTTTTGCGAATGGCTTCGAGCTTAGATGCATTCAGCTCTTATCCATACAATGCGTAGCTATGCAGCCTGCTATATAACAACTGCTCACCAGAGGCATCCAAGTCAGGTTCCTCTCGTACTACTAACTTGTTCCACTCAGACAATAACACACCTAGTAGATATCATACAAACTGTCTCGCGACGTTCTTAACCCAGCTAACGATTCCTTTTAATACGTGAACTCCGGCACCCTTGCACGCTTCTGCACGCGCAGGATAGGAAGAGCCGACAGCGAAATACCAAACCGCCCCGTCAATTCGGACTATCGGGGGCGACAAGCTTATTATCCTTGGGGTAACTTTTCTATCAGACACAGCTCCTATTAAATGAGCATGTGGGTTCACTAAGCCCGGATTTCTCCCCTGCATTTCTTGCTTTTCAAAATACAGTCAGACAAGCTTTTGCCTTCGCACTCAACTCCAGATTTCCAAGCTGGATGAGCTTGTCTTTGGGTCCTATCGATATCTTTTCGACAGGGCACCGCCCCAGTCAAACTGCCCGCCTGCTGCTGTCCTCTAAAGAGTAAGCAATCTTATAAAAAATGGGTAGTATTACAAGTTCGCTCCACTGTCACCGAAATGACAGCTTCGACGCTCCTACCTATGCTATGCGTTTTTCATAAAATTACAACAACAAGTTGCAGTAAAGTTCCACAAGGTCTTCGCTTCCCACTAGGTGTCTCCGGTCTTTGCACCGGAAAAATATTTTCAGAAGGCTCCAATTAGGGACAGTGACAACCTCGTTAAACCATTCATGCAAGTCATCATTCAAATGACAAGGTATTACGCTACCTTAAGCTTTCTGTTACTTTCACTCTAAAAAGAGTTACTTAACTGTTATTTAATTAACAGCGGACTCACGCGAGTGAGTCTCTGCATGTCTCCATGCAGTTCGGACTATATCATCACAATTTTTTGGATTGTGTTTGGCGTATAGTCTCTGAGGATCCTAAAGATTCTAACACATCTTTAAGTTTGTATCTTCTTTGTTTTCCTCCTCCATTCATTGTAAAGACTTTCTTAAGAAGTTTTTTGAATTCATTAAAATCTTTATGTTTATGTTGATTCAATGCTTCAACAACTTCTGCAAATATTTCAAAATCTTTCTTTTTTGTTATCAATTGATATTTTTTGAAGAAGGGAATAATTTTTTCTATTATTTCATTTCTACTTTGAACTACAAACTGCATAGTATTTAGCTGACCATATTTCTTAATTACAACACCACAATTAAACATTTTTTGAAGATCATATAATATCTTTTTGTTAATTGCATTTTGTGTTACATGGAATATTGGATCAAGCACCCATCTTACTTTTGCAGATTTTTGGTTTTTAAGAGCAATACAAAAACAACTCTCTCCATCCATAAACCCCGTAAGATAATACACATATTGTTTTTTATTCATGACCTTTTATAGAAGGTCAAATATATAAACCTTTAGTTTCCTGCTGATTGTCCTTATTCTTTGGATTTTTACTGACGATAAACGTCGAGTACCAAAGACTTAACAGGAGTTTCCAGCATACAGCCAAATTTAAATACCCCCTTTATTGAGGGTCATAGTTACCCCCGCCGTTTAATGGACCTTAGCTCCCTTGAAAAGGAGTTTGAGACACCACCACTGGGCAGGTCTCACCAAGTATACAAGTCTTTTCAGATTAGCACTTGGCTACGTTTTTGGTAAACAGTCGGGCCGTCCTTGTTACTGAGATCTATCGATGCACACACATTTCTGAAGCGCACAAAGATAGACATCCCTTAAGCCTAAGCTACAGGACTAAATTGCTGAATTCCCTTAATTGGTTTTCCCTTTCATGTCTTGGCCTACTCAGCCAGAGCACCAGTGTCGGTTGTGGGTACAGCTAATTAAATTAAGAATAAGGTCTTTTCACTGGCTCCTGGAATCAGCAATTTTGTTCAAAAAATTCATCTGCGTCTAAGGATTACCCTCGACAGATTTATTTATAAAAACACTTTCTCAAGTGCTTACTTATCCAGAAGCAAAACCCTATTATATAAAATTCAATTAGTGCAGGAATATTAACCTGCTGTCCATCGTCGTGTTCAGTTAAGGCACGACTTAGGTGCTGACTAACCCTCGGTTAAAAAATATTGCCGAGGAAACCTTGCTCTTTCGACATTTTTCATTCTCAGAAAAATCACATCCTACTATTGCCAGGATTCTCATTGGTTCCCGCTCCAGCCTTTCTCACGAAAAACCTTCTGCGCAGAAACCACGCCTACTTACCAGAACATTCTAATGAATGCCTCCAAAGTATCGGTATTATGCTTTAGCCCCGTCCATTTTCAGGGCCCTGAACCTCGATGGGTGAGCTGTTACGCTTTCTTTAAATGATAGCTGCTTCTAAGCTTACATCCCCAGTGTCTCAGGTTCAAGACACCTTTTGATACACTTAGCATAAATTTTGGGACCTTAACTCTGGTCTCCCTTGTTCGGGTCTCGGAAATGTATCTTACATACACACCCTGTTTCCTGTTCTAAGCAATTAACAGCTTCTGAGTTGGAAAAATCTCCGTAAGCATTAGCTCCTGCAAGATTTATCCGTACTTTACACCGCTAACAAACTAAACAAGACTATACGAAGGCATATTTCAGTAGGAACCAGCCATCGCCAGATTAGATAAGCTTTTCACCCCTATTCACAGGTCATTCGAGTACATGTTCATAACACCGGTTCAGGCCTCCATCCTCCTTTCGAAAGACTTCACCTTGCCCATGAATAGATCATCTGGCTTCAGGTCTTCTCCATGTGACTAATGCATTTTCATACTTGCTTTCGCTTCGGTTACTCTTCAGAGAAGATTAGCCTTGCCACATAGAAAAACTCCCTGGCCCGTTTTTCAAAACGTACGTTACAAATCTTATCTGAGTAAACAGTAAGATCAGTAACAAACTGTAACTGTTAGATTTCAAGTCTTTTAACTCTCTATTAAGAGTACTTTTCAGCTTTCCCTCGCGGTACTAGTGCGCTATCGGACTTTGGTTTTATTTAGGGTTGGTCAGTTAATCCTGCCATATTCAGACCCCCAATCTAGGAAGCCCTACTCTTTCGAGGTATAACATATCAATTTTTTCTACAGGACTATCACCTTCTAAGGTCTTGCTTTCCAGCAAAGTTTGAATCATTGACTTAGTCTTTGTTCCTCACCACATCTCTATCTCTCTTTCAAGAGAAGATTCAGTTTGCCCTGTACCCTTTTCGCTCGCTGCTACTAAGGGCATCACTAATTGTTTTCTTTTCCTGCCGGTACTAAGATGTTTCAATTCCCGGCGTAATTCCGCATCTCTGCGTTATTCAGAAATCTTGGGATCAAAGCTTGCATGCAGCTCCCCCAAGCTTATCGCAGCTTGCCACGTCTTTCATCAAAACCAAAACCAAGCTATCCATCTAACAGTATAAATAGTAGTATTTATTCTGAATTTATTTTTAAGTGGGATTTCTTCTACTGCTTATTTCATTGAACATAATTTTTTGAGTATGTCCTCAAAATGATCCGAAAATATTACTTCTCGAACCATATTTTTCACTTTCGTGAATATGATTTTTTTATTTGTGATTTGTTATATAATTGTGTGATTTTGTTTAATATTCTTTTTGCTAAAGTTCCTTTTAAAACTGTTCTTTCTAATTTTTTTTGAACTATTATTTATTTTTTCCATTTTATTTAATATTGTTTTTTTATCCATTAAGAATTAATCTATAATGGACCTGCCGTGAATCGAACACGGATCTCTTCCGATCTTGACGATGACTTCGCAAACAAGTTCGCGTCGTGTGCAAGGGAAGTATCTTAAACCATTGGACAACAGGCCCTTTAACCTTTTAAAATTTAAGGGTAATAATTTAACCTGTTTCGGCTTTTTAAACTTTATTTATTTTTATCTTATTTTTATAAATAAGATGGGTATGTAGAGTACAAGTTATAATTCAAAGTTTTTTTAGGAGGTGATCCAACTGCAGGTTCCCCTACAGTTACCTTGTGACGACTTAACCTACCTTGTCATGCTAAAGTTCTCCTTCGAAAAGTTTCACCATAACATAACTTGGTTGGTTTGACGGGCAGTGTGTGCAAGAGACAGTGACGTATTCACCGTTCGCTGATAACAAACGATTACTACAGATTCCAGCGTCATGAGGCTGAGTTGCAAACCTCAATCTGGACTGAGATGAACTTTAAGAGATTAGCTTCTCTTTTCAGAGTCGCATCCCGTTGTATTCACCATTGACGCGCGCGTGTTGCCCAGGGGATTCGGGCTGTACTCACCTAACGTAGCCCACACTTTCATCCTTGTTGCCAAGGCGATCTACATATGGTGCACGTGGCAAATATGTATGTGGGTCTTGCCTGTTACCTGATTTAACAGGTCACCTCACGGCACAGGCTGACGTCGGCCATGCAGCTCCTCTCAGCGTGTCAGGTAAGCCCTTTAGACTGACCTTCATCCTGCTGTCGCTCCTGGTGAGGTTCACGGTGTATAGTCTAATTGAACCGCACGCGTCACCTGTTGTAGTGTCTCCCCGCCAATTCCTTTAAGTTTCGGCCTTGCGGCTATACTTCCCAGGTAGCACACTCTTCGGCTTCCCTTCAGCACTAATACCTCTCGAGGAGGTACTAATGTTTAGTGTGCAGTGTTTACTGCTAGGACTACACGGGTATCTAATCCGTTTTGCGCCCCTAGCCTTCATCCCTTACTGTCAGAACTGTCCTCGTAAGATGCCTTCGCTATTGTGAGTCTGTCCGAGATTAAAACATTTTACCGCTACTTCGAACATACTTCTTACGTCTTCCAGTCTCTAGTTTAATAGTACTTCTTGCGCGCTTTATATTTGAGATATAAAATTTCACAAGAAACTTATTAGACAAGCTACGGATGTTTTAGACCCAATAAAAATGGCTGCGACTTGGACCGCTAGTATTACCGCGGCGGCTGGCACTAGTCTTACCCAGTCCTTATTCGTGAAACTTTTTGCATTTCACAAAAGCATTTCAATAGAAACACACTCTGGTTCAATCTGTCACGCATTCGCGCATTGCAGAATATTCCTAACTGCTGCACCCCGTGGGGCTGGGAATAGTGTCTCAGATTCCCTCTCAGGGCCTCTCCGCTAAGAGCCCTTACGGATTTTCGGCTTGGTGGGCTATTACCCCGCCAACAACCTAATCCGCCGCAGCCTCATCCTTAAGCTCAAGTTTAAAAGATAAATCATTCCAGGGTATATCTTCTATCAGATATTAACCTCAGTTTCCCGAGGGTATCTCTGACTTAAGGGTAGATTAGCTACGTGTTACTGAGCAGTTCGCTCCCTTACTTCCGAAGAAACAAAGAAACTTGCATGTCTAAGTGCAAACCAGAGAGCCGCAGCCGCCAGCAGGATCAACTGGAATTAAACAATGTTACCCTCTCTTTTGTGAGGGTACACCCTTTCTTTGTGGGTGCGATTATCATAAAATAATCTCTATTGCGCAATTTGTTTTGTATAAGATAAACAAATCACTTCACACGATTCCTAACTATTGGCTTAGCTTAATATTATGAAAATATTAATATTTATTAGAACTACAACTATGACTGCTACATACCTCATACTTTAACTTGTAATTTTATATATTAAAGCACTCATCTTAGTTACAAGTATTTCAGAAAAATTGACTTTATAAATGTTTCTACAAAAAAAAATTAACTTTGTCGTCGTGATTTAAATTATATTTTCTTCTTTTACAATTTTTTCAAGAGTATTATTTAATATAAATTCTACTGCATATATTCCCCTTTTATTTGGGTCAAAATAAATATTATTAAAACCTCTAACTCCAGCAGGTTTTCCAATTAATGGAACATATGTATTTATTGGCTCCATCCCTGGGTGTAGCACTATTAAATGTCCATCAGCATAACCTGCTCCTGTTTGATGCCTGTCCCCTGCAATAACTATGTCTGCATCATTATTCATTTTTCTTAAATGAGTCATTATTCCATAAATTTCATCTTGTCTTTCTGGAAATTTATGCATGACAAAAAGAGTTTGTCCTCCATCTAATCTTATTGCACCCACTCCAACAGGGTTGCCTTTTCCAGAAAATGCAATTACTTTATTTTTGTCTCTATATTCTGTGGAAAATTGATTTGCTAATTCCAATGCTTCATCGGATTTTTTATCTGAATTGTTAGCATGATTCCCGCTGGTTAAAATTAATTTTCCACCATTTTTAATAACTTTCTCAGCATAAGGTCTTAACATTTCTGCAAAAAGCTCTTTTTGGTCTGCTTGATTATGAATTGTAATTGCCCTATGATTTCTTAGAGATTCTCTAGCTATTTCTCTGGCTTTTTCTTCTGGGTTTAAATCACTTTCCAAGATAGGATTTATAATTTTTCTTTTAAATTTGGCAGGAGTCATCCCCAAATATCTGGAACCGCTTCCAAAAGAATCTAAACAGCCATGCGGAATTTCATCCCATGAAATAATCTCTGGCAATCCTTTTTTTATTTGATAGTATTGCATAGCTTCTATAAACTGGTCTTTTGAATATCTGCCCGGATAATCTGGAGCTCCAAGATGAAAATCTCCTGCAGCTTCTATTTTTTTAAAATTAATTTTTACTTCTTCTTTTTTTTCTTTTATTAATTTAAAAATTTCTTTTCTATTTTCTGAACTTAAATTTTTTTTAAGTTCTTTTCTATAAACTTCTATTTCTTCTGCTTTTTTTCCAAATTTTTCTAATTGTGCACTATTTATTATCCCAAATCTCCCAACTCCTTCTTTATCTTCAGTATGGATAATTGCTGCAGATGCATAGGGGCCAGATTGATATCTTTTTGTGTGCCAATTTTTAAAACCTTTTGAAATTAACCATTCTAAACGTGGAATTGACTGAAGTGTTGGAAGATGAATTAAATAACTTATTTTCTGGTTTTCTACAAATTCTCCCTGGATAATTTGTTCAGAATCTTTAAACCAAGGCATTACCCTAAAACCCCCTGTTTGATGCCCCCCCAATAAAAGAATATCTGGTTGGAATTTAATTAGTTCTTCTTCATATAGCTTTTTCAAAACAATATTTTCATGATTCATTAATTCTTTTGCTTTTTTTATAGCATTTGGAGCAATTCCATCTGACGTTATGTGATTTATATTGTGGATTAATAACATTCTTTTCTTTTCATAAGATTCAACACTATAATCTACTTCTAATTTATCTTTTTCATTAGATAAAACATTAGTTATAACTCCTGTTTCTATTTCAATTCTTTTTCTTGGAGAAACATGAATAACTGTTGGTTGAGAAATATTCCAATTAAAAAAATGTTGAGTATATTTGTCTTTTACTTGTTTAAATATTAATTCTACTTCATCTGAAAAAACAGGGTACTGCCTTGTAAACCAGGTTATCGTTTTTCTTCCAGATTCTAATAATTGTTTTGTCCAGCTAGCAGATTCATTTAAATCTTCTAATCTAGAGCTTAAATCTTCTTGTTTTTCTTTAGTTTTTTGGAGTAAATTTTCTAGTTTTTTCATGCCTTGCTTTATGTTTTTTGATTTTCTTTGCGATCTTGAAACATAATTCATTGCTCTTTCAATTCCAAAATTTTCCATTTGGTGTTTATCTTCTTTAATTGTTTCCCCATATAATATTTCATTGATGTCTAAACCTAAAATTTTTTGATGATCCTCCCAAAAATTAGATGTTTCAATTTCTGAATCTTCTTTAACTTCCATTAAAAAATCTTGAAAATTATTTAAAATCCTTTTTTTAAAATCAATTCTTTTTTCATTAATTTTTCTTAAAATTTTTTCATTTTTTAATGTTTTTTCCAAATAACTTTTTTGAACAAGAAAAATATATGAATCTTGAAAAGTTTTATAAGATTCATTCATAATTTCATCCCTAATTTTATTAATTTTCTCTCCTTTTTCTTTAGCCCATTCCTGAACTCTTGCTGCTTGCAAGTGTTCAATATTTTTTCTGTCTTCTTCCCCTAACTGGATTCTAAGAACAGTATCTTCTGGAAGTGAATTCATTAAAGGTGAAAGTTGATTTTCTGCAGCTTTAAAAGCATCTGTTAAAGTGGTTATTTTACTTTTTTTTGAATTATGAATAAATTTTTCATAAAACTCTCTTTCCCAACTTGTTTCTATTTTATCTTCTAATAATTTCTCAGAAAATCTAGTTTTTTCTTTGTCAATTTGTCCTAAAAATTTTAAATCCCAATCATAACTTTTAGAAGAATATGGGGGAAGATGAGGAATTACCCCTCCCTGAATAATAACTTCTTGTATTTTTCCAGCCAAGCCATTTACTTCCAAAGCCAAGGCAAGCCCCTTCATAGTATACCTTTCTTCAAAAGCTTTTGTTCCAAAACAAGGTTCTGCAAGATATAATGCAGAAAAAAGATTTCCATTCTTATTGTTTTTATGTATGTCTCTCTCTGATTTTACTAAGATTCCCAATGTTTCTGGAGCAAGTCCATATTTTCTTATTTTCATTTCTCCTTTTTTTTCTGTTTTTGAATCTAAAGCAATGCCTTCTTTTTCTCTTAAAGAAGAAATTAATTTTTTTGTAGCATTTTCCGAAATCTTTAATTTTTTAGAAATATCTTTTAAAGAAGACCAATTGGAAAAATCTGCAGAATTAACTTTTAAAAATTTAAATAATTTAAACTGGTTTGTATCAAGATAGACTGCATTAATCCTCTTTTTCCTCATCCCCATGTTTTTAAAACAAAATCTCTTTTTTAAAAAGATATATACTCTGAAATATATTTTAAAAACTATAAACTCTTTTTTTTGTTTCTTTAATTGATAATGTTCTCGAAGAATCTAATATCATTTCTTTAATTTTCTCTTCAAGATTTATTTCATAAATTAATTTTCCGCTATCTTTCAAAAATTCAGCTTCTCCAAAAACTCCTGCCCCAAACATACCATCTTCAAAGCATAAAAATGTCCCACCCTCCATTTTTGGAAGAACAATTTTAAAATAATAATTCATTCCATTTCCTGTTCTTTCTTTCCATTTGATGTAGTTATCTTTATGAATTAGTTGATTTGGATTTTCAATATAGTATTCAGGAAATTTTTCCTGAATTGCAATTATTAGTTTTTTTTCTTTTTTTGTATTGTAGAAATTAATAGGATGACCGAAATACATTAGGGGTTTATTTTCCATTCTCTGAAATATACTTTTTATTAATACCTTTTTTTAATTCTGTGTTTCCATCTGAATCTTCTTTTTGTTTTATTTTTGGGGTTTTAAATGATTCAATTACAGTTGATTGAACCTCCACACAAATTTCAACCACTAGAATCTCTTAACTGAAAACTATTATAACTAATAAATCTAAAAAATTTCATTTCCGAAACACCAAATAATTAAGTTCATCTAAAATCATTAAGAAAAACAGATTTC
>JAHIHG010000049.1 GCA_018898425.1 Nanobdellota archaeon | reverse complement strand
TCCATCTAAAATATGAGTTTCTGTTTCATTTGTTTTAGAGCACATGCTTCCAGAATAATAATTGCAATTCCCGCATGTTTCAGAACCAGCATTGCTTGAATCAGGATTGCAGCTGTTTTCTTTATTTAAAATCATTCCATTATTCCAGCTTTGATTTCTGTCAGAAGAATAAACATTTTCCCTGTTTCCACAACTATCAAACCAGTAAATTTCATCCTTAGCTTTTACACATCCTGTTGAGTTTTGTTTTGTGCAATTTGTTTCCAAGTCTGGATGTGAGCACAAATAATTTCTGAAAAAATCACCATTATCTGACAAGCATGCTTGCTCTGTTCTTATTCTGCATATCTCTTGTTCAAAAATACATGCGCCAATATCTTGGGTTGCAGAAATTGCAAGGCATTCTGATTCTGTCAGTCCTGCTCTAAAATCTTTTTCAACACCTTGTATTAAAGAAATATAATCACATCTCGCTTCTGTAATAAATTGAGCATCATTTTCTAAAACACAGCACTCTCTTTGGCACTCCTGAATTGCACAAGTTTCTTCATCATACCAAATTCCGTTTTCATTTTCGCATGTTATTTTTGGAGAATTTGTTGTGCATAAACCTTCAACAGAATCAAAACAACATCCAGATTTGCATTCAAGAACATTTTCACATTTTGTAGGAAGTATTTCTTTTGCACATGTTATTTCGCTGTCTGAAAAAATATCCTGGCATATTGCCCCATTTGTTGTTTGAGGACAGCAATTCCAAATAGAATCTTCATTAAGAGTATTAGTTGGCACTTCAATTGCAGAAACAACTCCAATTTGTTTAATGGAAAATATCCCAATCAATAAATTAATTCCTACATTAATTAAATTTTTGTTATTAGTTTTCTGTATATTCTTTTCTTTATTATTAATTTTATCTGTCTGATAAATCTGATAACTCTGTGCAACATTCATATTCATTAATAAAAAAATCTGTATTAATACAATTAAGAAAATGCTTTTTTCTATTTTATTTATCATTTTCCTCTTTTAATAGTTTAATTGCTTCTTCAATAAGATGAGATTTATTTCTATATTTTCCTTTTTTTAAAATTAGTTCAATTATCTTCATGGTTTTGTCATCAATAGTTGCAGAAACTCTTTGCTTCATAGTATTACTTAATATTATTTAATATATTTTATAATACAGAATAATACTTATATAAATCTATCCTTAGTAAATCTCAGTGTGCAGTCAACAGACATATGTCCCTTGATTATACACCTTAGTAAATCTCAGATAACTCTTCCAAGCTTATTATTTTATCCTTGTTTTTATCAAGCTTGTCAGCCATTTTTTTCAGTTCCAAGTTTCCTGAATAAAAAGCAACACAAGAATGAGAATACTCTCGATTTTCCATGATTGGCTTTATTCCTAATTTTTTTGCCAGAATATTAATATGAGTTCCATTTCTTGATGTGCATATATATGTGTCATTATCCCTCGCCAATTTTACTAAAACATGTTCATAACATCGCAACTCTGTTTGTGCATTAACATAACTTCCCATATAAAAAAAGAAAAAAATTCCAAATCCTGTTCTTAATAATTTATTCATTTTAATTAAATTGTCTTCGCATTAGTCTTCTATTCAGACAAGTGATTTTTATTAATTCAAAAAAATGCTAAATCACTAGCCCTCTGCTCAAACCAACTCATTTGATATTGATACAAATATTTTCAAAGGAGTTAGTCTTCGGTTTCAACTCTTGGGGCAAGAATAAAACTTAATCCTAATTGCTCTGTTTTAAAATCCATTCTTAAAGGATGGTCATTTGCAAATCTTAAAATAGTTTTATTGCATAATTTTGCTCCTTTAATGAATTTTGACAAGTATTCTAAACTATATCTTGCCTTGCAGTCCTCTGCATTAATATCTGCTTCATCTCCAGAAAATTCAGAACTTGCAGAATTTAATCCTTTTGCTTCAATTATGAATTTTTCATTTTTAATCTTAAATGAACAGGCATCTGCAACAACCAGGCAGTCTTCAATTGAAGAAATTAAATCAGCTGAATTTAATTCCACTTTTGAACTAAATTCTAAATGAGGCATTGTTTTATCTTCACTATCTATGTCAATCAGGCTTAAATTAAAATTTCTTTTTATTCTGTCCTGAATTTGAATATTAAGTAAATTTTCTTTTTTTTCTAGAATTAATGAACTTCCTGCCCCGCATCTTTTTAATACTCTTTTTAGGTTATCTAAGTTAATTCCCAAAACTTCTTCACCTGTTTCAAATTGTGAAAAAGCACTTTTTGGAATTTTAAAGCTAACCATTGCAACATTTGCAGGGTCCATTGCAATAATACTCATTCCAAATTCATTTATTTTTAATCTTACTTCTGTCACTAATTCAGAAATAAGTTCAATTGCTTTTGAAAACAATACAGGATTATCTAATTTTACTAGCATATTCATAAAAATATTACCCCTTTTTTAAACATTATTATACTTAGGATTATTCTTTGGGCAACTTTGCAAAAATAAAACATTAAGCAAAGTTGAATCCTGAAAAAACAAAATTTCATATTTTCAGGAGAGAACAAGGTAAAAAACCGAATTATTTAAAGTTCTTTTTACAACAAAGAATATAAAGATTTTAGTTATTACTTAAATATGGAAAACGAATCAATAAGTTTCAAGGAGCAAAGAATAAGAAAAATAACTCATCTTTATTATTCAAGGCAAGATGTTCAAAAAGCTATTTTTGATTTTGCCAAAAATAGAGAGATTTGCCCAACTTATTTTGAGGGTTTTGGAAAAAGACCTGATTCGTTTCAATATTCTGGCGATGTATTTGAATTAGTTAAAAAAGGGGCAACATCTTTTAATTGTTCAGAAGAATTATGGCAAAATCCTCTTGATATTCAGACAGGCATGATAGAAGAACAGGCAAATGAACTAAGAATTGGCTGGGATTTATTGCTGGATATTGATTGCAAATGGATTGATTATAGTAAAAAAGCAGCTCAGGCAATTATAAAAACACTCAATCAAAACGGGGTTGAAAATGTGGGATTGAAGTTCAGCGTTTCAGGAGATACGCCAGTACTGATAAAAGATAAAGAAGAAATTAATTTAATTCCAATATCTGAGGTTATAGATTTATTAAAAAAAGGAAGAAAGTTAGAAGTTTTATCACTTGATAAAAAAAGAAAACTCAAATTTTCAAAAATCTATGACTTTCTTGAACACAAAGATACGTTATATGAATTAAAACATTCTCAAAGCACTATTCCTTTGAAAGTAACAGGACATCACTCTGTTTTTGTTTGGGATAAAGGAGATATAATTCAAAAAAAAGTAACTGATTTAAAAAAAGGGGATTTTATGGTTTCTTTTAATTCACAAGATAATTCTTTTATAGACAATAATTTAGAGATAATTAACAAGTTTGAATTTGGTAAAAACCAGCATTCCAAAAAGATAGTCACAAAAAAAATTAAAGTAACAAATGAACTTATGCGATTAATTGGATATTTTTTGGCAGAAGGACATGTTACTAACATAATTAACCAAGTAGGATTTACATTCAATAAAAACGAAAAAGAATATATAAAAGATGTTAAAAGACTTTTATCGTTGATAACAGGGAGAAAGATTTCAATAAGAAACCCTAATTCTGGCTCTACCCAAATTTTGATTCATTCAAAAGAGTGGGCAACTTTTTTTGATAATTTTTGTGGTAAAAAAAAGGAGAAGCATGTTCCTTCATTTGCATTTAAATCTTCTAGAGAATTATTTTTAGAATTATTAAAAGGGTATTTAAGAGGGGATGGATATAAAATTGGAGAATATGGAATTGTTGTTAAATCAGTTTCAAAAAGATTAATTACCGAGATGATTTGGCTTTGTAAATTAAATAATATTTCTTGCAATTTATCTTGGGAACAAAATAAACCTCATACATTACCTCAAGGAACTTATTTTAAAGGAAGTCTTGTTTATATTTTGAAAATTCCTAAATCTGAATTTGAAATATCTGAATTTCACAGAAAAAGAAATAAATTTTCTCCTTATGCTGGAGACAAAATTTTTCCTGTTGATGGTTTAAAAGAAGTATATAATCAAATAAGACCAAAGATGTTTAACTATCATAGAGCTGAACAAATGACTCTCAAGAAAAAAAGAGCAAATTTAAATAGAATAAGAAAAGTTTTGAAATGGTTTGACGGATTTAATGAAATAGAACATAACAGTAATTCAAAGAAAATTTTAAATAATTATAGAAAATTATCTAACTCAGATATTTCTGTTATTGAAATAAGAGATATAATAAAGAAAGAAGACGCTTTGGTTTATGATGTGTCTGTAGAAGAGACAGAATCTTTTTTTGGAAATTATTATCCTATTTTGTTGCATAATTCAGGTTCCAAGGGTTTTCATATAATTGTTCCCTGGAAGGCTTTTCCAAAACAAATTGCAGGAGAACCAACAGAAAATCTTTTCCCAGAACTTCCCAGAATAATTGCATCTTATATTAGATTTGAATCTGAAAAACAAATGAAAAAATCCCTACCCAAAGATTTTTATGAACAATTCAAAGATGCTAAAATAAAAAAAGGAATAAAATGCAAAAAATGCAGCGAGATAGCAGATAAATATGATTTAGTTGAATTATATTGTGATTTTTGCAAGCAAGGAGAACAAAAAAAAATTAATGAGAATATTGTTCAGACAAAATATTCCTGCCCTGTTTGCAAAAGAGATTTGGAAATCAGAAATTCAAAAGAAGTTTTAGAATGCCAAAAATGCAGAATTACTTCAAATGAAAATCCTGATAATTTTTCTCAGACAATTGAAATAGACTTGTTTGAATTAATGGGGCTGGATATTGTTCTTGTCTCGCCAAGGCATCTTTTTCGTATGCCCTATTCTCTTCATGAAAAAACAGCTCTTTCAAGCATGGTTTTATTTCCAGAAGAGCTTGATGATTTTGAATTAAAAGATGCAAATCCCATGAAAGTAAAAATAAGAAATTTTCTACCTGATGCAAAAGAAGATGAAGCAAAAGAATTAGTGATGCAGGCACTTGATTGGCATAAAGAAAATCAAATTAAAAAAAATAATTTCAAGGAAAAAATAACAGGCAAATATGCTGATTATAAACCAATTAAATTAATTAATATTTCTGATAATCAGTTCCCGCCATGCATAAATAAAATCTTACTGGGAATTGCAGATGGTAAAAAAAGAGCATTATTTGCGCTAATAAATTTATTTCGTTCTATTGGTATGGAACAAGAAGAACTTGAAAAAAAAATTGAAGAATGGAATAAGAAAAACAAGCCTCAGTTAAAACAAGGATATATTCAATCCCAGCTTTCTTGGAGCTATAGAAAAAAACCTATTATGCCACCTAATTGCAAAGAGTTTTATCAAGGGATTGGTGTCTGCATGTCAGATAATTTTTGTCAGATAATTAAAAATCCTATAAACTATGTTATTAGAAAAAATAAAGCATCACAAAAACCAAAAAAATCTAAAAAACATAAATAATAGGTTGCCAAGATTTTAAAAATGAAGATATCTTTAAATACTAAAGATTATTTATTAATCTAAGAAAAAATAAAATGGAACTCGTATCTTTGAAACAAGTATCTTCTGAATCAAAAATTTCACTTTTAAAAGAATTAGGTTATAATTCTGACGGGGAATTTGTATTAGATTCTAAAGGAAATAAGGTTTTAGATAGATATTTGGAAATTCCTGTTAAAATAGATAATATGGTACTTCTTCCTGGAAGTGAAGTAATCCTTGATGATAATGAACTAAGTATCTCTAAATATTTTGAGGAGTTTGGGGATGTCTTATGATCCAATAGAGAGTGCTTCAAAAGGGGCTACACAAGGATTTCTAAATTGGGGAGAAGAATTTATTAGAAATTTAGTTTTAAGATTTAAGGATAAAGAGCTTGCTTTTATCCAAGATGAAAAAACAATAAAAAGAGTAAAAGAACAATATAATTCAGGAGAATTATCTTTTTATAAAGAATATATTGAAAACAAGGAAATGCTTTTTTTATTAAAAATGGGCTTAACATTAAGAAGTTTAGAAAAAGATAAAGAAGGGGAAAGGAAACAGAATTTAAGAACAAAAATTTTTAATAAATATAGAGTTAAAGGATTGCATATTGCCCAATTTGTTGAGAATGGTATTTTAAACAGATATATTGGTATATTAATTGATGATATTATCTCCCTCGAAAAATTTAAAAAAGATATCTTGGATATTTTAGAGAATATCGAAAAGTATGTTTTATTTGTTAAGAATTATGATAAGGAAAGAGAAGTTATTAAACAAATTATTACAATTATAAAAATTAATCTTTCAATGATTTTTATTGTATCTGGAATTTCCTCTGCAGCGCAAATAGTTAGAAATTGTGAGGATAAATTAAAAAAATTGTTGCAGGATTATGAATTAGAAAAGATGAGTAGCGGGGAAAAAGAAAATCTATTTTTTAAGAGGATTTTGAAATAAAAAATAATTTAAGAAATTTTTTTGGGAGTTTGCATCTTTATTTTTTTTAAAAAGAAGTAGAGAATTCTTTATTTCTAAAATTTTAGTCTTCTATTTTTGATTGTTCATACATCCAAGCAAACATAAGAGCAATTCCCCCTAAAGTTGCAATTGTTCCTAAATCTTGTTTAGAGTACCAAGCTAAACCAGCAAAAATAGCCCACGCAATTGCTGAAATTGCTGTTGAAAACTCATAAGCTTTTCTTTTCATTTTTTAACCTCCTTGAATTTAAGTTTTGAATTAAAAATTGATTTTCATTTAATTATTTTTTAGGCAAAAACTAATTATAAAAAGCGTAATTTATCTCTTTAGAAAGTTTTAGATATGCAGTAAAAAATATTGCAATGCCAAAACGCAC
This sequence comes from Nanobdellota archaeon, assembly GCA_018898425.1. Classification (GTDB taxonomy): domain Archaea; phylum Nanobdellota; class Nanobdellia; order Pacearchaeales; family GW2011-AR1; genus JAHIHG01. Next base: position 7,929 of record JAHIHG010000049.1, on the reverse strand, counting down.
ATAGATTGATGTTTTAATTACATATTCAAATAAGAAAAGATTCAAAAAAGATATTAACCATAGATAAATTAGAAAGATATTAACAAATCTCTTCTTTCTTTTATGTGCTAAATATATGCTATAAATTAAGAGAGGGAGTAAAAAGAGCGAGAAGCCAGCACCAAGAGTGGTAGCGGTTCCCATATTTGCTTCACCATCATATAAAACTATATTTGCCAAACTAAATATTAACCCCCCATACAATAAAAAAATTATTGCATAAACATCAATAGGAGTTTTATTTTTTACTTTCTCTTTAATCTTTTTATCTTTAATCTCTTCTTCCCCTTTTTCTTTTTTAAATTCTTCTTTCTTCTTTTTTTCTTGTTTTTCTATATATATTTTTAATTTGTTTTTATCTTTAAAACAATCTTTACAAAAACTTCCTTCAACTCCTTCTCTAAAAGACTGATCCAAGAATTTAATCTTCTTCTTACAGATATTACAGATAGTCATAAATGAAACAGCAAAAGAGCATATAAAAATTTATCTTTTGGCGTGAGTTGATAAAGTATTCAAAAGATTAAGTAATCTCTTTGAATAAAAAAAGATGATTCATTTATTCCCACTGAGTTCAATACTCTGCAGTTTTGCTCACTTCAAATAAAAAAGTTTGGGGAATTTCTATTTTTTATCTAATAACAAATTTTAAAAACAACAATTAACTCTACTTAATATGAAAAAAGGTGTTGCATATTTAAGTATTATATTATTGCTTCTTTTAGTTTTACCAATTATAATGTCTGAAGATTTGGAAGTATTAGAGAGTGTTGATGATAAATCCAAAATAGATAATGCTTATGATTGCCTGCAAAGCAAGGTGGATGATAGAGGTTGTGCCTCTTTTTCATCGCAGGAAAAAATCTTTACATTGCTGGCTCTTCAGGAATGTAAAAGCGAAGTTTTGGATGATTCAAGAAGTAATGAATGCTGGCCAGATGCAGATTGTAATATAAAAACAACTGCTCAGGCTATTTTAGCTTTGGATAATGTTCATTCCAGCACTGATGATGCAGTGGACTGGCTTTTAGATCAAAAAACAACTCCCACAGAGCTTGATTGGTATTTGCAAATAGAAAGTCCAGAACAGACAATTTGCACAATTACTTATTCTGGTTCTTCATATAAAGTAAATATAGGTGAGGATAAAAAAATAAGTTCTGGTGCAGGAAGTTGTTTAAGTTTGTCAACAGGTTCATGGTGGCTTAGAGTTTCTCCATCTTGCTATGGAGATGAAATTAAAATTTCTTGTGACAAACAATTTTTAACAAATCTTTTGTTTAAGAAAACAACATCTTCTACAATACATGTTTCAGAAAAAACAAATGCTGCTTCTGCAGAAGGAACAACTATTGAAAAAGTTGAATCTTTTTGTTTTAGTGAGAGTATTAATTGTGATTATGAAGGAAGTTTATGGGCAGCCCTTGTCTTGAATTTTCTTAATGAAGAAATATCAGATTACCTGCCTTATTTAATTGCAATGACTGATGAAAATTCAAAATATCTTCCTGAAGCATTTTTATATATGTTAACAGATGATTTTAGAAATGAATTGTTATTAAAACAAAAAAATAATTACTGGGATGAATCAGGAGATAAATTTTATGATACTTCTCTGGCTTTATTGGCTTTTCAAAATGAAGAACCAAATGAAAAAACAAACTCCCTTAACTGGCTTTTAGAAATTCAGGATGATGAAGGATGCTGGCAGGGAAATATTAGAAATACTGGGTTTATTTTATACTCTGCCTGGCCAAGAGATATTATTGCTAATGGTGATGATGGTGAAATTGATTGCGAGGATGCTGGGTATTATTGCATGTCTGGAATAAGTTGTGAAGGAGAAATTCTTAAGGGATATGATTGTGCTGGGGTGTTTAAATGCTGTGATACTGAGAAAGCTTTAGAATTTTGTGAAGGACAAGGCGGAAAAATATGTAATTCTAATGAAGATTGTATGGGGGGAACAGAGGTTGAAGCATCTGATATTGAGTACGGGCAAGAGTGTTGTGTTGGGGGAAGATGTGAAGAGCCAGAAGCAGAATCAGAGTGTGAATTAAATTTTGGAACTTGTGAATCTTATGAATGTGCAGAAGATGAAGAAGAAATGGGATATGATTGTCTTTATGGCGATACCTGCTGTGTTAAAAAATCAGAAGTTGAAGCAAAAAGTTATTGGTGGATATGGTTATTATTAATCTTTATTATTTTAATAATACTTGGAATTGTGTTCAGGGATAAATTCCGTCCATTTTGGTTTAGATTCAAATCAAAGTTCGGAAAATCAAGGCCTTCAGGAGGAAGACCTGGTGGTATAGGAGGATTTTCCTCAACCCCTTTGGGAAGAATGCAAATAAGACCTATGGCAAGAAGAATATTGCCTCCTCAATCACAAAAAAGACCAGTTGAAAGAAAACCCCTTCCAAGACAAATTACTGAAAAACCAAAAACCGAACTTGATGATGTTCTTAAAAAATTAAGGGATATGAGTAAGTGAGAGCTATGCGTGGTTTTCTAACTAAAATAGAAAGGTCTGCTTTTGCTGAAAGATTAAGTTTTTATACCCCTTAAACCATATTGTATTATGGAAAAACAATTATTGGATTTTACTATATTAATAGAGCAAGATGAAGATGGAGTTTATGTAGCAATGGTACCTGAAATACAAGGATGTTATACACAGGGCAAAACATTGCCAGAGGTTTTAGAGAGAATTAAAGAAGCAATAGAAGTTTGTTTAGAGGCAGATAAAGAAAAAATAAATCCTATGAAATTTATTGGAATACAGAAAGTTCAAGTAGAAAAACCATTTTCTACTCCTTAAAATGGTGAAACTTATTCTTATTTCTGGAAAGAAATTATGTAAAATCTTAGAGAAACTTGGCTTTGAAAAAATTTATGGAAAAGGAAGCCACATAAGATTCAAGCATCCAGATGGAAGAAGAACTATTGTTCCTGTTCATGCAAATGAAGATTTAGGCAAGGGATTACTAAGAGAGATTTTGAAACAAATTAAGCTAAGTAAAGAACAATATGAAGAGTTAAGAAGGAGTATTTAGAATTAACTTTGCAATCCACCTTTCTTGATATGAGTGATTTTATAATATAAAGTAAAATTCTTAATAAAAATTCTGTAATAAATTTGTATTAATTTAAAATTGCTTACTTTATTAAAACAATAGGGATATAAATTAACAAGTGTAATTCTAAAAAATAATAGATTCAGTTAGAAACTATAATTAACAAATAAAATAAACTTTATTAACCTCTTATTTCTTAAATAATACATGAGAAAGCATTTAACATTATTTATGTTATTTATCTTATTGATTCTTCCAGTTATATCTGGAGTTGAATTTGACATGAAATCAGAGTTTAATCAGGGTGAAACACTTATGGCAAAGATTTCAGGAAATTTTGTTGAACCAATTCTAAAAGAAAATATATTTTTTTACAGAGGGCATGTAAGAATTTCAATTGAGCCTTATATTGCAAAGATAAATGATGAATTTTATATTTATGCATCACTCTTGGGAAAAGAAGCTAATAATTATTCTATTTCAATTCAAGATGTAAAATACATGGTTGGAAACAAGGTTAGTGAAGAAGATATTGTAAGAAATTTTTCAATAACCTCTGATGTTGCAGATTTTTATGCTGAACCAGGATTTGTTGTAACAGATGAAGATTTTTTTATAAAAGTTCAGAACTTAAAAGATACCAAAATTACAATTAATATTAATATAAATTCTGAAAATTCAAGCAATGGTTTTTTTTCTTTATCTGATGAAATAGAATATGAAAATCAGATTACTTTAAAATCAGGAGAAATAAAAAAAATAAATTTTAATATTGAAGAAATAACTCAATCACAACTTAAAACAATTAAATTGTCTGCAGACAGTACAGAATATAATATTCCAGTTTATATTTTTACAAGTGAAGAAATTTCTGATAAAAAACAACAGGATTTTGAATTTGACCCAATGGAATTTAATATCACCATGTCTACAGATTCAGAAAAAATAAGAATAATTTATTTATTTAATACTGGTGAAGAAAATTTAGAAAATATTATTCTTTCAGTATCAGATTCTTTAAAAGATTATATTTCTTTTTCAATTGAAGAAATTGAAGAACTTGATGAAAATTCAAGCATTAAGCTTGAAATTAATATTATTTCTGATTCAGAAGAAAAAAATTTAGAGGGGCAGATAATAGCTGAAACAGAGAATAAAACGATTTATTCAGCAATTTTTTTGAATTTTGTAAAAGATTATATTCCTTTGGAAGAACTTGATGAAGAAATTCCAAGAACAACAAAAACATGTGAAGAAAGAAATGGATTAATTTGTGGAGATAATGAGGAATGCACTGGTGAATTTATTAATGCCAAGGACGGGGTTTGCTGTTTGGAAACCTGTGAAGAGATAAAAGAAAGTTCAATTGGGCAGATTATTGGATGGACTCTTTTAGCAGGAATAATTATATTTTTAATCTGGTTTTTTATTAAAAAATACAAAGGGGCAAAGAGATAATTATTTTATCTTTTTAAGATATTTTTCTAAATTTTTATAATCTTTTTTTCTGTCTAAAAGACAAACTAAAATTATATTGGGATTAATTATAACATAAATGAGACGAATTTCTTTTGATTGTATTTTAAGTCTGATTCTAAAGACTTTTGAATAAAGTCGTGAATGAATTTTTTTATATTTAAAGGGATTTTCTTTTATTAATTGTATTTTGTCATAAATAATTCTTTTTGATTTATCATTTAACTTATCAAATTGTTTTTTGAAATCTTTTGAAGAAATAACAGAATACCTCATTTTAATGATTTGAATAATTCTTTTTCTGAGATAAATTCTTTATTTTTAAGGGTTTTGGAGATTATGATATCAATTAATTCAATTTCTTCTCTAGTAAAAGTTTCATCAAACTGATTTTTATCAAATATTTTTTCTCTCATGCTTTCAGTGGCTAAATCCTGAATATTTCTATATCCAAAATTTTCAACATAACTTTGAGCAGCCTTAAGAAGATTTTTTTGAATTTTTAGATTTATCTGTTTTGTTTCCATAATATCTATAGATATCTATAAGTATTTAAACTTTTTGATACTTTTGCCTGTTTCAAATATGCACATTTTGAGCATAAAAAAGATTTTTGAAAAACTAAAGAAAATCCCCTTTCTATTCAGTTTTAGATAGAATTTTTATAATTTTTATTGCTTTAGATAAATCCTTTTCAATTTGAAAATCTGCATTCTTTTCAATGCCTCCTTTTGGATTAATAGCAATTGATTTAATGGCAAAATCAAATAAAGGTTTATCGGCAGGAGAATCACCTATTGCAATAACATTTTCTTGCTTGATTCCTAGTCGAACAAGTATTACTTTGGAATCAATTAATTTGAAATTACTTCCTGAAAAATCCTCTTCTGAAATTGAAAGAATTTTATTCCCATTCATTTTTGGTTTAGTGCCAACAATATATGAAATTCCTAATTTTTTTTGATAATATTTTAAAATTGGAATTAGATTTCCTGAATTTAAAATTGATATAATGCCTTTTGAATTTAAAAAATCAAAAAATTCTTTAGCCCCTTTAATTAAAAAATCATTTTCAGCTAATTTCTTATTAATTTGCTTAGTTGAAATTCCTCCTAAAAAATTAATCCTTTCTATTAAAGCACTAAGTCCCTCTCTTTTTCCATTATGAAATTCATCATTTATCCTTTCACTTTCTTTTTCTTTTTCAACTATCCCGCAAACTAAATCCAAAATGTCTTTATTTACAATTGTGCCATCAAAATCTATCAATACCGCTTTAATTTCCATAACAAAGATATTGAATTGATATAATATAAAACTTTGCAAATGAGTTTTTTTATTCTTGATTAAAACTATTAAACATCTTACAAACTTTTTAAAAATCTAATCATTTTTCTTCTTTCTTTTTATTTTCTAATGCAACTCTTAATTTTTTCTCCAGGATGTTTTTTTCCACTTGGATAATTCTTGCAACTTCATCATATCCATGAAGCCTTCTTGTAAGCTCATTTAAAACATCATTCCACCCATTATTTGTTAATGCAATTAATTCAGGGGAGATGATTTCAATATGTGCCGGCATATACTTGAACATTAAAATAGCAAGATGTAAAATTTCTTCAACTTCAATTTCAATCTCAGCAAAACTAGTGTAAAATTCTTTTTGCTCTTTCATTAAAACAGGTTCATTTATTTTTTTAAAAATAACACTCACACCTTTTTCAGCATCAATTTTTTTTATAATTTCTTCCAGGGTTTCTTTTAAATGCTCAGGTGGTTTGCCCAATACCTCGATTATCATCATGGCAATTAATCCTTTTGTTTCCCTGTCTTTATTATTCAAACTCATTTTTGCATGTTTTTTTTAATTTAATGATATATAAAAACCCCAATAAAACACAAAAAACAATAAATCCATAGCTGGCTTTGTTTTTATTTAAGATAATGCTTTTTAAAGTTTTATTATCTGAATTTTCTTTATCACTTTGGGTTTTTATAACTTGCGGATTTAATCTTATTAGTTCTGGTGCTTGTGTTTCAATTTCTGCACCAATAAAATTTTCTGTTTCTTCTGAATCTTTTTCTATAATTTCCTCTTCATCTTCTTTAATTATTTCAATTTCAATTTCTTCCTTGAATTCTTCATCAAAATCTTCTGATTCAACACAAGCCAATCCTTGCTCTTTGATTTTTTGCAATGTTATTTCACCAATTCCAATGACATTTATCAAATCATCAACTATTTCAAAAGGCCTTGAATTAATTATTGCTTCTGCTTTTACTGAACCTATTCCATATAAAGTATCTAAATCTTCTGTTGAAGCAGTATTAATATCTATTTGATTTTCTTCACACAATGCATAAATATTTTGAAATGTTAATATGAATAATATAATTAATGCATATTTCATTGTTTTCTTAAGAAAAGAATTTTTTTAAATATTGTTATAATTTATTTTTATATCTTTCTGCAAAATCAACATACTCTGTCTGGCCTCTTTTTGCTCCTTGTTTTGCAACCAAAATCCTGGAAAAAATTTCATTATTCAGATACCATGCACATTTTTCTTTTTCTATTTTTGAAAGAATTCCATTTATTTTAACTTCTACTCCAATTACTTCATAACTTTTCTTGCTTGTTCTTTTAAATGCAATAAAATCAGGAAAACCAACCCCCACAATTAACATTTTTTTAAAAGGATTGTATTTTCTCTTTGCTTTTATAATTTTATTTTCTTCTAAATCAACATTATTTGTCCATTTATCCATAATCCAGCCTTGCGCTTCTAATTCTCCTCTAACTTTTAATTCAAATCTTGCACCACGTGCCCTAGAACTCTTTCCTTTTTTTATTTCAGATTTTTTCTTAGATATGTGTGGAATTCCATTACCATCCCATGAAGTTTCATAATTATTTGGGTCTCCAGCTTTTTCAATCATTTCCATGATTTTCTTTTTATGTTCTTTTTTCACTCTTTTCATAGAAAAACTAATTGCAAGAACTATTTAAAATTTTACAAATATAATTAAAAAATTTATTTATAATCTAATGTAGTTATTAATTAATTATTTATTAATTTATGTTTATGTCTCAATCTCAAAATTTAAACTCGCTAATGCTTATGATATTTTTACCATATAAAAATTTAAATACATATGCAAGATTGTAACATAATGATTCCAAATTTTTTAAAAAGAGAACCTTTTCTAGAGTATTTCCAAATAATTGATAAATGTGCAAAATATGAAGAAAAATTAGTTATTAATAATAGTTCCCCTTCTAATGCAGTTTATCTTTTACAAACTTTGTTTTTGAATGCTAAATCTAATGTAG
>JAHIHG010000048.1 GCA_018898425.1 Nanobdellota archaeon | reverse complement strand
TCCATCTAAAATATGAGTTTCTGTTTCATTTGTTTTAGAGCACATGCTTCCAGAATAATAATTGCAATTCCCGCATGTTTCAGAACCAGCATTGCTTGAATCAGGATTGCAGCTGTTTTCTTTATTTAAAATCATTCCATTGTTCCAGCTTTTTTCTCTATCAGAAGAATAAATATTTTCTCTGTTTCCGCAACTATCAAACCAGTAAATTTCATCTTTACCTTCATAACATCCTGTTGAGTTTTGTTTTGTGCAATCTGTTTCTAAACTAGGATGAGAGCATAAATAATCTTGAAAAAATCTTCCATTATAAGATAAGCATTCTTGTTCTGTTTTTATCGCACAAGTTTCTTTTTTAATAATACAAGCCCCTAAAAACTGGCTTGCAGAAATTGCCAGGCACTCTAATTCTGTCTGGACATCTCTAAAATCTTTTTCAAAACCATAAATTAAAGAAAGTTGTTCACATCTTTGCTCTGTAGCAAATTGAGCCTCATCCCCAATAACACAACAACCTTTTTGGCAATCTTGTATCAGGCAATACTGATTATCACTCCACTCTCCATTATTTATTTCACATTCTCCTTTTGGAGAACTTGTTGTGCATAAACCTTCAACAGAATCAAAACAACATCCTAGTTTGCAATCTATAACATTTTTACAGCTTGCTGGCAATGGCTTTGTAATACAAATTTCAGGAGTTAATGATGAAATATCCTGACATATTGCTCCATTTATTGTTTGAGGACAGCAGTTCCAGGTTGTACTTGAAAGAGAATATTCTGAATCATAAGAAATATCCATGTCAAATGCTTCAAAACTATTATTAACAATTTCTTTTGCACTTACAACCTTAATTTGTTTAATAGAAAATATCCCAATCAATAAGTTAATTCCTAAATCAATGAAATTTTTATTTTTTTCATCTTGTAATTTCTTTTCATTATCAATAACTTCATCTGTCTGATGAATTAAATAACTCTCTGCAACATTCATGTTCATTAATAAAAAAATCTGTAAAACTACAATTAATAATAATGTAAATTCTATTTTTTTTAAATTAATTTTATTTTTCATTATATAGCACTTGGTTTTATAATCATGGCACACTCTGGATTTGTATTCCCCCAAACATCTTTGCACTTGATATAATATGTTTGTTTGTTATTCCATTCAGCAATATGTTCTGTTGAAAGTGCAGTTGTCATTGATTTTGCATTGTCAAAATTAAAATTACATTTATTTAAATCATAAGAACACTCTGCTTTTTCATCTGTGATTATTTTAAGTTTTTCCAGGTGCTTATAAACTCTTACCGCAACAGGAGCAAAACTATCTATTTTTAAACTAAAACTAGTATCTCCATAAGCAAGATTTCCAACATCATCTTCACATTTGATATTAATTTTATAATCTCCATTCATCATCATGTCAAATTTTTGTTTATGTTTCCATGAAAAAGTATCAAGAAAGAGAACATTTTTTTCAGATTCTGAAAAACTATAATAACAAGCAGACTCTCCTTGATTAACTCCTCCAGAAGTTTTAACTTCTAAATCAATAGCAATTGGTTCAAATCCTTCTTCAATCTCTCCTTGAGGAGCAATAGAATCAATTTTTAATGGATATTTTGTTTTATGCAATGTAAAAGTATAACTCTCTTGATTTATATTTCTTAGCTTATCTTCTTCAGCAGGTTTCCATGGCTGGTCCTTGCATCTGATATAAATTGTATTTGAATCATTAACCAAACCAGTCAATGTAGTATTGCAAACCCATCCATATATTTCAGCATCATCTATTTCTGTTCTGCAATTCATCTCATTTAACATATTATTATAATCTTTATCTTCAATATCATATTTGCACTCTGCTGGTTCATTAATGTAAATAGCAAGAGGACTTTCTGTGATATTATATTTTAAATAATTATGATTCCATGGTTCTGAATAAGTAATTCTTGAAGCAGTTAAGTCAGGTCCTAAATTTATACAAAAATTAACTTCGTATTCTTTTAAATTAATATTTCCATGATAATCTATACATTTGACATAAAGATTTGTATTTCCAAACATTTCCTTTATATCTCCTGTCACATTATAAACACTAAAACTATCCAGACTTGGCATTGAAAATGCAAAACTATGTTCTTTGCTAAAAATAGTTCCTTCAATAGGATAGATCATAAATTCTTCATAATTTTTATTTGGCTCTAAATCAAATTTGCACTGAGCATATTCATCTGTTTTTAATCTAAATAACACTGGAGTAAATTCAGGAATACACTCGCTTATGTTTGTTCTTATTTCAACTCTTTTATTTTGTTCATTAAAAAATCCATAGCCAATACTTAAGATATCACCCGCAGAAATCACAGGAGGAACTGTTTCAGACTCCATTGCCTGACAAATAGGATTTTCTTCATCTTCATTTAATATCTGGCAAGCTTGTCCCAGACTCTCACATCTATATTTTGAACATGGCTTTAAAACATCATCATTGCATTTTCCACAATCTTCTCCCCCAGAAGGTGCCTGCCAAGGATAACAATTAAAATAAACATAATATTTTTTTGTATCTCCCCATCCATATCCCAATAAATCATTAAAAAACCATAAAATAATATATATTACAATATACCATCCAATGAATATTATAAAACCATACCATGTTCTTTTTCCAATCCATTCTAACCACTGGCGTGGACTCAGAGGTCCATCATATCTATGCCAGTACCATGCACTCCAGCTTCCTGAACCAGTTCTATTTTCTTTTGGCTCTGCATACTGTCCTTCAACTGGATTTGAATATTTTATATAATTTTCCCAGCCAATATTATCTGTTCCTGTTACAGCAATATTATTTGTTCCCTCTCCAATATAATTAACAGAACTACCACAATCTCCTAAAGAAATGCAAACATCATTTAATTTTTCAGCAAAAATATATGTTTTGCAGTCACAATTTTCCATACATTGCCATTGCCTTTTCCAATCTCTTCTATAAAAAATAATGCAAGTTTGGTCTGCAGTTGAACAAAGCCTTGCTTCTTCCTCACTGGTTTCTTTTAAATTAAAACCTCTGGGATATCTTGCAACACACTGGTCAAACTGAAAATATTTATCGATAAATACACTTTTAACCATACAGTCTTTATTATCTAGACAATCGCTGCCACTGCTTAAAGCACACAATGCAGCAAGATTTATTTCACAGGTTGCTGCTGTAAGAGTTTGTCCTTGTTTTTCTGTTTCATACTGAGTGCAGATTTGTCCTCTATAATCTGCACAGGGCTCATATTTTACTTTCCCCTCAATACACATTCTTTTCCAGTGCCTGCTTCCAGGAACATCTTTTCCATCCCCAATATAACCATCATAAACACACCAGCTTTCTCCATTTTCT
>JAHIHG010000047.1 GCA_018898425.1 Nanobdellota archaeon | reverse complement strand
TTTATAGCAAAATCAGTAAGAAATGGAAAAAAAGTAATTCAAAAATCTATATTATACCTTGGCACAGCAGATACAATATATAAGAAGTTGTTAAAGGTAAAAAATTCTAAGAATTAATTATATCTGTCCCACACTCGATTTAACACATTTTAATAAAGTTTTTTCTTCAAAAATAATTTTATTTTACAGGCTTCATTTCTTTCCAGGCAAGTTCAAATAATTGCTCTAATGCCTGAGCAAAGAATTCAGTGTTTATCCAAACCCCAATATCATAGTTTGGATGGAACTTTTCATCATCTAAAAGCATAAACATTAATTGATTAGAATCAATAACCACAAATCTTGCCTTTATTTTATCAAGTTTTCTAACCTCAGCAACTTTTGAAAACTCTCTGGCAATTTTTATATTATTGCTGTCAATTGGTGCAGCAATTCTTACTACAACCCCTCTTTTTTTGCATTTAATCAAGCTAGGCATTAATACTTCAAGTTTTCTATTAAGTCCTTCTGCAGTTGTAATTATAGTTATTGTTTTTTCTGCACTTCTTACCATCATATCCAGATGATTGTAAAGATTTTGCCTTCCCCTTAAACTTCCAGATAAATCAGACGGTTCAACAAACTTAACACCTTTTGTAAATAAACCACTCAACTCTTCCAAAACCTCTTCACCTTTTAATTTTTCTAATCTTTGAGTTTTTTCTTTTGCACTTGTCATTAAATTCTTTTTAACTCTCTCAACAACTTCATCTGGTTTTAATGCCACGAATTTTATAGGTTTTCCAAGCTTCATAATAATAAATCCTTTTTTCTCTAGACTTTCAAGAATGTCATAAGTTCTTGATCTTGGAACATCTGAGATATTGCTTAATTCTCCTGCAGTTGAAGTTCCTCTTGAAAGCAGGGCTGTCCATACTTTAACTTCATAAAGATTCAAGTCAAATATTTTCCTTAATCTGCTTAAAAATTCTTCCTTGACTATCATTTGAATTTTACTCCATGATTTAAATTCAAATTACTAAAAATTTTTGATGCTTTTATCATTTTCCTATTTTTATTCAGTATTTTTTCTTTTTAAACATTGTTATAGTAAAAGGGTAAACTTTAGGGATTACTTATCGGTAGTCATTTAATAACAATGCCAATCTCGCCTCTTTTATCTTTTATATTAAAGAAAGTTTTATTTTTAAATCTTTCCTTATTAGTTGTAACAATATGCAATTTTATTGAATTGGTTCTTTCTTTTATGAATTTTTCTTGAGTATCTAAAATTTTCTTGAATTTGTCGTCTACAAGAAGGAATAATTCAATTTTATCTTTTTTGTTTAATCCTAATTTTTTTCTAAAAGCCTGAACCTGCCTCGACATCTCGCGAGCATATCCTTCTGCCTCAAGTTCAGGAGTAATTTTTAAATCCAGCTTAACAGAAATTTCTTTTGATTTTTTTAATTCAATTTCTTTGATGTTTGTTTCTTTTAAAATAATTTCAATATATCTTTTTGGTAAATCAGAGCATTTAACCTCAAGTTTTTGAAGAGGTTGTTTAAGGGGAATTTTATTAATTTCTCTTTCTTTTAATGTTATAGAAATAATTTCTCTTGCAGTTTCCATATTTTTTATCAATTTTTTATCAATTTTTTTAATATCAAATTCTGGCCAAGATTGAAGGTGAACTGATTGATTTTTATTTTTAAAATTAAAAAGATTTAATTTCTGCCATATATTTTCAGAGATAAAAGGCATAAATGGTGCAATAACTTTTGATAAGTTTTCCAAAATAAATTTCAAAGTGATTATTGCTTCTTTTTCTTCATTATTTATCCTCTCTCTGTTTTGCCTTATATAAACTACTGACAAATCTTCAATAAATTGAGTAATTGGTTTTGTTGCTGAGGGAAGGTCATATTTCTCCATGTTTTCAGTAATTGTTTTTATAAGTTCATTAAGTCTTGAAACAATCCATTTATCTAAAATATTTTCACTCGATATTTTTTTCACAGAAGTTTTTTTATTATATGGTTCATAAAATTCATAAATATTATTTAATAACATTACATTTTTTCTAAGAGAATCTTTTATTCCTTTTTCATCAATATTCATATCTCCCCCATTTATAACAGGACTATTCAAAAAATACATTCTCATGGCATCCCCCCCATATTTTTCAATAGTTTCTTTTGGATCAGGATAATTTCCATAAGACTTGCTCATTTTTCTCCCGTCATTTCCTGCTAATACTCCAGTCACAATTACATTCTTAAAACTCACTGAATTAAACAAACTATTTGATAAGACATTTAAATAATAAAACCATCCTCTAAGTTGCCCAGTATATTCAGTTATAAAATCTGCTGGATATATTTTTTTTAAATCTTTTTTTCTTTCAAAAGGATAATGCCATTGAGCATAAGGCATTGAACCTGATTCAAACCAGCAATCAAGAATTTCCAGAACACGATTCATTACCCCTCCGCATTTGCACTTGAATTTATGCTTATCAATTTCAGGGCGATGCAAATCATTAACTTTTTTTCCGCTCAATTTTTCTATTTCTTTGATTGAACCTGCAACTTTTATTTCTTCACATTTTTCACATTTCCATACAGGAATTGGAGAACCCCAGTATCTTGACCTTGACAAACACCAGTGAGGAGCAGTTTCTAAATTATATTTAAATCTACCTTGTTTAAAATAATCAGGAACCCAATTAATAGTTTCATTTGTTTTTAAGAGCTCTTTTCGAATCATATCAGTATTCAAATACCATGCTTTTTGTGTTTTGTAGATTAAAGAAGTGGAGCATCTATGACAAAAAGGATAAGAATGAGTATAATTGAATTTAGAAAATAATTTATCACCTAATCTTCTCAAAACCTCTTTACCAGCGTCCTTAAAATAAAATCCTTTCCAATTTCCAGATTGTTCTGTATAAATTCCACTATCATCCATTAAATCAACTAATGGAAGTTTATGTTTTTTTCCTGATTCAAAATCATCTTCTCCAAAATTAGGAGCAATATGGACAACCCCTGTTCCATCTTCAATATTCACAAAGTCTTCATGATATATTTTATAAATATTTTTATTTTCATTAATCTCTTTATTTTCAAGGTCAAAAAGAGATTCATATTCTAAACCAATTAATTCATTTCCTAAAAATTCTTTAATAATTTTAAAATCTATATTTTTTAACATTTCATTTATTCTATCTTTTGCTAAAATATAATTTTTATTATCTATATTTATTAAAACATATTTTATTTTTTTATTAATGGCTAAAGCAAGATTGCCTGGCAATGTCCAAGGAGTAGTAGTCCATGCTAAAACCTCTGCAGAACTCACTTTCAATTTAGTGCTGTCTTTAAGTTTAAACTTAACAACAGCTGATAACTCAGTAACATTTTTGTAAGAACCAGCGTCCATTGTTATTTCAAATTTAGAAAGAGGTGTTGCACATCTTGGACAATGAAGCGATGAACGATATCCTTCATAAATTAAACCTTTTTTATATAATTCTTTAAAGCCCCAGATAACACTTTCCATAAAATTTAAATCCATTGTACGATATGCTTTTTTCATATCCACCCACCTGCCAATACTATCAATATACCAATTCCATTGTTCAGAAACATTATTCACATAATTTTTACAAGCTCCAACAAATTTGCCAACACCTAATTTTTCAATATCTGTTTTATTTTTTAATCCCAGTTCTTTTTCAACTTGATTTTCTGCTGGAAGCCCATGACAATCCCAACCCCATACTCTTTCTACACTAAATCCTTTCATTGTCCAGAATCTTGGAACAGCATCTTTGATTATGCTGGGAAGAATTGTCCCATAATGAGGGAGCCCAGTTATAAAAGGAGGACCATCATAAAAAATATAAGCCCCTTTTGGTGATTTTTTCTTCACAGACTTCTCAAAAATTTTATTCTTTTCCCAGAACTTCAAGATTTCGTCTTCTGTTTCCTTAAAATTTATCATTTTATTATCCAAATCATTAAGTATTTTTAAAGGTTTTATTTAAATGATAATTAAATCCCTTTACCAGGGCTTCAATAGATGACTGCAGAATATTATGATTAACCCCCACACATTCAAAATTCTCGCCATTGCTAAAATTAATCAGGGTTCTTACACTGCTTTCTTCATTATGACTTTGCGAGATACTGACATGAAAATCTATTAATTTTAATTCTTCAACCCCAGGGTATTTTTTACTTAATATTTTAATAAATGTCTTATATGCAGTTCCTACTGGCCCGCCCCCTCTTTTTAATTTCTCTTCAATTATCTCCCCATTGATTTTGCATTTCACATAAAACTCACTGATTTCTTTTCCCTTATCAAAACTTGTTTTAACTTTCCATTTTTCAATTTTAATAAACTCTTTTAATTTTCCAAAATATTTTTCAATTAATAAAAACTGCTCAGCTTTGATAGGACCTATCCTGTACCCTTTTGTTTCTAAATTTTCTAATTCTTTGAAAAGTTTTTTTATTTTTTCTTTTACTTCAGGATTTTTTTTATCTAAATCATATCCAAACTCTTTTGCAACACTTGCAACACAGCTTCCTCCTCCCAGTGTATTTAGTAAAATTATTCTTTTATTTCCAAATTCTTCAGGGTCTTCATGTTCATAACTTGCTCCTTTTGAAGTTGCATCAGTATGAACCCCGCCTTTATGAGCAAAAGCAATATCTCCTACAAAAGCCCTGATTTCAGGAACCTCGACTCCTGCCAACTTAAAAAGAATCTCATTAACTTTTTTTAATTCTTTTAAATTAATCTCTTTATTTTGTTTCATTTTTTTAATATAAACAGGCAAAAATTCACTAAGATTTAAATTTCCAACTCTTTCACCCATGCCATTCATAGTTCCCTGAACCTGATTAACATAATCCAGACAAGTTAATGTATTTGCCAGGGCAAGTCCGCAGTCATTATGAAAATGAACTCCTAAAATAGGATTTAAATTATTTTTTTCAAGGGTTTCTTTTGTTTTTTTCATAATTTCTCTGGCTTCAGTTGGCAATAGCCCTCCTTTAGTATCACAAAGAATTATTCTTTCTGCTCCAGCATTAACAGCGGTAATTAATGTTTTAATAGCATATTCTTTGTCTGACTTAAATGCATCAAAATAATGTTCAGCATCATAAAAAACATGAATTTTGTTATTTTTTAAAAACTTGATGCTATCTGATATTCTTTTTAAATTTTCTTCAGGAGTAATTTTTAATTGCATCCTGACATGTTCTAAGCATGATTTTCCAAATATGCAGGCATAATGCGCACCAGATTCAACAAGAGAATTTAAATTTTTATCTTCTTCAGGATTTGGCTTAATTGAAGTAGAGCCAAATGCAACAATCTTTGATTTCTTGGTTTTTCCAACACACTCTTTAAATGCTCTTAAAACCTCTTCAGAAATAGGCCACCCAAGCTCTATAAAATCAACTCCAAAATCATCAAGAATCTGGCAAGCCTGCACTCTTTCATTTAATCTAAATCTTGCTCCTGCTGCCTGTTCTCCATCCCTAAGTGTTGTATCATATATTTCTATAGACATGTTTTGCTCCAGCAAATCAAAAGATTTGCAGTTTAAATAATAATAGCTATATAAGAAGAAATTTCATTAATTAATGTTTTGTTTTTTTACAGCCAGGTTTTAAAAAGTTAAAAGGAATTTTTAAATATATTTAATGCCCGTACCTGGTAACAGGTTTTAAGAGTCTTCTGTAAAAATCAAATTTTATCCTTAATAAGTGTTTACTAATATTTATATAATGTAGTTACTTGGTAACTACTATTATGAAAACT
>JAHIHG010000046.1 GCA_018898425.1 Nanobdellota archaeon | reverse complement strand
CATTTACTTTATCAATTAAAGCAATGTTTCCGATACTGATACTTGTATTAGTATTCATTGTTTAGCCACCTCCTTTTTGATTCTATACAAAAGTTAGGTGGCTTTTACTTTTAAGAATTATGTGGCGAAGTCAGGTATTTAAAAAAATAGGAATGCCCCCTTCTTATAGTGTTTGTCCTGGTTGTGTTTTTACAAATGTTCCTCCTGAAGATTGTATTCATCATAGCGAGGATATGAAAGCCCCTTCTGTGCAATCTGATTTGCTTTGCCCTCATTGTTATATTATTGCAGAAGAAAGTGGAGAAACTTTTCAATTACATGCAGATAAAAATTTAGAGCAAAAAATAGCTGAGTTAGAAAAGATTATTGAGATGTCTATTGATTAAACTTTTTTCAAAAAATTTATGTGAAAATCTCTCTAAAATCCTTCAATAGAAAACTAATTAAATTATGAAAACATTTAAATATTAATAAAGAGGCAACAAGGCGTATGGCAATAAATCAGGATATTCATTTTGATAAAGAGAAATTCAAACAAGTTCTTCATCATATTATTTCTAAAGTTGGAACCCTTGATAATATTGGGAAAACTGTTCTGTTCAAAATGTTGTACTTTTCTGATTTTGATTATTATGAATTAAATGAAATTCCAATTACTGGTGAGAAATATGTTAAACTTGCCCATGGTCCAGCACCATTTGATTTTAATGATGTTATTTCTGAATTGGAGGATGAAGAGAAAATTAAGAAAATAGATACAAAATATAAAGGATTGCCTCAAATAAAGTTTTTGTCTCTTTGTAAACCTAACCTAACTTTACTAAATGCAAATGAATTGCAATTAATTGAAAAAGCTATAAGTAAATTATCCAGTATGTCTGCAAACCAGGTAAGTAGTTATTCTCATGAAGATATGCCTTGGAAGGCAACAAAAGATAATGAAGAGATTGATTATGAACTTGTTTTTTATAGGAATCCTACTTTTTCTGTAATTGAAGAAAATGCCCAAATTTGTTGAAGTTGAAGAATTTAAAAAAGATTTAAGAAAATTCAAGATTGATATAGAAGAAGATTTTGAAAGATTTAAGAAAGCTTTAGCAGTAGATCCTCAAAATTTAAATGGAGCTGTAAAAATAAGTAATCTTGGAGCAGGCATACTTCCTGTTTACAAAGCAAGAAAATTTAGATGTAAAGTACTTAAAAAAGGTAGCCAAAGTGGAATTAGAGTGGTTTATACTTATGATCAAAAAACAGATGAGATTATTTTAATTGAAATTTATTTTAAGAGTAAAAAAGAAAATCATGATTTATATAGAATTAGAAAATATACTATAAAATCTCTTTAACGTCTTTCCAACAAACCTTAACTCTCCTCTGTCCCAACCCTCTTCAAAATTCATTCATTTTTTGGATCTTCCATGACAATCCCATGTTTATTTTCTAACCTCATTGTTATTGAATTTGGGTTTCTTCCCATTATTTTTGTAATTTCTTCAATACTCTTTCCTTCATTATGGAGGGTTAGAAGTTCCTTGTCCTGAGATTCCTTCCAACTCTTCCAAGCATTTGGGTATTCTTTCCTTGCTTCTTCCATCATTTTATTCCACCTATCTCTCCTTTTCTTTCTTTCTTCATCAGATAAAATTATTTTTTTCTTTTCAAGTTTCTTTTTAAAATCCAAATCTACTTTTTCAGTTAGCTTTTTCTCTAAAATATCTATTTTTTGCCAAAGAAGTTTTAATGCCTCATGATTCGATTTTAAGTATTCCAAAATAATCTTAAAAGATTCATCTTGGTTCAGATTTTCCATAAATCTCTAAGACTCTTCAACTATTTAGAATTTTCCCCTCTAAACCACCAAAACCACAATAATCTTTAAATAGTGGAAAATTTTTTTGAACAAATGCCAACATCAATTGAAAGTTTTATGGAAACTGCTACAAATGAACAAAGGGAATTGCTATTTGATATGACTAAATGGGCTAAATATGAAAAAAAATATGCAGATGAAGTGAATAAAATATATGATTCTATAAAATCAGGAGTTTATTCTTCTGATGGTGCTGTAAATCCTTGTGAAGATGAAGATGATGCAATGGTTATTTCTATGAGTCTGCGACAGAAATTAAAAAAGGTCAGAGACTTTATGAAAGAGTATATGGAAAAAGCAGTTGAGCTCGGAATGGGACATTTAGGCATAATTCAAAGGAATTATGAAAATTATGTTGGAAAACCATTGATAACTAAATAAACTAGTTATAATTTCCCTTCAACACTCCTCTTCAAACCCCCTCAACCACCCCTCAAGAAAATCCCAGAAGAATTAAAGAATATGATGAATAATTTATACAAGACTAAAAACTAAAAAATCTCAACAAGTCTGCACCATTTGAGGGCTTGGAAGCCCTGACTTGTTCTCTTGAATTATTATTGGGCTTTTTTCATAAATCTTATTTCTTATTTCTACCTGATAATTTAATCGAAGTTCAATAACCCCTTTATCTATCCTTGATTTAAACTGCCATTTTGGAATTGCTCTCAGATTTACTCTCGAAATTCCTAAAAATTCAGAAGCTTCAAAAATCTGAATCCCTGTTATGAACTTCTCACTATCTACATCAATAACCATATTTTGAAATTCAATTGAAAAATCATATTCTCTATTTTTTAATTTAAAGAATAGAATATCATTTACATAATCATAATCCATTTCTCCTTCTGCCTCTAAATGTCTTGGTTTTATATCTTTGGTATTTGCCATTCTTCTATAAAGTAAAAGGTAACTATTTTAATCTTTGTATTATCAAGATTTACTATTATTTTAAGGTTTCTATTTTTGTATTTGTAAAATACTGCATAATTTTTATTGTATTGAATTCCTGCCAAAAAGGGTTTTTCTTTGGTTATAATTCTTTTTAATTTATTACATGTGTATATCTTTCTTTGTTTTTCACTTAATCTAAAAAAAGTATGTTCTGTGCATTCAATTTGTTCTTCTTTATAATCATTAATAAAATCTAAAAATTCTTTTATATCAATCTTTTTTTCAATTTTAGTTTCATTAAACATGTAAGTTATAAGGACAAGGCATATAAAAAACTTGTTTTTTTAAAACATCATGAAAATACAGAAGCAGTTATCTAAAAAAAGAGGTGATAAAACTTATTATAGATCTGTCTTAAATCTTCCTTCAGAATTATTAAAAAAAGCAGGTTTTAAATCCGGAGATGAACTTGAAGCAGAGGCGAAGAAAGGGGAGATTAGGTTGAGGAAGGGGAAATAGAAAAACCTCTAATATAAGTTCAGTTAGAAAGAATGTTTCTTAGAATAGAAAATTATAAATAGTTTTGATCCATTAATTATAATAGAATGGTAAGAAAAGTTATAAGAAAGGTTAAGAAAGTCATAGATGGGGATACAGTTATAGTTAGTAGTCCTGTTAGTGGTTCAAAATACATAAGGATTGCCGGAGTTAATGCTCCAGAAAAAAGACAAATGGGTTATCAAACAGCAAAAGCTAATCTCAAAAGTAGGATAGGTGGAAAAAAAGTTTGGGTCACTCCTGTTGGCAAATCTTATGGAAGAATTGTTGCAAGAATACGCAAAATAAGAAAAGATAAAAGAGGATTATTAAAATAATCGCGAAATTGATATCCCAATGGTAATTAGTGTTAAAATGATTAATAATATATTTGTAATGCTTTGTTGTAATAAGTGTTCGTTTTTAATATTAAAATGAATTAAATTTTGAAAAGAGATTATTTTATTTTTTGTTTCTAAGTTAAAATTTAACCAAAACTGCCCAGAAATGGGGGATAAAGTTCTGTCAAACCAAATAATACTTACATCTCCAGGATTAAGTGGGGGGATGTCAAATCTTTTATTAGAGGTTATATCAAAATTTACATTTAATTTAAACGGGGTAATTATAACATTTTTAATAACCCCTCCTCTAAATGGAACATTTCCAATATTTTTTATCTTTATTCCATATTCAAATTCATTGTTTTGAATTATTTTTTTATAACCGATGTTTCTAAATTTAGAAAGAGATTTACGAATGGGAAATATTAAAAAGTTTTCTTTTATCATTAAGATAATTATCCTTTATTATTTTTAACAATTATTATTCCTGAGAAGGGGTATTTTATGTTTAAATAATATGTTTTAATTAACTCCCCACCCCCCAAAAAAACCACAATAATCTTTAAATAGTGGAAAATTTTTCTGAACAAATGTCAACATCAATTGAAAGTTTTATGGAAACTGCTACAAATGAACAAAGGGAATTGCTATTTGATATGACTAAATGGGCTGGATATGAAAAAAAATATGCAGATGAAGTGAATAAAATATATGATTCTATAAAATCAGGAGTTTATTCTTTTGATGGTGCTGTAACTCTTTGTGAAGATGAAGATGATGCAAGGGTTATTTCTATGAGTCCGCGACAGAAATTAAAAAAGGCCAGAGACTTTATGAAAGAGTATATGGAAAAAGCAGTTGAGCTCGGAATGGGACATTTAGGCATAATTCAAAGGAATTATGAAAATTATGTTGGAAAATCATTAATAACTAAATAAACTAGTTATAATTTCCCTTCAACACTCCTCTTCAAACCCTCCTAAACCACCCCCTAATAACATCCTGAAAAATGGGGGCAATTTAAGAATAGGGAATAAATAATCTACCCCCCAAAAATAACCTTATTTTACAAGTATAAAGAACAAAATAAATAATCAGATGATTATTTACTCAAAATAAACAAACCCATGTTTATTTAGTACCTGGTAACAGGTTTTAAGAGTCTTCTGTAAAAATCAAATTTTATCCTTAATAAGTGTTTACTAATATTTATATAATGTAGTTACTTGGTAACTACTATTATGAAAACT
>JAHIHG010000045.1 GCA_018898425.1 Nanobdellota archaeon | reverse complement strand
ATTTGAAGAATGGAAAATTTTAACTAGTTGTTTTTCTAGTTTATTTTGAGGATGGGCAAGCATCATTTGTCTCATCCTCACTTTAATATTCTCGAG
The DNA here is from genome assembly GCA_018898425.1 of Nanobdellota archaeon. Classification (GTDB taxonomy): domain Archaea; phylum Nanobdellota; class Nanobdellia; order Pacearchaeales; family GW2011-AR1; genus JAHIHG01. Next base: position 17,253 of record JAHIHG010000045.1, on the reverse strand, counting down.
AATAAATAATTTTCGGTTCTAAATTTTTAAACTCCGGACAACGCCGTAATTGAGATAATTTTATAAATCTCTCTTTATTTTAGTAATAATGAAAAAGAAATATTTATTTTTAATTTTGTTGCTTATCTTTTTAGCCATAGTTACGATGTTTGTAGTTAAAAATTATTCTTATAGTGGAAGTGAAAGTCAATCTTCTCAAGAATATCAAAACGTTTTAAGTGAAATTGAGAAAGGAAATAGTTATATCTCGGAGAATGGAAGTTCTGACGATTGTTTTCCATATAGGTATTATCATAGAGGATGTTATTATGGGGGAAAGCTAAAATTCTATAATGGGTTACTTATAAGTGATTTGCAAGAATATAATTTAACGAATGAAGAAAAGGTTCAACTTTGTTACAAATTTACTTTTAATGGTTCAACAGCCTATTGTTTGAGTAAAAATGATCCTGATTCTTGTGTAGAATTTTCATCAGATGATAGTTATTTATTGAGAATTTGCGGATTAGAAGAAGGAGAAACTATCCCTACTGAAGGTATGTGGGACCCAAATTACAAAGAGAATCCAATTCCTACTGTTTATTTTTAGCATTTCTTTAATTACTTTAAATCAGATTTAAATGCCCCCACGAGGACAGGAACTTAAAGGTACAACTCTCCAACAAAATTAGTATCCATACATCCAATATCTTCTTTTTTTGTGATGTTTATGAAGAACAAAGAATAAAATAGTTGCAATAATCAAAACGATAATTATCCCTTATTTATTAAGTTAATAAAAAAATTCTTAGGCTTCTTTTCCCCATTATGCTTATAGTAATCTGGTTTAAGATTAATCTTAGTAATTAATCTTTTCTTAATTATTTCTTTATCCTTCGCTTTTGGTTTCCAGTTTTTTATGTACTCTTTTGGATATTTGTTTAAGTTAATTGTTTTAGAAATCTTAAATCCTCTTATCTTCATTTCTTTTTTAATTAATTCATGTCTTTCTTTGAGATATTTTATTTTATCTTTAAAGAAGGTGATATGCCCCTTTCCTAAACAATATTCGCTAGGTTGATCTTTAATTACCGGAAACTTATCTATATGTCCTAATAGCATTAATATTTCATTATACTCAGCAATTAAATGTTGGTCTGCTAAATTTTTAGGGTTGATTAAATTTATTCTTACCATTTTTTATTTTCTAATAAAATTAATTTAATCTCCAGATACTATAATTAAGAAAACTAGCAAAACTAACCCATAAAATATAAGGGATTAATAAATATCCTGAGATTTTATTTACTCTGAAAAAATAGATTGTTGTTGCTATTATAAATCCTAGCATAATTAAAATTTCAGCAAAAGCTAATCCCGGCTTATTTAATCCAAAAAATAAATAACTCCAAGCAACATTAAAAGCAAATTGAACTACAAATAATATTAATGCAATTAATCTTATCTTTGATGATGGAGAATTCCAAACTAGATATAATGATATCCCCATTAATGTGAACAGCAATGTCCAAACTGGGCCAAAAATCCAGCTAGGGGGATTAAAACTGGGCTTATTAATATTTTTATACCAAGAACCATCTGAAGATGTCCATACTGCACCAAGAGCTCCAATAAGATTACAAACTACAATAAAAGCGATAAGTAAAACCCATTTGATTGCCATATTAAAAAGAAGTAAACTAAATATAAAAAACTATGCCCTTATTCTTTAACTCCTCTCTGGAGCATTTAACTAAAAGGTTCATAGCCCCAACTTTTATTTTCATGTTTTTTATCGACGGTGATTAGGACGCCCCCACGAGGAATTGAACCCCGATCTTTTCGAATTCACGAGCTCGCTTGTTATGTCAGCAAATAATGACTTATCAAACTTTACTCACCGCAACGAAATATTTTATCCGTTAAACTATGGGAGCAACACCCTGACTAGTAATTAAATAATAAATTACACAAAGCTTTTTATATAGATATCTTTTTCAATTTATATGTTAATTTTAGGAATTGATGATGCCGGCAGAGGACCTGTAATTGGCCCAATGATTTTGGCAGGCTGTTTAATTGATCAAAAAAAAGAAGCTAATCTAAAAAAATTAGGAGTCAAGGACAGCAAGCAATTAACCCAAAAAAGAAGAGAGTTTTTAGCAGATATAATCAAAGAACAAGCAGAAACTTTTGAAGTGATTATTGTTTATCCAAAAGAAATTGATGGTGAAAATGCAAATGGAACTAAATTAAACGAACTTGAAGCATTGGCTTGCGCTAAAATAATAAACACAATAAATAAAGGATATAAAAAAATAAAAGTTGTTGTTGATTGCCCTTCTCCAACAATAAGTAAATGGCAGGATTTTTTAAAAACCAAGATAGAAAATCTCTCAAATCTTGAAATTTCATGCGAGCACAAAGCAGATAAAAATCATGTTGCTGTATCAGCTGCTTCTATTCTTGCAAAAAGCACAAGAGAAAAAGAAATGGACAAGCTTAAAATTAAATTTGGAAGTGAAATTGGTTCTGGTTATTGTTCAGATCCTTTAACCTGCAAATTTTTAGAAAAACACGCAATAAAACATCAGGATGAAGATATTTTTAGAAAAACCTGGATAACCTGGAAAAATGCCTGCAATAAATTAGGACAGAGAACTTTGAAGTTTTGAAGATAATAAAGTTATTAAACACTTTTTTATTTAGAAAGTAATGAAAAAAAATCTTGTTGAAATGTTAGGCACATTTGATTTAACATTTATTCCAACGTCTTACATAAGAAGGGCAATAAAAGATGACAAAGAGTTTAAAGAAAACGAAACTTTAATAGAAAGATGTAATCAATATCTTTTTCATTTTACACTCGAAGTATGCAGATTAGGAATTTATGCCGGAATGTATGCAATAATTAAAGATTTTAATTAACTTAATTTAATATGTTTTTACACAAAGTATATTCCAATAAGGTTTAAAAATAATCTTATTCTTTTTTCTTTATGACTTATGTTAAAAAACTGGTGATGCACGGATTTAAGAGTTTTCCGAGAAAAACAGAACTTCCATTTACAAAAGGAATTAATGTTATACTAGGCCCAAATGGCAGCGGAAAATCTAATGTCTCTGATGCCCTATGTTTTGTTTTAGGAAGACTAAACATTAAATCAATGAGAGCAACTAAAGCAAAAAATCTTCTTTTTCTTGGAACAAAATCTGTTTCTCCGGCAAAAGAAGCAAGTGTTGAAATTATTTTTGATAATTCTGAAAGAACAATTCCAATTGAAAAAAATGAAATTTCAATAAAAAGAATTGTAAGAAGAAACGGGCAGAGCATTTACAAAATTGAAAACCAGACAAAAACAAGGCAAGAAGTTTTAGGTTTGCTGGCTCAAATAGGTATAGACCCTAATGGATTTAATATTATTCTTCAGGGCGAAATTCAGAATTTTGTGGCAATGCACACAGATGAAAGGAGAAAAATAATTGAAGAAGTGGCGGGAATCTCAATTTATGAATCAAGAAAACAGAAATCACTAAAAGAACTGGAAAAAACAGATAGCAAATTAAAAGAAGTTTTATCTGTGCTTAGAGAAAGAACAAGCTACTTAAATAATCTTGAAAAAGAAAGGCAGCAGGCATTAAGATTTAAAAAACTTGAAAAAGATGTTAAAAAATACAAGGCAAGCATTATTCATCATGATTTAATAAAAAAGAAAAAAGAAAAAGAAATTATAGAAACAGGTATAAATAAAAAAGACAAAGAAATTGATAATGTTAAAAAAACAATTCTTGATATTAAATCCTCAATAAGTAATTCTGAATCAAAAATAGAAAACATAAATTCAACAATCCAAAAATCCACAGGACTAGAGCAAGAAAAACTTAATCAGGAAATAGCAAATATAAGAGCAGATTTAGCAGGATTACGAGTAAGGTTGGAAAATTATCAAAGTAAGCTTTCAAGAATACAAAATCAAAAACAAGAACTTGAACAAAAAATAAGAGAAAATGAATTATCGGTAAAAGAACTTCAAAAAGAATCTCCAACAATTTCACAAAAAGAAAAAGAAATTAAATTAAAAAAACAGGAATTGGAAAAATTAGAGGAACAAAGAAAAAAATTTTATATGCTTAAATCTGAATTAAAATCTGTGAAAGAAAGAGTGCAGGATAAAATTTATATTTTGCAGGGTTATGAGCATGAATCAGGATTTCTTTTAAAGCAGATTAATTCATTATCAGTAGAGTTATTTGATAAAAATTCAACTCCAAAAAAATTAAATGAATTAAAAATATTGCTGATTGAAAAAAGAGAGTTGCTGGAAACCATCAATAAAAAAGAAATAGAGCTGGAAAAAATTTCATCAACAAATGAGCATGAAATTGACAAACAAAACAAACTGCTGGAAAAAATTTCAAAAATGGATGTCTGCCCTGTTTGCAAAAACAAAATAACAAATCAGCATGTTTGTTTAATAAAAAATGATATAAATCCTTTAGTAATCAAATTAAAAAAAGATATTCAGAACTCAGATAAAGAATTAACCCAAATTTATAAAAAAAAGGATATTCTTAAGCAGGACATTGAGCAAATAATTGTAGAGATATCAAAAAGAGAATCTGATTTAATCAAATTTTCCAACATAGATGAAAAAAAAGAGCAGATAAAATCTATTCAGGAAAAAATAGAAAAAAGTAAAAAAGAGATTTCTGAATTAAAAAGAAAAAAAATTTCACTTGAAAGAGCATTTGATGAAAATTCGCATATTGATGAAAAATATGAGACAATAAGAATAGAAATGCAGGAAATATCCTTAAGAACAAAAGAAAATGTAAATTCTGAAATTTCATTCAAGCAAAGAGAGCTTGAGCGTGCAAAAATTTCTTTAAAGCAAATTATAAGAGATGAAGAAAATTTCAATGAAGAGTATCAGGAATCAAAAAAATTAATTAGTGAAAAAGAAAAAGTATTGGATAAACTAAAAAAACAAGAAGAGATATTAAGCAAAAAATTTGAAAAATTAATTTCTGAAAGAGAATTATTGCAAAAACAAATAAGAGAGAATGAATATGACTTGTCAATCAAGCAAAACATGATTCATAATACAGAGCAAGAGATTAATAATTTTAAAATTGAAAAAGCAAGGATAGATGCAGAAATTGAAAATTTTGAAACTGAAATGCTTGAATTTCCAAACATAGAAATAATAAAATCAAACAAAGAGGGTTTAATTGTTCATTTACAAAAAACAAAGGAGATTCTTTCAAGAATTGGCTCTGTTAACTTGCGCTCCCTGGAAATTTATGATTCTATCAAGCACGAATACGAAACAATAAAAGAAAAAGTAGACATTATTGAAAAAGAAAAGCAAAGTGTTTTAAAAATAATCCATGACATTGATATAAAAAAGAAAAAATCTTTTTTGCAAACACTTAATTCTTTGAATGAAATTTTTTCAAGAAATTTTTCCCAGTTAAGCACAAAAGGGCAGGTATTTTTAGAACTTGAAAACAGAAAAGATCCTTTTGATGGCGGAGTTAATATTTTAGTCAAGTTAGGGCATGGAAAATATTTTGATGTAAAATCACTTTCAGGAGGAGAACAAACTCTTGTAGCTCTTTCCCTTATTTTTGCAATTCAGGAGCTAAAGCCATATTATTTTTACATGCTTGATGAAATTGATGCTGCCCTGGATAAAAGAAATTCAGAACGGCTTGCAGGATTATTAACCAAGTACATGAGAAGAGGACAATATATTGTAATAACACATAATGATGAAGTTATCACAAATGCAACAAATCTTTATGGAATAAGCATGCATGATGGAATAAGCAAAATTATTTCATTGAAGGTTTAGCAAGATGATTAGCTTAAAGGTTTAATTTGCATCTTGCATGCGATTTTCGGCGGAGGTCGAAAGTTTACACGAGCCTTTTATTGCCCTTAATTGGGGGGTGGGTTTGAGTGTGAAGAAATCGCTTCACCGCAAAGGAAGGGAGATTCCAAAGAACCGCTTAGGTTCTTTTGATATGCATAACGGAATAAGCAAAATTATTTCATTGAAGGTTTAATTTTATCCATTAATTGATTTAAATATTTTAATTACACAAATTTTATATACTCTTTCAAGTTATTACTAACATGGCTAACTTTAACATAATAATTGAAAAAGATGAAGATGGTTATTTCATATCTGAAGTAGTTGGATTGCCGGGATGCCACACCCAGGCAAAAACTATGGATAAACTTATTAAAAGAACAAAAGAAGCAATTGCTCTTTATCTAGAATGTGAAAAACCAGATATTGCAATACAAAGCAAATTCATTGGCATACAAAAAATAGAGGTATAAAATGGCAAAACTGCCACAACTTGATGCAGTACAATTATCAAAAATTCTTAAAAAATTAAGTTTTGAATTTATCAGACAACAAGGAAGTCATATGTTTTTCAGACATGCAGATGGAAGAACAACAGTTGTTCCACATCATTCAAATGAAAATATTGGAGCTGGACTATTAAACAAAATAATTAAGAAAGATGTTCAAATCTCAAGAAAAGAATTTGAGGAATTGCTATAAAAAATAATGTATTGATGATAACTCTAATTTTATAAAGATTTATATTCTTTATTTCTGCATGAACAAAACCCAGCTCCTGCAAAGCCTGAAACAAAAAGGATTTTCAGAGCAAATACTCAATGCTTTTGAAAGTGTTAAAAGAGAAGATTTTATTCCACAAGAATTAACATCAAATGCTTATGAAGATATTCCCCTGCCTATTGGGAAGGGGCAGACAATTTCTCAACCATATACAATTGCAATGATGCTGTCTTTATTAAGTTTGCAAAAATCTCAAAAAGTTCTTGAAATAGGCTCTGGTTGCGGTTATGTTCTTGCTTTGATTTCTAAAATAGTGGGGGATAATGGAGAAGTTTTTGGAGTTGAAATCATAAAAGAGCTTGCTGAAAAATCCAGAGAAAATTTAAAGGATTTTAAAAATATTAAAGTATTTAGCAAAAGTGGTATGTTTGGACTTAAAGAAAAATCTCCATTCAACAATATTCTAATAAGTGCTGCCTGTGAAAAAATACCTGATTCACTTGTAAGTCAATTAAAAGACAAAGGAATCATTGTTGCTCCTGTTGGTCCCAGACATGAACAGTCCTTAATTGCATATCAAAAAATAAATAATAAATTAATAATTCAAAAACAAATTCCAGGATTTATTTTTGTGCCTTTTGTTTGAGAAATAAAACAAAAGATTTATACATTATAATATCTATGCATTTTAATGAAAAGCACAATTAGCAATAAAAAATTAAATAAAAAAATAGTGCCTTTATGTGATTACAAGGGAAAATGTAAGAATAAAGCATATAAGGAAGTTTATCCCAAAAATAAAGGGTGGAGTTATCTTTGCAGAAAACATTTTAAACAAGAACAAAAAAAGTTCAAAGGAAAATTAAGCTATTGTTCTATTGATTGGTAATCCTTGTATTAGATATAGGTCCTCGTGGCAGAATCTATAAGAATTAATTAAATTATTATTAAAATAATTCTCTGCCATGTCTTGCACTATTCTTTAATGCATCGCCAGTTAAAATAAAATTATTCAAATCATCTAAATCAAACATTTCTTTTCTTGGAACTTCTCCTTTCATTTCCATATTTAAATTAAAACCTAAGTTAAAAAAGTAAGTATTTATAATTATTTCATTGCGATTATTTAAATGAATATATTCTTGTGAGGATGATTCTGATTCAATTTTACCAAAACCCTTTTTACTTAAATAATGCCTTAAACCATTCTTAATTATACTTTTAATAATATTCTTCTCTTTTGGAGCAATCTCTTGTCTAAAATTAAATTTAGCTTCTAAACAAGATTTTACATTTGAATTAGCTTCAGAAGTTATTCCTTTTATCCAATATTTTGCTATGTACATTTTAGTTTTATATTTTTATTCCTATTTAATATCATTTTTTTGTTGTTTTCATTTTCAATAATAAGGGGAAAAAAAGGAGAAAGTAAGAAAAAAAATAAAAAAATAAAAAAGAAAAATTAGTAATAACTTTCTCCAAAATCTTCTGCTTTTTCAGGTTTCTTTGATATTAATACAATTAATACTACTAGTAATACTAAAAATACTACTATTAGAACTATTGTTAATACCACAATTGAGTTTGTTACTGAAGTTTTACCTTCAACATCTGCCTTAAGAGCCACTGAGCTAACAAGTTCATCTCCAGAAAGTACATTTACATTAAATGTATACACTCCAGCTGAATTTGCATTTGCAGTTACTGTAACGGTTTTACTTGAACCAGCAGTAACAGCTACAACAGTTTGACTAGCACTTGAAGAAAGACTTCCACTAGATTCTGTAATAACTCTGTAGACTTTTAACTTGTTTGTAGGATTAACAATTAACAAGTTAAATTCAGCATTTTCACCAACACCAACTGTTGCCACATCGTTTGTTACAATCACGCTTTCAGAAAGGTCATTTTTTATAATAACTTGTCTAATTTCACTGTGTACCAAGTCATCATTTTCAACTTCTATTTCCAAAGTATAGATACCTGCTTCTGCATCATACGGAACTTTAAGATAAAGTCTTCCGCTTATAGTATCATCATCGTCATCTGAATCTTCAATTGAAACTAAATCTCCAAAATAAGATGTTTGTGAGATACCTAATGCAGGAATAACAGCAGTTACATACAAGTCATCTAAGTCATTATAACCAATATTCTTTAAAACAATATCCACTGGCATTGTTTCTCCAGCTTCAACAGAATTGCTCATAGATATTGACTTGATGTCCGCTTTATATGTAGGTCTTTGAACTCTTAAAGTAATGTCTTCTCTTTCTGTTTTGTGATCTCCGTTCCAGATTTGAATGTTAAGAGAAAGATCTTCACTAACTTCATCCCTAAGTTCAAACGGAATTTTAAGTGTTAATGTTTTGCTATATCTTTTTCCATCTTCAATATCAAAAGACACAGTTCTATCATCAACATCTATTTTGTCCCCTTCAATTTCAGCCTTTACCCTAACATCTGAAGCATTAACATCTGAAGTGAAATAAACTTTTACAGTTATTGTTTCACCAGCAATTACTGCAATATTGTCAGTTTCAACATCAATGCTGTTAATTGTCACATCAATTGTGCCAGTTATTTCAGCTGCACTTATAGTAGCAACTAAAAACAAAACACTTACAATTGCTAAAAAAGAAACCAAAATGTTCTTTGTATTCATGTTCATTTTTTAATATTTAATTACACAGAAAACATTGTTTTCTGTAATTATAAGCAAAAAGAAATCATTTATAAACTTTATGGTGACGACAGTATAAAGTAATTTTTAAGTGTTAAAAAATTAACTGAATGTCTTGATATCCAGTGAATAATTTTTATAACTAAAGTTTTTCATAAATTTTCAGTCCCATCACTGAATCTTTTACAGGGTTGGGGGATTCATTAATTATGACTACTTTTTTTTGTTTTAATAAAAATTTAATGATTTTTTCAAACTCATTTTCTGGTGTTGAAATATGCTTTTTTTCACCTTTTTCCCCGTATTCTATTCCAGAAAAATGAACATGCCAGTCATCATATTGAATAAATTGTTTTTTTATTTTTTCAAACTCATAATTTTTATACTTTGCAAGAATATGTGCGAAATCAATGCAAAAATTACACTTAGTGTCTTTTACAAGCTGTGAAATTTCGTCTATGTCTCCAAAAACATTTTTCTTGCCAGTTGTTTCAGGAGCAAGCTTTGGGGTAAATTTCTTTTCTGATTTTTTGAATTTCTAAAATAGCTTTTTTTATATTTTCATAACTTTTTTCTTTTTCAAATCCATTATAATAACCTGAGTGAAAAACAACTTTTGAAGCATTTAAATAAGTTCCAATCTCACAACATTGTAAAATTCTTTCCTTGCTTTTTTCTATTTTTCCCTTGTCTTTTGAATTAAGATTAATCCAGTATGGAGCATGGATGCTTAATTTAATTCCAAGTTTTTTTGCAGCTTTTCCTATTTTCAAAGCATCTTCTTTCTTCTTGATATAAATTCCATAAGTAAATGCAATTTCACATGCTTTTAATCCAAGCTCATGATACATCTCCAGATTAGAAATAGCATCTTTCACCCCTCCTAATCCTGCAGGTCCAAATTTAATTGTCATATTTAAAAAAAGAAACAAGGGTTTATAGGATTTTTGATTTGAAGAATAAAACTAAATTATATTAAAAAAATAAAAATCCCCAATTTTCTTTTGGGGATTCTAAAATTATAAACTTAATAATTTGATATTAGTATCTGTTGTTGCGAAATTCTTTGCAACAATTACCTTGCACTTTGCATCTTCTGCTGCATTAATAATAGAACTTGTAACAGTTCCATCAATAACAATTATTGCTGGTTTTTCAGAAGTTCTTCTTAAAATGCCGTTCAATCTTGAAACTGAAACTTCTTTTATTGATTCTAAGGCATCATTTAAAAAAACTGCCTTATCTGTTCCCTGAATCTTTAATGAAATTTCTTTTAATTTTTCCTTATTTTCATCACTTAAATCAATTTTTTGAACTGGTTTTTCCTCTGAATAGTTATTGCTCTTATTATTTGGAAAAAATTCATTTACTGGAATTCTTTTTCTTAAATTCATTAAAATTTCTTTTCCAGTTAATTCTTCTACTTCTTTTCCATCAGGAGCAATTGCAATATATTTCACAACTGCATTATCAACAACATTTTGAGCAATTAGTCTTCCACCCCTGTCACCATCTATGAAAAGAGTAAGTTCTTTTTCATTACCTAATTCTTTGATAGATTCTGGGAGTTTAGTGCCATTCATGGAAATTACATTATTAACCCCATTTCTCATTAAATTAAGCACATCTGCTCTTCCTTCAACAACAATTAATTCTTTTTCTGAAATATCTCCGCATGAAAGTTTTTCCTTGCCATATTCCTTGATTCCTGCTATTTTTGCAGCATCTTTGATTTCATTTGAAATTTCCCTTGAATCAGTTGAACCTTTTATTTCTCCCATTAATTTTTTTGCTCTCTCAATTATGTAATCTCTTTTACTTCCTCTGACATCTTCAATTCTTTCTACTTCTATTTGAGAATCACAAGGTCCAATTCTTTCAATTGTTTCTATTGCTGCAGCAATTAAAGTTGTTTCTGATTGATCCAGTGCAGTGGGAATATTAATAGAACCTATTGTTGTTTTGCCTTTTCTTTCCAAAGATACTTCTATTCTGCCTATTTTTCCTTCTTTTTGAAGTTCTCTCATTTCCAGATCAGAACCAAGCAAACCCTCGGTCTGCCCGAATAAAGCGCCAATTACATCAGGTTTTTCCAAAGCACCTTCAGCTTCAAAATTTGCATGTATCATGTATTTTATTGATACTGGACTTATTTTTGCCATATTTTTTTTATTTTTAATTTAATTAAAAAGCTCTTTAAAGAGCCATATAGAAAAACATCTCTTATAAATTCACTTACACTAATAAATAAATTTGACTAACGAATGTGATTGTGATTATAATAATATAATATTATGATATCTTTCTAATTACTAATTGACAAAAAAATAGTTTTTAAAGGTTTGGATTATTTTGGACTAGTTTCTTGCTTCATAATATAATTTTGCCAATCTTTAAAAGCCATGCCTTTCCATGACTTTGCCCCCTTAGGAAAGAATTCATCTGGAAAAATTATGAAGTTATCAGTAATTGTTTCTAACGCTTTTCTATTTTTTTCACCAACAAATTGACATTTATTCCAATTAGGAGTTTGATTACTTATTTTCATTTTACATGGACTATAAGACTTAGTAATTAAAGCGCATTGATTTCCTGATTGATCCATAAGCATCTCCATTGCCATATGAAACCCATAAAAAGGGCATGGATACCTTTGTTTTGGAGTTACAGGTTCTAGTTCTTTCTTTTTCCCGAATAAAGATAACATGCACTCTTTTAGAGATATTTATTTATAATGTTTTAGATTATGCAAAATATATTTTTTAATTAACCCTAATCTCCCCACAATTTCACATTTTTTTTATATGCCAACCACCTTTTATCCGCAATTCCCTTTTCCAAACTTTTTCAAATGTGAAGCCTCTTTAAATTTACCTAATTTTTCATATAAATTAAGTAATTTTTCCTTGATTTTATCCCTTTCAATTGCACTTAAATTCATTTCCAAAAGCTTTTCATAAATTTTTGAAGCATGATTTCTCTTTAAATCCCTTTCATAAACTTCTGCCTGTTTTTTGTATAAATCCCTCATAGAATAATAAATATCTTGTTTCTCAATAATATTTGCATTATGCATAGCTTTTTTTACAGCATTTTCAACCTGGTTAAAATCTCCTGTTTTAATCAGTATTTCTGCTTCTTTTAAATGATATTTTATTTTTTCAAAAAAAGCAATAGAAATAATCGCGATATGCTCGTACATTTTTGCAGCATTATTAAACATAAATCTTTTTTCATAAACTTCTGCTAATTTTAAATACACAAATTTTTTAATATCAGTTGGAATTGGGTTATTTAAAATTCTTGTTAAATGATCTATTTTAACAAAATCCCCTTTATCTTTTAAACTTTTTTCAATATCAGTTTTTGACATAAAATTTATCATGAATTTAAAACGTGTTAAGTCTTTTTAAGAATTATTATATATTATATTGGTCTTTCTTTTTAATTTAATCATAAGAAAGCATATAATACTTTCCACCACCCGGAACATCCCCACCATAGCCTGGAATAATTATGCCTTTTGCTTTAGCTTCTTCAATCAAATTAACAGCTTTAATTTCATTATGATAGCCGCATTCCTTCACTATTTTTTTAATTAACAAACCAAAAGAAGCTTTATGCCCAAGACTCTTAATAGCATCTACAACAACATGAGTTTTATTTTCTAAGTTATTTTTTTCCATTATTTTCAAGGAAATAAGGGTATTTAAGAATTATTGAAATAGAAAATAATCAAGAATTCATAAAATAATCTATTATTTTAAAAACAATTCAAAAAATCTATTTCTTTTTAACAATTTCTGTGCACATTCCTGCAGCAACTGTTTGCCCAGCATCTCTTACAGCAAATCTACTCATATAAGGATTTTCTTTTTGAGTTTCTAAACACACATTTCCCTGAGGTTTTATTCTTACCCTTGCAGTATCACCATTTTTAAGAAAATCAGGACTTTCTTTTATTGTTTCCCCACTTCTTGGGTCAATCTGGGCAATTAATTCTGCAAATTGGCAAGGAACTTGAGCAGTATGTATGTGAAACACAGGAGTATATCCTTTTGCCAACACACTTGGATGATTTATCACAGTTATTGTAGCAATAAATTCTTCAACAATTGGAATAGGTTTAGCTGCATCACAGATAACATCTCCTCTTGCAATATCTTTTTTACCTACTCCTCGAATATTAATTCCAACATTGTCTCCTGCCTGAGCTTCTGGTAATGTCTCATGATGAGCTTCAATAGTTTTTACTTCTCCTGCAACTCCTTTACCAGTTCTTCCAGGCAACACAATAACTTTCATGCCTTGTTTCATAATTCCTGTTTCTATTTTTCCTACAGGAACAGTTCCAATACCAGTAATTTCATAAACATCTTGAACAGGCATTCTCATAGCTAAATTAGTTGGAACTTCTGGAGCAGGGAATAAATCAAACTGCTCTAAAATTGTTGGGCCTTTATACCATGGCATTTTATCTGATTTTTTAACAACATTCTCTCCTAATAATCCCGCACAAGCAATAAATGGAGTTGTTTCAGGATTAACTCCAACACCTTTTAATAATTTACCAACTTCTTCTTTAACTTTATTAAATATTTCTTCGCTATACTTAGCAGCATCCATTTTATTAATTGCAACACCAATATTTTTAACACCCATTGTTCTTAATAACCATAAATGTTCTGTTGTTTGTGGTTGCACACCAGAAGGGGCAGCAATAACTAAAAATGCAGCATCAGCTTGTGAAGCACCAGTAATCATATTTTTAACAAAATCCCTGTGTCCAGGAGCATCAATAATTGTTATCTGCCATTTTTTAGTCATAATCTTTTTATACATTAAATCAATTGTAACTCCTCTTTCTCTTTCTTCCTTGATCTTATCCATGACATAAGCAAATTCAAAACCAACTTTTCCATATTTTACAGCTTCTTCTTTAAGCTTTTTCATTTCTTGCTCAGAAACAAGTCCTGCATCATATAGAAGTCTACCTACACAAGTTGATTTTCCAGCATCAACATGCCCTACAAAAACAACATTCATGTTTGGTTTTTCTTTTGCCATTGTATAATTATAATTTTAAAGTGTTAGTTTAAAAAAAATTACATTTATAAACATTTCGGTAAATAAAATTTTATAGAGGATGTTTAAGATTAATAATTTAAAAAAAGATAAGCACAAACCTTTAAAAACCTATTTTCTTAGAAATAATCATGAATAATAAATATGAATACAATTTTGTATTAGTAGGAGTTAATTCTTAATTAAATATGTAAGGAGGATAATATGAAGCTATATGTAGGTAATTTACCTTTTAGTGTTGATGAAGAAGGATTAAAAAATCTTTTCAAAGATTTTAATGCTGAAGAAGTCACACTGATTAAAGATAAGTTTTCGGGACGTTCAAAAGGTTTCGGATTTGTAACAATTGCAGATGACGCAGCTGCAAAAAAAGCAATTTCTGAGATGGATGAGAAAGAAGTAGATGGAAGAAACATCAAAGTGAATGAAGCAAAACCATTTGACCCAGATAAAAGCCCAAGACCAAAAAGAAATTTTAATCAGAGAAGAAGATTCTAGATTGAAATTTAAATTTTTATTTTTTTTATTTTTTTAACTTTTTTTATTTTTCTGTAACATTTAAATTATTTTAATTTACTCAAATTATTTAATTTGTTAATTTATAGTTAAAAAATATTTCTTAGAGTAAATTTATTGTTTTTTTTGTTAATCAGAATTCTCATTATTTTAAGATAAAAAAACCTTAAAAATGGAGAATTTGTCAATATTCTATGCATAATAAAAAAATTATACTAAAACCAGAAGATAGACCAGACGAACCCCCATTTGGATTAAAAATAGCAGGGTATTTCAAAAGACTTGGAATTCTAAATCCTGCAATTATTCAAAGAAATAATGAAATAGATTTATTATCAAGATTAATCTATCAAGATAATTATGGATTAAATTCTTGTATTGTTAGAAACCAAGCAATTATAGAAGGGAAAGAAATTAGGATTAAAAAAGATTCAAAAGAATATCCTTTGGAAGAATTAGTTTTCCAACCAAAAAGCCCTCATGGTAAAAATGGTGTTGAAGATCTTAGAGCAAGTTATGTAAGGGGTGAAACTCCTATCCATGGGTTTCTTGTTCATTATAATGGCCCAGAAAATGGAGATGCAAGAACAGAGTATTTGAGAACAAAGGAAGCCGAACCTACAAACATTTTAAAATGGGACAGGTTTGGAATTTATTTCCCAAACATTGGATTAGAAGAAGCTATTGAAATAGTTTCTAGTAAAAATCATCAACAAACATGGATAAATGAAAAAAATCAAAGAAACATAAAATCACCTACTGCAACATATCCCCCTTCAAGCCCTTTTTTATCAACTAAAGATTGCTGTTTATGGCCAAAAAAAATAATCAAAAATAATAAGGAACATTACGGAATTATCATAAGATTAAAGCCAGATATGCAAATTGTGTATATTAAAGATTTTCAAGAGCTTGCAAAATACGAATTTTGGAAAAATACTGTGCAAAATATAGAAGACAATATTTTATTAGGAATTGAAAATAAATGGGAAAAAAGTCACATTGGATTAGCAGGCCCACCTTTTGAAATAAAACAAGGGATGTTAATTCCTTATCATGGTGTTGTTATGGAACCTGAAAGAAATTACAAATTTGGATTTGCATTAGCAAACCCAGACAATCCTCAAGAAATTTGGGCAAGAACAGAAAAACCTTTTTTATATGCAACAAAACCATGGGAAGCAAACGGAATTGTCTCTGGAAAAGTAGTATTTCCAACAGGGCATGTAAATAAAAATGGAATTATATACTTATTTTATGGTGCTGGGGATAAATATATTGCATACACTACAACAACTGAAAAAGAAATCTTAGATAGCTTGTCTTAGAAAATAAAACCGGAAAACATAATCTAAGTTGTTAATAAATATTATTTCAAACATCTGTTGAAAACTTAAAAATAGAATATAATAAAGCTAAAACAAATCCAATAATTATTCCCCTTAAATCAAAAAAACCAGGTAATAAAATTTCTACTTTGTCAATTATAAACAAAGGTACAATAGGTTCTGGAATTTTAGACATAAAAATAAATAACATTACAAATAAAGTTCCCCCCAAAGTAAATATAAAAAAAGATTCAATCAATATGAGTACAAAATTTTTACCTTGCATGTATTATTTAATAAATCTTTATTTTTAATTCTTGTTGTTTTAAAATCAGATTATTTCACAAATAAAACAATGCCAAACAATAAAAACATTCCTAAAAGAACTAATGCAAATCCTATCCAGAAAAATTTAATTTTTCTCTTTTTTTCTTCTTCAGTTAATTCCCTCATCATGCCAAGTTTATTGTATCTTTTTTCAAGAAAAAAACCAAGTATTAACCCAATAGGAATTGCAAATCCTGCAAATATAATTGATTTTGACAAATCTCCTGCAATAACTCCCAAAACTAATCCTATTAAAAATCCGATTGAAACTCCTAAACCAAGTCCTAAACCTACAAAATGTTCTCTCGGATATTTTTCCATTTCAATTATAAAAATTAACTTATTTTTTATATGTTTCTATTTTTTCTCAGGCATAAACCACAAAAACCACAAAAACCATAATATCCAAAGCGAACCAAATAAATCCTGTGTTAAAATTTCAGGAATTCCATTTAACCCAAAAAATCCTAAAAATCCCAATTGCCAATATTTTCTAAGTTTTTTCTTTTTATCCATAGTATATTATTTATTGATAAAGATTTATAACTTTTTCTATTACAATAATCCTTAAAAATAGATTAATAATTTTATTAAGATGAAATATTTTGATAAAAGTAACCTAACAGAACTAGATTATATTAAGTTAAACGAAGCAGGTACCTGGTAACACTCATACATAAATCTTCATAGTTTCTAATAAAGGCTTACTTTGTTTTTTCCAAGTGGCAATCAT
>JAHIHG010000044.1 GCA_018898425.1 Nanobdellota archaeon | reverse complement strand
TGAAGAATATAAAAAAAGAATATCATAGAAAGAAAAACATAAGAATTACTCGTTTAAGAAAGCTTGATGATGTTATGAATGAAATAATCAATGAAATAAATGATAAAGGAGTATTTGAGAAATAAAATGAATATATATTTACATACAGCAGAAAAACTTGTTCAATACCTTAATTTGTATGAAAGAGTAAAAGGAGTAAATTTTGGTGATGAAGAAAGAGTAGTAATAGGAGGCATTACAGCCTTAACAGAACTCTTAAAAGAAGCAGAAATCCCAGAAGAAATCAAACCAGGAATTGAGAAAATTTTTTATGATCTCAATGAACAACAAAAAAATGTTATAAAGGGGGTTCTTTAAAATTTATAGATAAAAGAATTAAACCATATCATAAAAAAATGAAACAAAACAAATACCAAAATCCGCAAGAACAAAAATATGTGAAAGATGCAGACTTAATTGAGAAAAATAGGGAAATTGAAGAGCTATGGAATGAAGAGGTATATGAAAAAAATCAGTTGTATAAAAACAATGAGAATAGAGCTTGGATAGATTCAACATTTTAATTGATCAATAAACTAACATCTTCTGTAAATATTAAGGTTTTGAGGCAATTTTTAAGAAGAAGTTTAATATATCTTGAATACTTAAATAAATTATAAATAAACAAAATAAAATGAAAACAAATAACTTAACAAAAAAAGTCTTAATAGCAGATGATGATGTAGAATATAGAAACATCTTAGATAAAATCTTCTTTAAGAACTATGAAACAGATTTTGCCTTAAATGCAAATGAAGAAATAGAAAAAGCCAAGCAGAATGAATATGCATTAATAGTTACTGATAATCAGATGAAAGATGGTTATGGAAACAGTGGAATTTATGCAATAGAACAAATTAGAAAATTTGACAAAGAAACCCCAATTGTGCTTAATACCTCTAACACTGCATTAGATATAGCAGTTGAAGCATTGCAAAAAGGAGCAAATGAAGTAACAAATAAAAGACTTGACTTTGAAAAGTTTAGAGAAATGCTTGGAAAATATTTAATTGGAGATGGGGGTGGAAACTAAGATGAGATATTATAATGTGTCAAGTTCAGTGCATTCAAGGAATAGCAGAAGAGATGATGGAGGAATACCTGATTTACCCCCATCAACAAGAAACTATTCTGGCTTAAGGCGCACAAAGGAAACAGAAATTACTCATTCTAATCATAAAATTAATCTTGAAAAAATAGCTAATTCTTCAAATCGTTTTAGCTTATCTCTTAGTAGAGACAGGGTAACAGACTATTGGGATGGAGTAATTCATAGAAATCATGACACATGGGATGGAGAAGTAATAATTGAACCAAAAAAATATTATGTTTCTGAAAAAATTGAACCAAATACAGAATTAACTAAAAAATTAATTGAGATGGAAAAGAAAAGATATAGATTATTTGATCAGTGGCCGATGGAGATACTTCAAACATTAAGAGTTAAAAAATATGTTAATTTTCCTTCAGATGCCATCCCTGATGGAGCATATTTAACTTATAATAGAGATACTAACGAAATACACGTTGGAGGAGTAGGATGGTATCCTCTTGAAAAAGGA
Source organism: Nanobdellota archaeon (assembly GCA_018898425.1). Lineage (GTDB taxonomy): Archaea > Nanobdellota > Nanobdellia > Pacearchaeales > GW2011-AR1 > JAHIHG01. The sequence continues at coordinate 4,860 of JAHIHG010000044.1, read as the reverse complement.
GGAACAGGATCTAAAGGTGCTCCTCTTGGAACAGGAGATATGAACTTAATATTTAGAAGTCAATTTAAACAAAAATATCACAATGTCCCAAAATATACAAAAAATGTATTTGCTAAGTTAGGGGAATTTATTACTCTAAAGGAAAAAGTTGCTACACCTAAAAAGATACAAAATTATCTTAAAGATTTATTATCTCGAAGAGGAGATGGAAATAGTTTAGTATCTTATTTAACAGTGAGTGGAGAGGCTCCAAAATGCATTAAAGTAATAAGAAAAGGACCATTTTATGGTGAAAACTACCCTAGCCTGTATCCTATTACAATGACATTTACCGAAAAAGATTGGATTGGTAAAAAATGTCAAATTACACGCGGATATCTTTCAGAGAGTTTTTATGAATATGATACTTCAAGAAGATTAACTAATAATTGTGGCAGAAGTTTAGGTGAAGTAATGAATGAGATTGTAAATGAATTAAACACAAAAATTGAAAATTGGAATAAATAGGAATAAAATGAAAACAAAAAAATTCAAAGATAATTATAAGGAGGTCTTAAAAAATGGAAAAAAATTTTAAAGAATTAGCCCAAGAAACAAAAGCCAGATTAAGAAAACGTGGGGAATATGGTTCAAGTTCAGATTTGTATGTGAATGAAGAAGCTGGAGTAGCAGTTATTGGAATCCAAACATCAGGAAGCGGATATGGACATGACACTATATATGTACTTAGAAAAGAAGGGGGCTTAGTAAAAGTGCTTGATGAAAATTTCAGAAGCGGAAGAATGTTTCCAACTGATATTTTAGAAGATGGGACTGGATTTAAATACACCATCAAAGATGAATCTGGAGAATTTCATGACAAAGAATACAAATTTTAGATAATTAATTTATATTAGAAATTCTAATGTGGGCTTTATTTGTGAATCTAAAGAAGTCTATTATTTAATTGATGAAGTTAAGAAATTAATGGGTTATTCAGACTAACTAATCCACCGCCAATTGTACCACGATAATCTAAACGAGAGTTAGAGCATTGATTTTTCCCAATAAAAACAACAAAAAAATTAAGTTGATTTATTTTATTGGAGAGTTTGATATTATGAATGAGCTTAAGAGAAGATTGGTAAATTAAATAAAAAGTTTTAAAAACATAAAAGCACTAGTTATAACTAAGAGGATGATGAATTTAATATGGACAAAAAAATTTATTTAAACGATTATAATAAGGCAAAAAAAGAAAATTTTTTATATGAAAATCTTAAAGGTGAAAAAGATTCATATGATAAATTTGAGAACAAAATACTTTGGGAGAAAAAGGACATAAAAAGAATGATAAAAAGAAATTCTAAATTCAAAAGATATGATGAATATATTGAAGGTTTAAAAAGAGATATTGATCTATGGAAAGAATTAGTAAATTCCGGAAAAAGGGATAATGCAATGCAGGATTCCGAAGAAGTTCCATTATGGGGTAAGCGTGGTAAGAATGTGATTGGTGATATACAAAACTATCAAAAAAAGGCTATTGCTTGTATGGAAGTAGCAGAAGAAGTTGGAGGGGAAAAAGGCAAGGAATTAGGGAAATTAGCCGAAAAAATGTATGACGATCTAGATTGTTATTATGGTATGGATGTGAAAAAATATGATGGAGAAACCTCCAAGATAGATAAAGGATTATTAAAAAAACTTTTTTTGGTTGCATTAATTGGGGGAGGATTACTATTTTTATCCCCTAATTTAACTGGCAATGCCGTTGGAAATTTATCTAATAATGCTTCTAATCTAATTGGGGGAGTGTTATTTTTAATTGGATTAGTTGGAGCATTTTTCTCAGTTAGGGGAAGATAATTTTTTAAAAAGATATCTTTAATCAAATTATATGTAAAAAATCTCTAAATTAAACTTTACTCCCCTTTTAAAATTTCCATAGAAAAGTTTAAATAGAAATTCTCTCTATAAATGACATGGAAAAACAAATGATGAGGATATCAGTTAAAGAATATGAAGGCATGAAAGAAACAATAGAAATACTTCAAAATCCTGATTTAATGAACCAGATTATAAAAAGTGAAAGAAATATTGAAGAAGGCAATATAAAAGAAATGAACATTTAATAGATTTTATGCGATCCAACTGCTTCAACTATAATTCTATAATTAATATCATCAATGCTATATATCATTCTTATATTACTCCCAAGCCAACAACCCCATTTTCCTTTAAGTCTTCCATGCAAAGGATGAGCCCCAAGCTCTTTTCTTGGATTGATTTTTAATCTTTCCAGTTTATCTTTAATATCTTTTTTAGCATGAAGATAATTTTTAAGCCTCTTTTCAGTTTTAGAATTTGCTGTAAATATCTTATACATTAAATCCAGAATAGATGATTATTTATTAAGTTAACCATAATAATAAAAATTCTTTATTAACAACTCTATAAATCCTTTTAATTTAATTTTACTTTTAAAATCCTCTCTCCTTGATTATTTGGGAGATTGCCTCCAAATTTTTGATTAATCCTCAATAGTCTTCTTTACCAATATCCATACACATTAATAATGGTAAGGTGCTATGTACTTATTTTCCAATCCAAATCTATATAAATTAAACTTTATTTTTAAGTTATGGTGATAATTAAAAAAGTTTCAGCAAAAGCAATATTAGATTCTCGTAAGGAAAAAACAATTCTTGTTTTAATTCAAACAAATATTGGAAATTTTTCTGCAAGTGCTCCTAATGGAAAATCTAAGGGCAAAAGAGAAGCAAAATCATATAAAAAAAATATTGAGGGAGATATTAAAGCAATAAAAGATTTTGAAGATTATTTTACAGAAGAAGTTATTGAAAAATTTGAAGATTTAAGAAGAATTGAAGACATTGTTGAGGGGCATGTTGGAGCAAACACTATTTTTGCTTTAGAATCAGCTGTGTTAAAAGCAATAGCAAAAGAACAAAACAAACAAATTTGGCAAGTGATTAATCCTAAATCTAAATCATTTCCAAGATTAGTGGGAAATTGTATTGGAGGAGGGAAACATTCTGATTCTACATCACCCCTTAATAAAAATAGTGGGTGTAAACCAGATTTTCAGGAATTTTTATTAATACCTAATTTAAAATCTGTTAAAGATTCTTTTGCTAAAATAAGAAAATTAAAAGAAAATTTAAAGCAAATTCTTAAAGAAAAAGATGAAAAATTCAAAGGTGAAAAAAATGATGAAGATGCCTGGACAACTTCTTTAAATGAAAAACAAGTTTTAGATGTTTTAAATGACTTGAAAATCCCAATAGGAGTGGATATTGCAGCTTCAAGTTTTTATAAAAGAAAAAAATATAATTATTTTAATCCTATGCTTAAAAGAGATGAAAAAGAACAATTAAATTATTTAAAAAATTTAATTAAAAATTTTAATTTATTTTATATTGAAGACCCTTTTGGTGAAGAGAATTTTGAAAGTTTCTCAGAATTGCTCAAAAAATTTCCAGACAGATTAATAATTGGTGATGATTTAACTGTTACAAATCCTAAACTTCTTGAAAAAGCCATTAGAAAAAAAAGCATTAATGGAATAATTGTTAAACCAAATCAAAATGGTTCATTATTAAAAGTGAAAAAAGTTTGTGATATTGCAAAAAAAAATAATATAAAAATTATTTTTTCTCATAGAAGCGGGGAAACACCTGAAACAATCCTGGCAGACTTGGCTTTTGGTTTTGGGGCTAATTTTTTTAAATGCGGAATTACAGGAAAAGAAAGAGAAGCTAAGATAAAGAGATTAATTGAAATTGAGGAGTTTTTCAACTCCTGAAACCTCATCTAAAATTCTTTTTTCAATCATTGTCCTTTTCCTTTGATTAGCGCAAGGAGCAATATCAGGTTTTCTATACCAAGGGTATTGTTGTTTAGATTTAACTTCACTTATATCTTCTTGTTCTAAAATAGATAATCCTCTAAAAAAATCATAATATTTTTGAGATTCTGTTTCAAATACTAAATGCCTGTGACAATAATTACAATAATTATTTTCTATATCTGGCTCTTTGTGTCCTTGAGAACCCTCACATTCAAGGTATATGGAATTTAATCTTTTTGATAAAAACCCTGATTTATTTAAAAATTGTTCAAAACTCATGAAAAAAGTTAGAATTGTAAGTTTTTAAAAATTATTATAATCTGGAGACACATTTAATTAATAATTGCAGAAATTATTCAAAAAAACCAAATAATTCATATTCTAAAGAAAGAAGTCCATCAAATAAATCAATAGATTTTTGAATTTTAATTTCCCTTTCCAGATTAATTTCTTTTTTTAATGGTTTGAATAATCCTAATTCTGTGTAATCTAAATGTTGATAACAATAATAGCAAAAATTAGTGCTTGGGTCTGCAATAATATGCCCCTCAACACCTTTGCATTCTTTTTGTCTTTCTTTTAATTCATTATATAAAAATTGACAATCATGAGAAAAAATTTTAAAACTAGCCATTAAACAAATAACAACAGTTATTTTTAAAAATTATTGTGATAAGGGTTAAACAAATAGTATTAAATCTGGTTTAAAACATAATATTAACTCACATGGTATCAATTAATTAATAAAAAACCATTTTATTTTAATACTTTAATAACCAAATTTTAAGAATAAAACTAAACACATCAGTTTAAATTAATATAAGTTTATTGTAAAGTGCTGCATTAATATGTTTAATTTACAAATAGTGCTGTGTTGTATGATTAATGTAAAATAGAAGATTTTATACCTATTTCAAATACTTTCGGTTGAACTTTATGAGATTTTAACGCTAATAATATCTTATTTTGATCTTTATCTTTAACAATTATTGCCCCCCTCAAAAGTC